>CATWID010000063.1 GCA_958350755.1 uncultured Collinsella sp.
GCTCGGCTCGGCTCGGCTCGGCAGGAGCATAGCGCCGCCTTTTCAGCGCTTCAAGTCTTATTTCATACAATTTTTAACGAACCGGTTGCCGGAGACAGGGCGCAGTATGCCTTGGCTTCGGCTTTTTGCGTTTTCTGGAAGGATGGTGGTTTGATATTGAAGTCCTAGCCACGACCGGCAAATCAATCTTTTCCGGTTAAGCCGGCTAAGCCTTCTATCTTCTCCGGCATGTCCGCTGTCGGAGGAAGCAAGTAGCGGATAGAATTATTTGGGAGGAATGAAAATGAAGAAGAAGCTTCTAGGCATTCTGCTTGCGTTGTGTCTTGCGATGACACTTGTTCCGATGACAGCCTCTGCAGAAGAGAACGCGCAAAGCAGCAAAACATCAATCACAACAGTAGATGAGCTTTTGCAATTTGCAAAAGCTGTGGACAATGGCGAATACGACGATAAGACAGATGCGGTTGTATCTCTTGATGCAGATTTGGATTTAACAGGTATTGCGTGGACACCAATTGGTAGCACATTTGATGCTGATGGAAATCTGTTGCATTACTTCAGCGGCAAGTTTTACGGAAACGGGCATACGATTTCCAATTTAGATTTTTCCGAAAACTATGGGAAGACGGAGTATCCGTCTTTCGGATTGTTCAGTGAGGTTTACGGCGCTGAAATTTCCGGTTTGACAATTCAGGGCAAGCTGGATGTATCCAATTCGGGGTATGTCTACTTTGGAACGGTAGCGGGTGTTGCAGCAGACAGCAAAATTTCTGACTGTGTTTCAGATGTGTCGTTCACGGATACAGACAAATATATTAACGGTACTGCGGCTATGTGCGGATATGCAATAAATAGCACGATTGAATACTGCCAAAACAAGGGGAATTATTCAATAACGAAGGATGTCAGCTCTTTTCAGATGGGCGGTATCGTAGGTATTGCTGAAAACAGTACCGTTCAGTATTGTGCTAATACAGGCGATATGACCTCTTGGACACCCTGTACCGGCGGAGTTGTTGGGCAGTTGTATCAAGCCTCAAAGATTATCAATTGTTATTCCACAGGGAAAATGGCTCCTCTTGGCAACGGAACTACAGATTTCGGCGGCATTGCAGGGATAGTTGGTGCAGGTACAGAAATCAGACATTGCTATTTCGCTGGTGAAATGGATTTATCTCAATATACTGCCACTACGCCTTATAAGCGTTTGGGTGGCATTGCAGGCAATGTTTCTTCTAATACACCTGTTTTTGAAAACAATTATTTCGTGGAAACTGAAAATGTCCCGGCTTGCTTTAAGTGCCCGAACGCTGGAACAGAAAAGACCCTTGACTCCATGAAAACGGAAGATTTCTTTAATGAAATCACTGCCGCTGGCGGTAATTATCGATTTAACCCAAATGGCACGCCTATTCTGCCGGCACCGAAATATGCAGTTTCTTTTGTTGTAACACCCGCTGATCTGACAAATGTAATCATCAAAGTAAACGGTCAGGTAGTAACAAACGCCGCCAATTTGGAGGCAGGTACTTATCAAGTCGAAGTCAGCGCAGATAATTGCGAGGTTTTCAATTCCAGTATTACGATTACGGCTGATACAGCAACTCATACGCATACTATCGCAATGACTTATTTGCCTGCCGACTACACCAAAGTCGATGCAGCCATTGCCAAAGCAAATGCCCTGAACAAGAATGACTACAAGGATTTCTCCGGTGTGGAAGCTGCCGTCAAGGCTGTTGTCCGTGACAAGAACATCACTGAACAGAGCGAAGTTGATGCAATGGCAAAGGCTATCGAAGATGCGATTGCTGCTCTTGAGAAAAAACCTGCTAGCACCAAAGAGAAAAAACCTGCCGACACCAAACCGGGAACAACCGATAAGCTTCCGCAGGCTGGCGATGCAAACAGCTTTGCTTTGTGGATCGCCCTGTTGTTCGTCAGCGGCGGTACAGCAATCGTTACAGCCGTTTACGGCAGAAACAAAAAGCGCAGCGTAAAGTAAAACTAAGTATTTAGCCCAAGGGGCCTTCACCTTCTTTTATTCAGACAACCAGTCCTGCGTGTCGCGCCCCGAACCCGAGAGGGCCGCGTGCCCGCCCGCAATATATTTGATTGATCGCGAGTTCCGCACGCAAAGAAGGCCACTTAATGTGGCCTTCTTTTTGCGCAGGACTGCCCGAGCAGGCAATCAAATATATTGCGGGCGGGCGCGCGGCCCAACTTGCCTTACGACAGCACAACGCCGCCAAGCCAGCCCCAGCGCACGCCAGAGCCCGTGCCATAGAACGAAATAAACGAATCGAGCGACTTCGACGTAATGGGACCCTCGTTACTCATAACGATGCCGCCGCCGATATAGATGCCCACGTGGCCATACAGCAGGCCCGGCGCACCGGTGCCGCTATGCGAGGAGTCGGCCACGATCATGCCCACCTGCAGCGCCGAGCGGTCGGAGCTATAGCACCAGGCGTTAAACATATCGCACGCGTTGCCGCCAAAATAGCCAACGCCGGCGTTATGGAAGACATTGGTAACCCACGCCGCGCACCAGTTCTGGCCCGGCGAAGGCGTGGAGTAGCACGCGTTGACGACGGCTTGCTGTTTGCCCGAGCCGGCATTCTGCTGCGGAGTTCCGGGCGCATACGATCCACCGCCCGAGCTCGAACCACCCGAGTAGGAATTATTCTTGTTCGCGGCGGCCGCGGCAGCGGCGGCGGCCTTCCTGGCAGCCTCCTCGGCCTGGGCGGCAGCGAGAATCTCGGAATCGCGCTGAGCCATGAGCTCCTTGACGTCGTCGGAAAGACCGTTCAGCACGGTCTGGACCTCCTGCTGCTTGGCCTGCATGTCCTGCATCTGGGCAGTCTGCTGGTCCTTGAGCTTCTCTAAGTCGGCCTTCTGCGACTCAAGCTCGGTCTTTTGCTCATCGAGCTCTTCCTGGATGGTCTGAATGTCCTCGATGGCGTCGCGGTCGCTCTTGTTGATCTTCTCAACATAGTGCGCATTAGCGACGAGCTCCTCAAACGAACCCGAGGCGAGCAGCAGCGACAGGATGTTGGTGCCGCCCGACTTATAGCTGGCGGAAACGCGATCGGAAAGATCGCCGCGCTTCTTTTTGAGCTCGGCCTTCTTTTCGTCAATCTGCGCCTGCGTGCTGTCAATCTGGCCCTGTACGCCCTCGATATCGTTGAGGGTCTGGGCGTTCTTGTTGGCCAGCGCCGCGTATTCATTTGCGATGCTGTCGAGCTGGGCCTGGACCTCGTCAAGCTGAGCCTGGGCCGCATTGAGCTTGTCGGTGGTTTCCTTGGTGGCCTCCGCAGCATGGGCGCGGGCGGGCAGACCAAAAAGAACGGCTGCAGAAGCTGCGCCGAACAGGGCCTTGAGGGCAGTACGACGCGAAAGCTCCTGGGAAAGGATGGAATCGCTGTTTGGTGACATATCTACTCCGTTACATGTTTATTTATATGTCGCTCAACTCATACATATTAGCGTACATATGGCGCATCCCAACGATTTCCACGAACGGCAGCAAACCGTATGGTCGGCGGCTCGTATGCAAACGCCAAAGTCAAGGTTATGCCCACGCAGCATTTCTATGAGTACGTTAACATATTCCTCCGCTTTTCCTGCCGCGCACGTTCTTGGCACCTCTGCCTGCGCTATACTCCCCTCAAGAAGTGTTCCTGATTCGATAGGAGACTACATGTCCAAAGCACTCGACCCCAAAGACACCTGCGTCCTCGTAACCGGTGGCGCCGGCTTTATCGGCTCGCACACCGTCGTTCAGCTGCTCGAGGGCGGCTACCAGGTCGTCATCGTCGACAACCTCTCCAACTCCAGCGCTGTCGCCGTAGACCGCGTCAAGACCATCGTGGGCGAAGAGGCTGCCAAAAACCTCACCTTCTACGAGGCCAACGTACTCGACCGCGATGCGATGAACAAGATCTTCGATACCCATCAGATCGACCGCGTCATCCACTTTGCCGGCTTTAAGGCCGTCGGCGAGTCGGTGAGCAAGCCCGTCGAGTACTACCACAACAACATCGAGAACACCCTGGTGCTCATCGACGTCATGCGCAACCATGGCTGCAAGTCCATCATCTTCTCGAGCTCCTCGACCGTCTACGGCGACCCGGACAACCCGCCCGTCACCGAGGAGGACCCCAAGAAGCCCGCAACCAACCCCTATGGCTGGACCAAGTGGATGATTGAGCAGATCCTTATGGACGTTCATACCGCCGACCCCGAGTGGGACGTTGTGCTGCTCCGCTACTTCAACCCCATCGGCGCCCATCCGTCGGGCCTGATCGGCGAGGACCCCAAGGGCATCCCCAACAACCTGGTGCCCTATGTCGCGCAGGTTGCCGTGGGCAAGCTCGAGGCCGTTCAGGTCTTTGGCAATGACTACCCCACTCCCGACGGCACGGGTGTGCGCGACTATATCCACGTTTGTGACCTGGCCTCGGGCCACGTTGCCGCCCTCAACTGGATGAACGGCAAGACCGGCGTCGAGATCTTCAACCTGGGCACCGGCACCGGCACCTCGGTGCTCGAGGTCGTCGCTGCCTTCTCCAAGGCCTGCGGCAAGGAGCTGCCCTATGTGATTCGCGAGCGCCGCGCCGGCGATATCGCCGCCAACTGGTGCGATGCCTCCAAGGCCGAGCGCATGATGGGCTGGAAGGCCCAGTACGACATCGCGGATATGTGCCGCGATAGCTGGAACTGGCAAAGCCACAACCCCAACGGCTTCGCCGACGCCGAGTAGCAAAAACCTACATACCGTTCTTGCCCCGATCCCACGATGTGAGACCGGGGCTTTTTTCATGGCGCGCAACCATTTACCGAAAATGGACCAACTTTTCCATCTTGCCCGCACATGTTTAAACAACATGCTCTACAATAAGCATATCGAATTAGAAACTCGGGGACGGGCTGTCTGTCCATCTGCAGACCGGCCCCACTGCAAGAAGGTTGGTGAGCGCATCCATGGAGCGTGCAAGCGGTGTTCTCATGCCCATCTCGTCCCTGCCTGGACCGTACGGCATCGGTGGCTTCGGCTGGAACGCCTACGACTTTGTCGATTTCCTCGCCTCGTGCAAACAACATTATTGGCAGATTCTGCCCCTTACGACGACGAGCTATGGCGACTCGCCCTATCAGTCGTTCTCGGCCCGCGCGGGCAACCCTAACTTCATTGACTTTGCCGAGCTTATCGAGGCAGGCTATCTGGAGCAGCACGATATCGACGGCGTGTACCTGGGCTCCGATCCCAACAACGTCGACTACGGCGCCATCTTTGCTGGCCGCCGCCAAATCCTCGACCGTGCCGCCGAGCGCTTCGCCGCGGATAAACCAGCCGATTTCGACGACTTTATCCAGGCAAACGAGGACTGGCTCATTCCCTACTGCGAGTTTATGACCGTCAAGGAGGAGTGCGGGCTCAAAGCCTTTTGGGAGTGGCCCGAGGAGCTCCGCCGCCGCGGCGAGGCATCCAACAAGGTCTGCGCCGCCCATCCCGAGTGCATGCTCTACCACCAGATGACGCAGTACTTCTTCGATCGCCAGTGGAGCCGCCTCAAGGCCTATGCCAACGAGCACGACATCCTGATCATCGGCGACCTGCCCATCTATGTTTCGCGCGACTCCGTCGAGATGTGGGCCACGCCCGAGCTCTTTAAGATCGACGCCGCCGGCAATCCCGTCAGCGTCGCGGGAACGCCGCCCGATCAGTTCTCGGCCACCGGCCAGTACTGGGGCAACCCCATCTATGACTGGGACGCCATGGAAGCAGACGGCTTCTCCTGGTGGGAAGGCCGCATCCAAGCCGCCCTCGACATGTACGACATCATCCGTCTGGACCACTTCCGCGGTTTCGAGGCATTTTGGGAGGTGCCGTTCTCCTCTCCCGATTCGTCATATGGTTCGTGGACGCAGGGTCCCGGCCTCAAGCTCTTCAAGGTGCTTGAGGAAAAGCTCGGCACGCTTCCCATCATTGCCGAAGACCTGGGCTTTCTTACCCCCGGCGTCATCGACATGCGCGACACCACGGGCTTCCCTGGCATGAAGATCCTGCAGTTTGCCTTTGAGGGCACCAACTCGTACTACCTGCCGCACAACTACATTGCCAACACCGTCGCCTACGTCGGAACACATGACAACGAAACGGCACGTGGTTGGTATGAGGGAACGGCCACCCCGCGTCAGCGCGAGCAGGCGGCCCTGTACGCCCACCAGCAGGCGGGCGAGCCCATGGCCGATGCGCTCAACCGCACCATCGCCGCCAGCGTGAGCGATACCTGCATCTACACCATGCAGGACCTGCTCAATCTGGGCAACGAGGCGCGCATCAACACTCCCGCCACCCTGGGCGGAAACTGGACCTGG
Organism: uncultured Collinsella sp.; assembly: GCA_958350755.1. Classification (GTDB taxonomy): domain Bacteria; phylum Actinomycetota; class Coriobacteriia; order Coriobacteriales; family Coriobacteriaceae; genus Collinsella. The sequence goes on from CATWID010000063.1 coordinate 6,385, forward strand.
CGCATGCTTGATGGCGCCATCACCCGCGAGCTCGAGCACAAGCTCACCGGCTGGACCGAGACCTACTTCCGCATCCCGTCGGAAGCCGAAATCGAGCTTCCCCAATAGGAGCCACCGCGCCCGACCCCACCCCACCGTGCGGACGCGACCGCTTTTCCCGCGCGAGGCCATCCCAATCCCCTCGCGCGGGCTTCTTTTGATTTTTTGACATGTAGTCAACCCACCACAGGAGGAAACATGCCCCGTATCAATCTTGCGGATCTTGCCGAGCAGTCCTTTGGAACTTCGCTCGAGCAACTCGATGACCGCCACATTTACAAACTGCTGGTCAAGCTCGTGCAAGAGCGCTCCGCCGCCTGCCCGCTCAACAATGGCAAGAAAAAGCTCTATTACATCTCTGCTGAGTTCTTGATTGGCAAGCTGCTGATCAACAACATGATCGACCTCGGTATCTATAGCGAGGTTAAGGACCAGCTCACCGCCGCGGGCCACGACCTCAATAAGATTGAGGAGTTTGAGGTCGAGCCGTCGCTCGGCAACGGTGGCCTGGGCCGCCTGGCCGCGTGCTTCCTGGATTCCATCGCCACGCTGGGCCTGACCGGCGACGGCGTGGGCCTCAATTACCACTACGGCCTGTTCCGTCAGCGCTTTGTCGACAATCAGCAGAAGGCCGTCCCCGACGAGTGGCTCGGCGAGCAAGATATCCTGATCGATGACGACCGCTCCTACACCGTCGAGTTTGGCGATTTTGCCGTCACCTCCAAGCTCGTCAACATCGATGTGCCCGGTTACGACCAGCCCACCAAGAACCGCCTGCGTCTGTTTGACCTGGCAAGCGTTGACGACGGCCTGGTCCCCGGCAGCTCCATCGACTTCGACAAGACCAAGATCGCCAAGAACCTCACCTTGTTCCTCTATCCGGATGATTCCGATGAGCAGGGCCGCCTGCTTCGCATCTACCAGGAGTACTTCATGGTGAGCAACGCCGCCCAGCTCCTGATCGACGAGGCCGTCGAGCGCGGCAGCAACCTGCACGATCTGGCCGACTACGCCGTGGTCCAGATCAACGACACGCACCCCACCATGGTCATTCCCGAGCTCATCCGCCTGCTCACCACCGAGCACGACATCAAGTTTGACGAGGCCGTTGCCATCGTGCGCTCCATGGTCGCCTACACCAACCACACGATCCTTGCCGAGGCGCTCGAGAAGTGGCCGCTCGCCAGCCTGCAGAAGGTCTCGCCCGCCATCGCCGACATCATCGTCAAGCTCGACGAGGTCGCCAAAGCCGAGCACGACGACCCGCGCGTCGCCATCATCGACGAGCACGACACCGTCCACATGGCCCACATGGACATTCACTTTGGCTTCTCCATCAATGGCGTCGCCGCACTCCACACCAAGATTCTGGAGGACACCGAGCTTCACCCGTTCTACGAGATTTATCCCGAGAAGTTCTCCAACAAGACCAACGGCATCACCTTCCGCCGTTGGATCCATGGGGCCAACCCCGCGCTCGCCAGCCTGCTCGACGATGTGATCGGCACCGACTGGCGCAGCACCGGCGATCTGAGCAAACTCGCCAAGTTCGCCGACGACAAGGACGTTCTCGAGCGCCTGGCTGCCACCAAGGCCGAGGCCAAGACCATCATGCGCCAGTTCATGGCGCTCGAGCAGGGTGTGACCATTCCCCCCAACGCCATCATCGATGTTCAGGTCAAGCGTATCCACGAGTACAAGCGCCAGCAGATGCTCGCGCTCTACATCATCTGGAAGTATCTCGACATCAAGAACGGCAATAAACCCGAACACCCCGTCACCATCATCTTTGGTGGCAAGGCGGCACCTGCCTACACCATCGCCCAGGATATCATCCATCTAATCCTGACGCTTTCCCAGTGGATCGCCAACGACCCCGACGTGGCTCCCTACCTGCAGGTCGTCATGATCGAGAACTACAACGTCACCGCCGCCGAGCGCGTGATTCCCGCTGCCGACATCTCCGAGCAGATCAGCCTGGCCTCCAAGGAGGCGAGCGGCACCTCCAACATGAAATTCATGCTCAACGGCGCTTTGACCCTGTGCACGCTCGACGGTGCCAATGTCGAGATCGCCGAGCTCGTGGGCGACGAGAACATCTACACCTTTGGTGCCTCGTCCAAACAGGTTGAGCAGCTCTACGCCGACGGCAGCTATAACGCCGCCGCACTCTACCGCAAGCCCGGTATCAAGCTGCTGGTGGACTTTATCACCAACCCGGCCTTTATGGCGACCGGCAACGCCGAGCGTCTGCAGCGCCTGCACGACGACATCAAGGGCAAGGACTGGTTTATGGCCCTGCTCGACATTGAGGAGTACATCCAGACCAAGGAGCGCGTGCTGGCCGACTACGAGGACCAGGACGCTTGGATGCGCAAGGCGCTGATCAACATCGCCAACGCCGGCACCTTCTCGTCTGACCGCACGATCTCCCAGTACAACAACGAGATCTGGCACCTGAGCTAATTTCGTTTCCTTTACCCATCCTCTTGAAAGCGGAGTCGTGGCAACACGGCTCCGCTTTTTGTGCCCATACGCCGACCCGTTGACCGGCTCGGTCAAACAATCTCGACCTGTAACACCTAGCCGGCAAAATTGGGTCTATCTGTTACAGATCGAGACAAATAGAAGCACCCTGCCGAAGTATCTCGAACTGTAACAATTACTCGGCCAAAACGGCTCCACCTGTTACAGATTTAGACAAACGGACAAGCCGTCCAATACAATCTCAATCTGTAACAGGTAGCTGCCGAAATCGGTCCTTTGTGTTACAGATCGAGATGGAAGGATAGACAGCTCGACGCCATCTCAATCTGTAACATCTAGGCCCAATCTGGCCCTCCTCCTGTTACAGATCAAGACAAACCGACAGATAGACGGCCCCGGTACAAAGAAAGGCTCCCCTCTCGCCTAGTGGACGGGAGGGGAGCCTTATATGTGACCACGGCAAAAGGATGGCAAAGCCGCAGTCGCCCAAAAGGAGGGCCTGATTGGATCGGGCCTAGATAAGGTTCTTGCCAGAGACCTTATCGAAGAGGTGGGTCGCGTTCTTCTCAAACTTGAACCAGATGGGGTCACCAGCCTTGAGCGCGCCCTTGGCTTCAAGATCGACGACGGGGATGATCAGGACAAACTGGCCGTCGGGGGCGGTCACGTGGACGTGCT
>CATWID010000064.1 GCA_958350755.1 uncultured Collinsella sp.
CACCATCGCCACGGCGGAAGCGCTGTACTTTCGCGGACAGGCCACACTCGCCGCCGAGACAGCACGCCCCTATCTTGACGCCACCGATCCCGCACTGCGCTATTCCGCATGCCTTATCTGCGGATATGCCAGTCTGTCGCTCAACCGTATCACCGATGCCCGTCGTTGCCTTGCAGGCATCCTCGATACGCCAACTGACGAGGAATCTTCTGCCGTCCACGCCACGCATATCCTGTTCGCCTCCGCCGCGAGCGTCCTGTTGCACTTGCCTTCCCCGTATTCTGCCGAAGAGTTTTATCCACTTGCGGCGCATCTGCCCGAAGGCCTGCGCCTGTTCGCCAGCTACGTGATGGCGCACGCGTTGTATCTGCGCGGCGAATACGGCCGCAGCCTGGGCATGGCGGAAAACGCCCTGATTATGAAACAGGGAAGCTACCCCATCTCGGAGCTATTCCTGCACTTGTCGGCTTCGATGGCCTGTATGAGTCTCAAAGACGTCGACGCCGCAAAAGCGCATTTTGGCGCCGCTTGGGACATTGCGCGCCCCGACGGCCTTATCGAACTCATCGGCGAACACCATGGCCTTTTGCAGGGACTCATCGAGGCATGCCTAAAATCGCAATACCCTGACGATTTCGCACGCATCATCGAGATCACGTATCGATTCAGCTACGGCTGGCGGCGCATCCACAACCCCGATTCGGGCGAGGACGTGGCCGACGATCTAACGACCACGGAATTCACCATGGCCATGCTCGCCTGTCGTGGGTGGACCAACGCCGAAATCGCACGCCATATGGGAGTATCGCCGGGCACCGTCAAAAACCGCCTATCCGGCGTATACGCAAAGCTTGGCATCGGCACACGCGCCGAGCTGGTCGCGCATATGCTGCGTTAACGACCGGGCTGCCAAGCGCATCGAACACATTCCGGAACCCGGCGCTTCGCTCGCCTAAATTGGACATTTTGACCCTTGAACGGCACTACCGCCACGAAGCGGCTTCTCGCAAAGACAGCAACGTCCCCCTTACGGCAGCCGCTGCAGCACTCGCCGTGGCAGGCGCCGGCCTCGTCGCCTACAGCGCCCGCCGCACGGCGCTCGAAAAAGACACCGCCAATGAGGACAATTCGGATAGGCCTCGCTAGCTCCTAGTTACTTTTGTGAGAGGCGCCGACTCGGCTCATCGAACATCAAAATGGGCTGGTTCTGAATACCCAGAGCCAGCCCATTGCGCATTAAATGTCGTCTGAGGAGTCGAGTTCTGCCTCGAGCTTGGCACGGCGTCTTTTCGCCGTGAAAAACGTTGCGCACAGGACAGCAAACGTGGCCGCGAAAATCGTCGCTCCGCAGAACACGCCCGTGGCCAGGTTCGCCAACCAAAAGACGCTTTCGAGCGGTACGATCTGCGCCTCAGCGACACAGCGCATTGCGGCAATAACAAGCGCGAACGCGGTGCCGCTAAGACCGCTGACAAGCAGGAAATATCCAACAGGAAGATGCTCGGTTTGCCCAAAACGATTGGTATCGACATAGCCCTTCCGCGTTTGCAGCCCTGCACAAATCAACATCACGAGAACGAGCCACAAATACATGGCTGCCTCGAATGGCGTTGCAAAGCCATGCGGCATTTCACTGGCGTCGCTGTGAACCCACGCAACCTGTCGAGCTATAAACTGGTAGAAAAAGATCATCAACATGCCAAACGAAAGCAGCACGAAACCAATCTTGTAGATCTTCGCGTTCTCAGCCTCCAGGCGTTCATCCTTTGGGCCGGCATATTCACGCCACTTTTGCACGATTTTCAGATCTTCATATTTCATAGTGAACTCCTAAAGAGTATTAGGGTCGGCGTCGGTTTCGTCTTCCCAAAACAAGTCGTTCAACGTAACGCGCAGCACCTTACAGATTGCCACGCACAAATTGAGCGTGGGGTTGTAGCCGCCCGCCTCGATAAGGCCGATGGTTTGGCGCACAACGCCCACGGCTCGGGCTAAGTCAGCTTGCGAAAGGCCAGCCGCCGCGCGTGCCGCCTTCATGCGTAGGTTCTTTTTGCCTGGCATGGAGTTCCTTTCGTAAATGTGGACAGATATCCGTTGCAACATGACAGAAATATATTGCATCCTTCACAAGATGTCAACTATATCTGTCATAATGGAAACCATGTTCGCCATCGCCATGTGGACATAACAATTTCGATTCGCTATTCAAACTTACTCGGACAGAACCGACTCGGTTTTGTCCGAGTAAACGTGATTGATAGTCGATCGCTGTGCCCGCTCGTGCAATCAGCATCATTCGATTTTGTTTAGTAAAACTAGGTCCCTATTAAATAAAAATCGTTTGTATCCAAATTTGTTTAACAATGCCGCGTTACCACTAAACACTATACCCGTTAATCCGAACGATTGTTCGATGGATTTCGTGTTGGTTGGAATCGTCTGTGGGCTGGGCTATGCTACCTTGACTATCTATATGACTTAAATGCAGCAAAGGAGCACCGAGAGAGCGAGTATGGCAAAAAACACCGCAAACTATGGTAACGACAGTATCCGCCAGCTCAAGGACGAGGAACGCGTACGCCTGCGCCCCGCCGTTATTTTTGGCTCGGACGGGCTCGACGGCTGCGCGCATGCCGCCTTCGAGATCCTGTCCAACGCCGTTGACGAGGCGCGCCAGGGCTACGGCAAGCTCATCACCCTTACCGCCTTTCGCGATGGCTCCATTCAGGTAGAGGACAACGGCCGCGGCTGCCCGCTCGACTGGAACCCTTCCGAGAAGCGCTTTAACTGGGAGCTCGTCTTCTGCGAGCTCTACGCCGGCGGCAAATACAACAACAACCAGGGCGGCGACTACGACTTCTCGCTCGGCACCAACGGCCTGGGCTCGTGCGCGACCCAGTACGCTTCCGAGTACATGGACGTCACCGTTTGGCGCGACGGTAACAAGTACTCTCTGCACTTTAAGAAAGGCAAGGTCGTCGGCGCCAAAAAGAAGGCGCTCGAGATCGAGCCCAGCGACGAGGACCGCACCGGCACCACCATCAAGTGGCGCCCCGATCTTGAGGTCTTTACCTCCATCAGCATTCCCCACGACTGGTATCGCGAGACCATGCGCCGCCAGGCCGTGGTCAACGCCAACGTGACCTTCCGCCTGCGCATCGAAGGCGACGATGGCGAGTTCTCCGAAGAGGACTTTTGCTATCCCAAGGGCATTGAGGACTACGTGCTCGAGAAGGTGGGTGCCGACTACCTCACCGAACCCTTCTTTATCGAGGCCGACCGCCGCGGTCGCGACCGCGAAGACCTGCCCGACTACAACGTAAAGATCACCGCGTGCATGTGCTTCTCGCGCACCTTCATGATGCAGGAGTACTACCACAATTCCTCCTGGCTCGAGAACGGCGGTTCGCCCGAGAAGGCCGCGCGCAGCGCTCTGACCAGCGCCATCGATGCCTATATTAAGCAACAGGGCAAGTACAACAAAAACGAGACCGGCATTAAGTGGCAAGACGTCCAGGACTGCCTGGTACTGGTGACCAACTGCTTCTCCACCCAGACGTCCTACGAAAACCAGACCAAGAAGGCTATCAATAACCGCTTTATCCAGCAGGCCATGACCGCCTTCTTTAAGGAGCGTCTCTCGACCTACTTGATCGAGAACAAAGATGCCGCCAACAAGATTGTGGAGCAGGTGCTCATCAACAAGCGCTCGCGTGAGAATGCCGAAAAGACGCGCCAGAGCATCAAGACCAACCTGCAGCAAAAGACCGACATGGCCAACCGCGTGCAAAAGTTCATCGATTGCCGCTCCAAAGACAAGAGCCGCCGCGAGATCTACATCGTAGAGGGCGACTCGGCAGCAGGCGCCATTCGCACCTCGCGCGATGCCGAGTTCCAAGGCGTTATGCCCGTCCGAGGCAAGATCCTCAACTGCCTGAAGGAGGACTACCCGCGCATCTTTAAGTCCGACATCATCATGGACCTTATACGCGTGCTGGGCTGCGGCGTGGAGATTAAGGACAAGCGCATCAAGAACCTGGGTGCCTTCGACCTGGATAACCTCAACTGGAACAAGGTCATCATCTGTACGGACGCCGACGTCGACGGTTATCACATCCGAACACTCGTGCTCACCATGCTCTACCGCCTAGTGCCCACACTTATCGACGAGGGCTACGTGTATATCGCCGAATCGCCGCTCTACGAGATCAACTGCAAAGAGAAGACCTACTTTGCCTACACCGAGCTCGAGAAGAACGGCATCCTCAAGGAGATCGGCGACCAGAAGTGCTCCATCAACCGCTCCAAGGGTCTTGGTGAGAACGATCCGGACATGATGTGGCTCACCACCATGAACCCCGAGACGCGCCGCCTGATCAAGGTGGAGCCCGAGGACGTCACCAAGATGGAAACCATGTTCAACCTGTTGCTGGGCAACGACGAGGCGGGCCGCAAGCGCCATATCTCCGAGCACGGCAAGGAATACCTGGACCAGCTGGACCTGCAATAGCAGCAAATCGATAACGACGGCCCATAAGAAGTTCAAGAGGAAATCGTGGCAAAGAAGAAGACGAAGAACCAGCCAAAGAAAAAGCAGGTCAACGCCGAGAACGTCATCGGCCTGCACTCCGAGGTCACCGACCAGCCGATCACGCAGACGCTCGAGGTCAACTACATGCCCTACGCCATGAGCGTCAACGTCTCGCGCGCATTCCCCGAGATCGACGGCTTTAAGCCCTCGCACCGCAAGCTGCTCTACACTATGTACAAGATGGGCCTGCTCAAGGGCGAGCGCCAAAAGAGCGCCAACATCGTGGGTCAGACCATGAAGCTCAACCCGCACGGCGATGCCGCGATCTACGAAACGATGGTGCGCCTGGCGACGGGCAACGAAGCGCTGCTTGCCCCCTTCGTGGAGTCGAAGGGCAACTTTGGCAAGTACTATTCGGGCGACCTGAGCTACGCCGCCTCTCGTTATACCGAGGCCAAGCTCTCCCCCATCAGCGCCGAGATCTTCAAGGACATCGACAAGGACCCGGTCGACTTCGTCGACAGCTACGACGGCGCCATGAAGGAGCCGCGCCTGCTGCCCACCACGTTCCCCAACATCCTCGTCTCGGCCAATAAGGGCATCGGCGTCGCCATGGCGTCCGACATCTGCGGTTTCAACCTCAACGAGGTCTGCACCGCCACGATGCACTACCTGCAGGATCCCGACTGCGACCTGCTCGAGTACATGCCCATGCCCGACTTCTCGACCGGCGGCGAGATTATCTACCGCCGCGAGGAGATGGAGAAGATCGTCGAGACCGGCCTGGGCAGCTTCCAGATTCGCTCCCGCTGGCGCTGGATTCCCGAAGAGCGCATCATCGAGGTCTACGAGATCCCCTACACCACCAAGACCGATGTCATCATCGAGCGCATCGTCAAGCTCTCCAAGGAGGGCAAGGTCAAGGAGATCGCAGACATCCGCGATGAAACCGACCTTTCGGGTCTGCGTATCGCCATCGACCTTAAGCGCGGTGTCGACCCCGACAAGCTCATGGCCAAGCTCTATCGCTCGACCACGCTGCAGGATTCGTTCTCGTGCAACTTCAACGTACTGGTCGACGGCTATCCCCGTGTTATGGGCGTGCGCCAGATTCTGCACGAGTGGGTCAAGTGGCGTATTGAGTCCACGCGTCGCCGCATTAACTTTGACCTGGGCAAAAAGTCCGAGCGCCTGCACCTGCTGCACGGCCTTGAGGCGATTCTGCTCGACATCGACAAGGCAATCGCCATCATCCGCGGCACCAAGCTCGAGGCCGAGGTCGTGCCCAACCTTATGAAGGGTTTCGACATCGACGAGACCCAGGCCGAGTTTGTCGCCGAGCTCAAGCTCCGCAACATCAACGAGGAGTACATCCTCAACCGCACCAAGGACATCGCCAAGCTCGAGGGTGAGATCGCCGAACTCGAGGAGATCCTCTCGAGCGAGGACAACATCAAGAAGGTCATCAGCGACGAGCTGGCCGCGGTCAACAAGAAGTACGTGATGCCGCGCCGCACGGGCAGGATCGAGCCCCATGAGGTTATCGAGGTAAGCCTGGAGCCCGAGGTCGAGGAGTACCCGGTCACCATCATGCTCTCGCGCGATGGCTACCTCAAGAAGATGACGGACCGCGTGCTCAAGAAGGCGACCACGCTCAAGTACAAGGACGGCGACAAACCCTTTATCGAGTTCCCGTCCTCCAACACGCACGAGCTGCTGGTCTTTACCAACAAGAGCCAGGTGTACAAGTGCAAGGTCGCGGCGTTTGAGGATACCAAGTCGGCCCAGCTGGGCTCGTACCTTCCGACCGATCTCGAGATGGAACCCGACGAGAGCGTCATCTGGGTCATCGACCCCGAGGACTACAAGGCCGACGTGCTGTTCGTCTTTGAGAACGGCCGCGTGGTGCGTGTCGCGCTTTCTGGATACGCTACCAAGACCAACCGCAAGCGCCTTAAGAACGCCATCTACGGCGGCAGCAAGCTGCTGTATGCGCAGGTGCTCAAGGAGGACCGCGACCTCGCGCTGGTCTCGAGCGACTACCGCCTGATGAACTTCAACACGTCGCTGCTCAAGACCAAGACGACCACCAACACGCAGGGCGTCCAGGCCTTTACGGCCAAGAAGGGCCGCTCGGTCACCACCGTCGGCACGACCGAGGAAATCCTTGGCGCCGGCGTCTCGGCCGAGAAGTTCACCGCGCAGAGCCTGCCCTCCGCCGGCGCCCTCATGAAGGAAAATGACATGCCGAGTTTGTTTGACTAGGTACCACGGCAACGAGATCGTTAGATACTTCGCAAAGCGACGAGGCCCGGAACGCAACGGCATTGCGCCCGGGACTCGTCGTTTTTCTTCTCAACTATTTTTTAACGCAGATAAATTGATTTCTGCTTATTTTTCTGCGTAAAAAATGTCAGCGTCACTACTTCGATGCCCTTTGGTCAGTCGTTAGCAAAACTTGCAAAAGTTAGCAAAACTTGCAAAAATTAGCAAAACCTGCAAAGGAGCTACCATGGAGCACAGCAAGAACCCCTTTACCCCAACATTTGGAAGCGTCCCTCCCTTTCTAGCGGGTCGCGAGCATATCCTGCGCGACATCAACCGTGGCTTTATCAACGGCCCAGGAGATCCCAACCTGTCGACCATTTTTACTGGCGCAAGGGGAACGGGCAAGACGGCACTTCTCTCGCTCCTTTCAGAAACGGCGCTTGAACACGACTGGATCGCAGCAAATGTCTCCGCCATGCCAGGCATGCTCGAAGATATTATCGAGCGAACCAAAGAAGCCGCAGATAGCTACCTCTCACAGCCTCACGCGCGCATAAACGGTGTTCAAATTGGCCCAGTGGGCATCGATTGGACATACGCTCAAGAGGCTCAGGGCAACTGGCGCACGCGCATGAATGGCATCTTTAAGCAACTCGAAAAACATGACATCGGACTTCTCATCACCATCGATGAAGTCACCGTCGATCTCGAAGAAATGCTTCAATTTGCCTCTGTTTACCAGCACTTTGTACGCGAAGGTAAAAAAGTTGCCCTACTCATGGCAGGACTGCCCTACAAAGTATCGGCGTTGCTACGTAACGATTCCGTCTCGTTCCTCAGACGCTCCCAGTATCATCAGCTGGGACGAATCACTGATGTTGAGATTGCAAATGCATTTCGTAAAACCATTGAAGCAGGAGGACGCTCAATCACGCTAGAAGCGCTCGAGGATGCCGTGAAGGCCGTCGACGGATTTCCCTACATGATGCAGCTCGTCGGATATCGCACTTGGGATGTTTCGGAAAACTCGCCCCAAATCAGTACATCCGATGTCCAGCAGGGTTCTCTGCTTGCCCGTATGGAGCTGCGCGATCGTATTCTCGAAACGACCTATCAGGAGCTTTCCGATAAAGACATTGAGTTTTTGCTCGCGATGCTGCCCGATTCTGGCCCCAGCAGGGTCTCGGAGATAGCCAAACGCATGGGCGTCGCCAGCAACTACGCAAGCCAATACAAACGCCGCCTCCTCGAGGACGGCGTTATCGGGGAACGTGGACGTGGCCTCGTCGGCTTCGACATCCCCGCGTTCAGGGAATTCTTGAACGAGAAGGCGTTTTAGCACACCGGAATTGTCCGCGGGAGCATCGTTGCATGGCAATCAGCAATCCTCTTGGTAAGGGCAGCAAGCATTTCCGCTTGTGCTGATTGCCATGCGCTCTTCTTGTCCTTAGGCCAGCTTGCGAGCGAGCTCGCACACCTCTTTCAACTTGGGCGAGGATGCCATGCTGCCGCGCTCGGTCATACCGCTGATGGTGACAATGCCCTGGTCCTCCCACTTGCAGTATGCGCAGGCCGACTTGTACATAGCGATAGCCGCATCATAGACGCCCTCGCTGTGGCTATCGAGCAAAAGGGCCGTCTTGGTGAACGGGAAGCCCGTGGCACCGAAGGCGTACAGGCGGTCGATGGCGGTCTTTTCCTGCGCAGTGATATCAAACCAGTAGATAGGCGAAGCGAAGACAACCATATCGGCGCCTTTCAGCGACTCGATCACGTCAGCCATGTCATCCTTCTGCACACAGGTGCCCTCATGGGTAAAGCAGTACTGACATCCCAGGCAACCAGCGATCTTCTTGCTGGCAACGCGAACGACCTCAACCGTATTACCGCCCTCACGCGCGGTCTCGGCAAACACCTCGACCATGGTATCGGTATTGGCGCCCTTACGCGGGCTGCCGCTCAATACAACGATATTCATAGGATTCCCTCTCCTTCATGCTGCAGGCGCGCGGCATGTTTTTTGTAACCAAAACGAATGGAGTTAATCAATCGCCAGCAGACCATATCTCTTGTTCAAGTTCCCTAGAGAAGCTCAAAACGATTGCGATTGCCTCATACAACATCGAAAACCAAAGAGGGGCCATAGCAACGTCGCCTGCCTGAAATGGCCTGCGGTCAAAATCAACTACAGGGGATCGTGACGAGCCGATACCGCCCGCATGCCCCCTTCGGAATAGGCGCTGAGCAGCTCCTGAGCGTGGGCAAACTCGGGCCCTCGCCTCCAACCGAGCAGGCGGTTGACCGCGAGATTTCCCTGGACGTTGTGGACGAAGAGCAGATAGGCGTCCTCGCGCGAAAGCCCAGTCTCCTCCATGATCGAGGGAACCATCTGCTCGGCGCCGCGCTCGACGACGCGCTGTGCCACCCGGGCGTACGCGTCGTCATCCGAGTAGAGCAGATAATAGTCATCGTTTGCCGGCGGACGCTGGCAGAGGGCACCCGCCTCCGTTCCCTCGAGCGGCGGCACCGCCGCCAAGGCCTCGTCGATAAGCGCGTCGAGCAGGGCGAACTTGTCCTCGTAGTGCAGATAGAACGTGCCACGGTTGATATCGGCGCGGCGGCAGATATCCGCTACCGTCATCTTCGCGAAGCCGACCTCGGCCAGCAGCGCGAAGAACGCCTCCTGTATGACCGAGAGGG
>CATWID010000065.1 GCA_958350755.1 uncultured Collinsella sp.
CTGACGGCCGAGGACCTCGATGTCGACCGCACTTTGCGCCCCCAGCGCCTGGACGATTACTGTGGCCAGGAGCACATCAAGCAGAGCCTGCGCGTGTTGATCGAAGCGGCGCAGAACCGTGGCGAGACGCTCGACCACGTGATTTTCTCGGGTCCTCCGGGCCTGGGCAAGACCACGCTGGCCACCGTTATCGCCAACGAGCTGGGCGCTCAGATCAAGACCACGAGTGGCCCCGCCATCGCGCGCACGGGCGACCTGGCGGCCATCCTTACTAACTTGCAGCCGGGTGATGTGCTGTTTATTGACGAGATCCACCGCCTCAACCGTTCGGTCGAGGAGGTCCTGTACCCCGCGATGGAGGACTTTGCCCTCGATATCGTGATCGGTAAAGGCCCGGCCGCACGATCGATTCGCCTGGATATCCCCAAGTTTACGCTGGTGGCGGCAACGACCCGCTCGGGTATGTTGACTGGCCCGCTGCGCGACCGCTTTGGCATTTCATATCGCCTGGATTACTACACGGTCGAAGAACTCGCGCAGATTGTGACGCGCTCGGCGTCCATCCTGGGCGTGACGATCGACCACCCCAGTGCGCTCGAGATCGGCTCGCGTTCGCGCGGCACGCCACGTCTTGCCAACCGCCTGCTCAAGCGCGTGCGCGATTACGCACAGGTGCGCGGCAACGGTCCCATTGAGCTCGATATCTGCCGTCAGGCACTCGAGTTCTTTGAGATCGACGAGCTCGGTCTGGACTGGATGGATATTCGCATTTTGGAGACGCTCGCCAAGACGTTCTCCGGTCGTGCCGTGGGACTTACGACCCTTGCCAGCGCGGTGGGCGAGGACCCGGGCACGCTCGAGGATGTCTATGAGCCCTATCTGCTGCAGTGCGGGCTGATGATTCGTACACCGCAGGGCCGTCAGGCAACCCTTCGCACCTTTGAGCACCTGGGGATTGAACCTACCGTTTAGGGCGCTTTGTTTTGGCGGGCTGTTGGGCTATCGCTGGGCATCGGGTAAACATATCGCCGTTTGTCGGTTGCGGGTGTTTTACTATTGCACGCCCGTGCTATGCTGGATTGGTCTTTTTCTCATCCGGTAACGAAAGGACCGCCCATGCCTACTGACATCGAAATCGCACGTTCTGTTACGCCGCTGCCTATTACCGAGGTGGCCAAGAACGCCGGCGTCGACGTTAAGCACCTTATTCCGTACGGCTTCGACAAGGCTAAGGTCGACTATTCACTGCTCAACGAGCCGACTGATCACCAGGCCAAGCTCGTCCTCGTGACCGCTATCAACCCCACGCCCGCCGGCGAGGGTAAGACCACTACGACCATCGGTCTGGCCGATGGCCTGCGCCGTCGCGGTGTCAAGAGCGCCGTGGCCCTTCGTGAGCCTTCGCTCGGTCCCGTCTTCGGCGTCAAGGGCGGTGCCGCCGGCGGTGGCTGGGCGCAGGTCATCCCCATGGAGGACATCAACCTGCACTTTACTGGTGACTTCCATGCTATTGGTGCCGCCAACAACCTGCTGGCCGCCATGCTCGACAACCATATTCAGCAGGGCAACCAGCTCGGTATCGATGTTAAGCGCATCACCTGGAAGCGCGTTGTCGACATGAACGACCGTCAGCTGCGCCATGTCATCGACGGCATTGGCGGCAAGGCCCAGGGCGTGCCGCGCGAGGATGGCTTTGACATTACCGTTGCCTCCGAGGTCATGGCGATCCTGTGCCTGTCCACGAGCATCAACGATCTTAAGGAGCGCTTGGGCGAGATCGTTGTCGGCTACAGCTATGCCGGCGAGCCCGTCCGCGCACGCGACCTTAAGGCCCAAGGAGCTATGGCCGCACTGCTCAAGGATGCGCTCAAGCCCAATCTGGTGCAGACGCTTGAGGGTACGCCCGCGTTTGTCCACGGCGGTCCCTTCGCCAATATTGCCCACGGCTGCAACTCCATCATGGCCACGCGTATGGCGATGCGCTTTGGCGATGTCGCCATTACCGAGGCCGGCTTCGGTGCCGATCTGGGTGCCGAGAAGTTCCTCGACATCAAGTGCCGCATGACGGGCGTTCGCCCCAGCGCCGTCGTGGTCGTCGCGACCGCTCGTGCGCTGAAGTACAACGGTGGCGTCGCCAAGGCCGACCTCAACGAGGAGAACCTCGAGGCACTCAAGGCCGGCATGCCCAACCTGCTGCGTCACGTCGACAACATCCAGAACGTTTATGGTCTGCCCTGCGTAGTCGCCATCAACCGCTTCCCGACGGACACCGAGGCCGAGCTTGCGCTCATCGAGTCCGAGTGTCAGAAGCTCGGCGTCAACGTTAAGCTTTCCGAGGTCTGGGCCAAGGGCGGCGAGGGCGCGCTCGAGCTTGCCGATGAGGTCATGCGTCTGATTGAGCAGCCGAGCGAGCTCAAGTTTGCCTATGAGGACGGCGCCGATGTGGCCGACGCTCTTGAGGCCATTGCCACCAAGGTCTACCGCGCCGACGGCGTCGACTTTACGCCGGCCGCCAAGCGCCAGCTCGCCGAGCTGCGCGAGAACGGCTTTGGCAACCTGCCGGTGTGCGTGGCCAAGACGCAGTACAGCTTTAGCGACAACGCCAAGGCCCTGGGCGCTCCCGAGAACTTCCGCATCACGGTGCGCGAGCTCAAGGTTTCCGCCGGTGCCCACTTTGTGGTCGCACTGACTGGCAGTGTTCTGACCATGCCGGGCCTGCCCAAGGTCCCTGCGGCCGAGAACATCGACGTCGACAACGACGGCAACATCACCGGCCTGTTCTAAGCCTGCTGCCCATAGCTGCTTGTCCGCCCCGCCGTGCCCCCAAGGCCCGGCGGGGCTTTTTTATCCTTAGGCCCGCGCATGTCTTGTAGATACCGACGGGCTCTGCCCATCATAGGCTTTTGCGCGGGTAGAATGCATGAATAACTTGATGCTCACGCGCGACGGAAAGGAATCGTTGCATGGATCAGGACAAGACAACCGTGATGGGCGGCTACGGTTCCGCGCAGGCTGGCGATAGCGCCGATGCGACCCGCGTTGTTCCCAACCCCGGATATACCGACCCCGCCGCGACGCAGCCTTCTGCCGAGCCCACCCGGGTTATGGGCTATGGCGACACGGCGCAGGATTCTTGCGCTGCATCTTCGCAAGGCCCCTATGGCAACGCAGCTCCGGACCCGTTTGATTACGCGCCGCAGGATTCTTATGCCGCTTCGACACCGAATCCCTATGATGACCTGCCGCAGAATCCCATTCCGCAGCCTCAGCAGACGACGTATATGCCTCGCACGGCGCAGCCTCGCTACGAGTCGCGCGAGCCGTATCGCGAGTACCCCAAGTCGATTCCGCAATATGGCGAGGACGAGGAGAAGAAGCCGTCGCGTTCGTCGAGCGTGATCAAGAAGATCCTCATCGTGCTGGCGATCTTCTTTGCGCTGTCGGTTGTGTTTGCCATCGTGTCGGGCATGCTCAACAAGCGAGGGAGTTCAACGGCCGATACCACTGCCGAGCAAACCGAGTCCGCCTCGTCTAGCACCGTCGATCTGAGCGATATCCCGGGGCAGTACTGGTCCAACGCCAAAAAGCTTCTCAAGTCGCGCGGCGCCGATCTTTCGAATGCCGTGGTCCTGACTGATGATGGCTCAACGCCCGTCATCGATGCCAACTGGGTCGTTACTTCTGCCTACTATAACGACAACGGCAACCTCGAAATTCAACTCACGCACAAGAACAGCTCGGGCAACTCGTCCGGCGGCCAAAGCGGTACCGACAGCTCGAGCTCCAATACGCTGGAGGACTTGAGCAACAAGGCACAGGAGTTGGGAGACAAGGCGCAAGAGCTGGGCGATACGGCACAAAACCTGGGCGACACCGCGCAGAACTTGGGCGACATGGCGACGGATGCCTGGAACGCACTGCAAAACGGCATCTCGGGCGCGCGGGGAAACTAGCTGTTAAGCGGGCTACAGCTGCTCTGCTGGACGGTCGGGCGAACTAAAGCCCGAATCAAACGTGACGACGCATGAGACGTCGGGCCGGCGCTCGTGCACGATGCGCGTGACGAGCTCCAGCAGCTCCTCGTCGGATATGTCAAAGCCGTCGGGACGCACCAGGTCAAACGAAACGAACCCGTCGTGCTCGTGCAGGTCGTGGATGGAGAGCGCGGGATCGATCTGCATGACGCCGCGCTTGACCCAGCCGCGCAGGTCGTCGCCGGTTGTCGCGATGGGGTCGCAGTGCAGCGTGATATCGATGCCCATCTGGCGCTTGATGTCGTGCTCGATGGTGTCCAGAATCTCGTGGTGCTCAAATGCGTCGCCCTCGCCAGACATCTCCACGTGGGCGCTGGCAAACTGACGACCGGGGCCGTAGTCGTGCACCATCAGGTCGTGTGTGCCCAAGACCTGTGGATAGGACATGATCTTGTCGCGGATTGCCTGGACGAGCTTGGGGTCGGGCGCTTGTCCCAGCAACGGGCTGATGGCGTCGCGCACTAGGCCCATGCCGCTGATGCAGATGAAGATGCCCACACCCAGGCCTGCCCAGCCATCGAGGTCAAAGCCGGTCGTCTGCGAAATAAGCGCCGCCACCAAGACCGAGCCCGAGGTGATGACGTCGTTTTTGGAGTCCTGTGCTGTGGCGATGAGCGTCTCCGAGTCGATGCGGTCGCCCAGCGTGCGGTTGAACGCGGCCATCCAGAGCTTAACGAGCATGGACAAGACGAGGGCGGCTAAGGAGAGCACCGAATATGCAGTGGGGGAAGGCTTGATGATCTTAGTGACCGACTCGAGGATCAGGTTGATGCCGACGGCGCAAACCAGGACGGCGACGAACAGGCCGGCTAGGTACTCGTAGCGGCCGTGGCCATAGGGGTGGCCTTCGTCTGCCGGGCGGCTGGCAAGGCGGAACCCGAGCAGGCTCACGATGTTGCTCGAGGCATCGGAGAGGTTGTTGAAAGCGTCGGCGACGAGGGAGACGGAACCGGCGAGCAGGCCCGCGATGCCCTTGGCCAGGCACAGGGTGATGTTGAGGCCAATGCAAATGAGGCTTGCGGCAAAGCCCGCGTTGGTGCGGCAAGATGTATCGACCGGCTCGCCCTCGCTGCCGGGAACAAGTGTATGTACCAGCCGATTTACAAATAGCATAGCGGTCGTCCTCACAATCATGTTTAAGGGGATAGTGTAGCTCGCGCGGGGGCGCCGCGCACCGATGCTCAGAAAATGCAGCAATAGTCTGCCGGTGCTAACGAGCGAACCTTCTCGTCTGCTTGGGTGGTCCATTTTGGGCCACATGGGTATGGGCATGTGCCTGCCTGCCCGACATACTTAATGTCGACAGCCCCAGTGCAAAGGAGGACGTATTCATGGACGAGATGTTTGCCATTAAATGCCAAAACTGCGGCGGCCCTATGTACTCGCACCAGGCTAAACGCAGCTTTGAGTGCGCCTATTGCGGCACGGTCGTTCCGTGGCAGGCCGATGTGGGGGAGCCCAAGAGTGCCCTGGGCATTCGTCATACGCCGTTGACAGTGGTGGATGGGCTACTTAAGCTCACCCATGTGTCGCAGCTCGAGCGCCCGGTAGACCCGGACTGGTATTTCTTCAATGCGCACTGGCGCAATCAGTCGGTTCTGGAGCATCTGCTGTGGGAGGACCGTGGCACGGCGCAGGAGTTCCAAGAGGCTACGCATGTGAGCATTCCCTGCCCCTTCTGCGGTGCGTCCTTTGAGGGGCCATCGACCCAGCGCGTGTTTGAGTGCCCGTCCTGCGGCAATAAGATCGGCGTTGCCGACCTGCTCAAGCCCGGTACTTTTAGCAAACGCCTGACCATGGGCGTTGGTGCGGAGTATGTACCCGAGCAGGGCATTCCCTGCGAGATCACTCCACAGCAGGCGCGTGCCAATGCACTGCAGCTGGTGCGCCAGTACCCCGACGCCTTTGCCGGGCACGACGTGGAAGACGCGATTCAAAATGACATGATGCTCTTCTACTTCCCCATGGCGCTCGCGGACTTGCGTATGATGGCGTCCTTCCCGGGCAAGGGCCTGAGCAAGGAGATTTTGGTGTACTACGAGGTGCTCGATTGGGCGTATCCGCGGGCAAACTACCTGGACGTTCGTCTTATGGGCATTTTGGAGCCGTGGGACTTTGGCAAGGTGGGACCGTTCGACCCTGCCATGCAGGAGGGCGACTTCCGCGTTGTCTCCGTCGATGCGTCCACCAAGGACCAGGTGGTTATTGATAAGCTGGCGCTCGACATTGCAGGCAACGATGCCGAGGCGGTGCTGGGGCTCAATAAAAAGAGCATCCGCGCCTGGGCGCGCAAGGCCCGCAAGCATAAAGACGGTCTGGTGATGGTGCCGGTCTACTTTGTCGATCGTCCGGCGACTGACAGCCGCGATGGCGAGCAGGTGCGCATTGCCGTAAACGGCCAGACGGGTCGTGCGGCAGCGGTAGCGTTTAGCGACAAGCGTGAGACGCATGTGGTGGCGTCGCTCAATCCGAGCCTGCATCTGTCCGGCGAGAGCACCGTGCATGCCACGCCCGTCGAGGTCAAATACGTTAAATCGCCGTTCCTATACCAGATCGTGCGCCGTGGAGGCGGCGAACAGCCGCGGCAGGTGGCAGCGGCAGCTGAGGGTTCTTATCGAGAGGAGAAGCCTAAACGTAAGGGCTTGCTCGCTGCGATCTTTGGGAAGTAGGGAAGCGCAGCGCGGGACGGCTCACAGGCGTGCGGGCGTTTCGGTCGCAACGTGCTGCTATCCTTGCACTTCGCCATTAGTCGCTTCGTTGATGGCGCGGTACTCGGCACTCAGCTCGCGTGCCAGCTCTTCCTTGCTTGGAAGATACGGCAGGTATTTGGCGGCAAACACTTGGTCGTTGTCTTCGGGCAGCGTGTACTCGACGATCGAATCGCTTTTGTCCGCGCAGAGCACGATGCCTATGGGCGGATTGTCGCCTTCGTTCATGAGCTCACGCGTGTAGTAGTTCACATACATTTGCATCTGGCCCAGGTCCTGATGCGTAAGGTCATCGGTCTTAAGGTCGATGAGCACGAAACAGCGCATCAGATAGTTGTAAAACACAAGGTCAATATAGAAATGGCGCCCATCAAAGGTGATGCGCTTTTGGCGCGCCTCGAAAGCGAAGCCACGGCCAAGCTCCAGCAGGAACTTCTGAAGATGCGTGATGAGCGCCTGCTCTAGATCGCTCTCGCGAAACGCAGTATCGTCCGAGAAACCTAAAAACTCCAGCACATATGGGTCGCGGATGATATCCTCGGGGCGACGAGCCGGGGCGCGCTTTTGGATTTCCTGGGTGACGGCCTCCTTGTCCTTGCTGGCAAGTAGGCGCTCTCGGAACATGGTGTTGATCTGGCGCTCGATCTGGCGCGTGCTCCAGCGAGAATTGGCGCATTCGTTCATGTACCAGGCGCGAGCATCAGGGTCGGGAATGCGCATCAACCTGCGGTAATGAGTCCAGCTCAATTCGCTACGCAGTGCGTCGCGAATTGGAAACGCAAGAAAGAACTGACGCATATTGCGAAGGTTTGCGATGCCAAAGCCTCTTCCGAAATCCGCGGTAAGCCTTCTGGAGAGGCCCGCAATCAATGCCTCTCCATATGCTGCGCGCTCCTCTCCGCCCTGTTCATCAACAATGCTCTTGCCGATCTCCCAATATGCCTCAACCATCGCAAAGTTAACGGCGGTATATGCCTTGTTGCGAGCGGCGTTGAGAATCGAGGAAACCTGCTTGTAAAAAACTTCTGGCACGATTGTCGATTCCCCGCGGTTTACCAGTTCACCCATCAATATCGCCCGACTTTCCTCTTGAGGAATGCATCTTTATTACATTTAGTTTAAAGCCTCGCGCGGACACGAATTGCTGCGTTGTCTGGCACCTTCGCATGGGGGCCATGCGGTGGTTAAAATGTGACCATAAAGGCAGTTTTAGCGAACCCCACGGGAGTGACATGCATGGACAAGAACACGCTGCTATTCCAGGACAAAGGTTCGGGTAGGTTTAAAGACGTCAAGATCTACCCTAACCGTATTGAGGTGCTCAAGAAGGGCACGTGTGGTGGCAAGCACACCGAGATTGTCTATCTTAAGGACATCACGGGGGTCAACAGGATCAAGGGCCGCGACGTTTTCCTACGTAACAGGCTGTTGACCGCTTGCGTCTTTAGCCTGAGCAGCCGTGCGAGGGCCCAGGAGTTTGTTAACGCGCTGAACATGGTGATGTAGCCCATGGCGGCGTTCGGGCCAAGGTAAAAATCGGGGGCGCAGAACGGTGTCCTGCGCCCCTCGTCGAGTCGATGTGTCCAAAAGGGTCGGCTTGCCTATTCGCTATCGTCCCCAGCGTTTTCGCGGTCATTTGCAAGCATCGCTGCGCCGGCGACCGTCGTCGCCACGGCGGCAGCGGCGAGCCCGGCGGCAATGCCGGAGCCATCGCCCGTGTCGGCGAGTTTTCCGCCCGAGCTCTTGCCCTTGCCGTTCTTGTCGGCGCCGCCTGCGTTGGAACCCGTGCCGCTGCCGTTGCCGCCCGCACTGCCCGAGGCCGCTACGGTAAAGCTTGCGGCTCCGTCGCTGGCGAGCGTGTAGTTCTGCGCCGCGTCGCCCAAGAGACCGTTCACGCGCACCCAGTACGTTCCTGCGGCAAATGTTTCGCCCTCGACCATTGCCGTGCCCGGAGCGCCGTCCGCGTCGTGCACAAACTCGAGCTGGGCCGTGCAGGCATCGGTTTCGAGCTTGCCCTCGAGTGATGCCGCAATCTTGGCGCGCACGTCTTCGCCGGCCTTAAGGCCTTCGAGCCCCTCAAAATGGGGCGTCAGCGCGCGTGGATCGATATCGATGGGCACATGACCCCGCAGCTCCGTAACGGTCTCGTTGCCCAAGGCGTCGACATCCACATATTCGATGGTAAACGTATGGCCCGAAGCTGTCGCGTTGAGCGCGTTGCTGCTGTCAGCAAGGCGGAAATGACCCTCGCCAACGGTCTTGCCATCCTGGAATGAGGCATCGCTCAGCGAGTCGCCGTACGTCATGCGCATGCGGGTCGGGAGATAGTACGGGAGATAGTACGAAGCCGTCTGCTTGTGCTCCGTATCGTAATTGCGCTGGTAGATGCTCCGGGCCAGCGCCGCATCAACAAAGTCGGATGCGATGATGCCAATGTGCTTGAGGTAATCTGACTTTGTATCCTCGGTGCCGCTGGGATTGATGTACGGGCTCTTGTACAGATGCTCGTTGACTACTCGTGCCGAGGTAAAAGGATTGCCTCCGTGCGACAAGCCCGTGCAGCTGGTGTAGTTGATAGACCAGCAACGCTCCTGGACTTGCACCTTGGCCCTGTCATCGTCCACGACGTCCACCTTGTTGCGCGTGCGCC
>CATWID010000066.1 GCA_958350755.1 uncultured Collinsella sp.
ATGCCCTCATGCCGTACAATGACCGGCATGGAACCTATTGCACACATACATACCGACCTGCCGCAGAAATTCGGCATCCCGCGCAACAGCTTTTTGGCGCCCCATCTTGAGGGGCGCATTGTCTTTGAGCCGGAATATGCTTCCAACGCGGCGGTTGAGGGCTTGGACTCCTTCTCGCACCTGTGGCTGCTCTGGCGCTTTGAAAACGGAACGCCCGGCGGCACGGCGGAAGACATCGCCGCCGATGCCAAGACGCAGGACAGGTCCGGCACCAACGCCAAGTGGTCGAAGACCGTGCGACCGCCGCGCTTGGGTGGAGCCGAGCGCGTGGGCGTATTTGCCACACGCAGCCCGTTTCGCCCCAATCCCATCGGTCTTACCTGCGTCAAGCTCGATCGTGTCGAGCTTACCGACGACGGCCCCATCATCCATGTGCTGGGAGCAGATCTGCGCGACGGCACGCCCATCTACGATATCAAGCCCTACATTCCGTTTGCGGACTGTCACCCGGATGCGACCGGCGGCTGGATTGAAGATGCGCCATGGCAAGAGCTCAATGTCGAGTTTCCGCATGCGCTGCAGGATATGGTCCCGCCCGCAAAGCTCTCCAGCTTGATAGAGGTCCTTCGCCAAGATCCGCGCCGCGCGGGCAGCAAGCACGAGCCAAACCGCGTGTACCACTTGGCTTACGCCGGGCTCGATATATCGTTTACGGTTGACGGAACCAGGCTGACGGTAACCGCCGTCGACGACGCGCAGGACTAACCGGCCATTTGTCCGCATTCCCATAGTGGTGCCGCGAGCATGGCTGCGATATTCAGTGGCTGCTCGACGAGGGGGCGCGTGTGGGCGTGGGCTATCAGGACGGCCGTCCATTCCATGGACCTTGCCACATTCGCGTGAATCTGGCGCTGCCGCTTTCGCGTGTAAGGGAGGCGTGCGACCGCTTGGACCGCTACGTTTTTAATGCACGGTAAGTGAGTGCTGCATGCGGGGCTGTCTGCCAGATTGGCTGGAAGGCCCCGTATGGTAAAGCATCTGTAACCATTGAGCGCAAGCGCGGTTTTGTCTGCTAATATCTTTGCTCTTGAGTCTGTAAACAGGATCGTCTGGAGCTCGATGAAAAGACCTCGTCGCTCGGCCGCCATATCGTTGTTTGTTGCGCTTGCAGTGGTGGGCGCCTTTGTCGTGGCGATAGCTGGCTGTTCCGGGTTGAATGATGGGGCCGCGGCGTCTGCATCAGAAGGCGCAGCCGCCTCGCAGGTCAAAGACGACAACCTTAAGACGCTCAACGTTGGCAGCGACCTCTATCCACCGTTTGTGTATAGCAACGAGTACGGCGATATTGTTGGCCTGGATGTCGATATTTTGACCGAGGCTTTGGGCCGCATTGGCTACAAGCCAAAGTACCAGCTGATCGACTGGGAAAAGAAGAAAGAGCTGCTGGCGAGCGGCGAGCTCGATTGCGTCATGGGCAGCTTTAGTATGACGGGCCGCGAAGGCGAGTATCGCTGGGCGGGGCCGTACCTTGCGAGCCGACAGGTGGTTGCTGTCGATCCCGAAAGCGATATCTACACGCTTGCCGATCTTGAGGGTAGGGTCGTGGCGGTCCAGTCCACCACCAAGCCCGAATCGATTCTGCTCAATCACACCAATGAAAACGTTCCGCAGATTAAGGAGCTCTACAGCTTTTCGGACCGCTCGTACCTGAACCCGGCGCTTGTCGAGGGCCTAGTCGACGCCATCGCCGCGCATGAGTCCTCGCTGCTCACCTACGAAAAAGACTATGGCGTGACGTATCGCATTTTGTCTGAGCCGCTGCTAGAGGTTGGTTTGGGCACCGCTTTCGATATCAACGACACACGCGGCATCGACGTTAAGCTCACCCATGCCTACCAAGAAATGCTTGCCGATGGCACCATGGAGCGCCTGGTGTCAAAGTATTTTGATGACCCTTCGCCCTTTTTGAATGTGGAGGGCCTGTCATGATTGATGCGTCCGACCACACCGCTCAGGAGCGGGGCGATCGTTCGGCACGGGAATGGCTCATCGTCGTCCTGTTGGGGATAGCGCTCTCGATTGTTGCCGGCGTGACGAGCTACGCCTACACGACAGCTCAGGCCGAGCAGCGCTTTGCCGACGTTGTCGATTACGTGGCGACACAGAGCCTTTCCTACGATGCGTTCAACAGCGCCTATGCGACCAAAAACCTGATTCGCGTTATGGAGATCGCCGGAGAGGCGGCGCGCGATATGGAGCGCGACGGCTCGGTGGATAACGCTACGTTGGAGCAATATGCTGACCAGTTTAATGTGACAGCGCTGATCGTAACGGATGCATCGGGCAACTTGGTGTCCGAGTCCTCGAAGGATGACGTGGGCTACGAGTCGCTCGCCGCGAATCTCAAAGAGGCGCCTGTGCTGGAGGTGGCAGCCCATCCGCTTAAGTCCTATACCGCTCGCATTACGCTTGCGGACGATTCGGTCGCAGACATTGGCTGCGTGGCCCGGCGGGACGGTGAGGGCATCGTTGTCGCGGTGAGGCACCAGAGCGCCAAGGCGGTCGCGAGCAATACGCTCAAGTTGCAGAGCTTGCTCGATGGTTATGAGACCATCGATAGCGGCAATATCGTGATCGAAAACGACGGTAAGGTCGTTGCGACCAACGCTGTTGAGCCCGCCGTGTCAGGCGTGTTCGATTTGCCTGCGACGGATGCCATCGTTGTCAACGGCATTAAGGAGCGTTGCCTGGCTGGTAAGGTCAGATTGGTTAACGACAGCGGTGAGTGGTATCTGGGCACATTTGGTAAAGCGCGCGATTTTTACGTGTACACCTATGCTCCCGCGCAGCGTTACTTTGAGGTTGTTGCCGCTGTTGTTGCCAGCGTGTTGGCACTCTACGGCGGTGTTATAGCCACTGTTGTGTTGGTGCGCCGCCGCGCCGAGAGCCAACGCTTTGCCGACCTGTTGCTGCAGGAGCGCGACTATGGCGACAAGCTGGCAAAAGCGGCGCGCGAAGCTTCGTCTGCCAACTCTGCAAAGACGGAGTTCCTGCGTCGCATGAGTCACGACCTGCGCACGCCCATCAACGGCATTCGCGGTATGGTCGAGGTGGGCAATGCCAACGCGGACGACTTGCAAAAGCAGACTGAGTGCCGCTCAAAGATCTGGACGGCGTCGGGACTGTTGCTCGACCTTGCGAACGAGGCACTCGATATGAGCCGCTTGGAGAGCGGGCAGGTCGACCTGAATCTCGTGCCTACAGATATGGTGGCCCTCAACCGTGAGGTGTGCGATATTCTGGAGCGCCAGGCCGAGGAGCGCCTGGTGACAATTATCTGCGACCAACGGACTCTTGATCATCCCTATGCCCGGGTGAGCGTGACGCACCTCAAGCGCCTGTTGCTCAATATTGCCGGTAATGCCGTCAAGTACAACCGCCAGGGCGGCTATGTTCGCCTGACATGCCGCGAGGTGGAGCCGGTGGACGGTGTCCCCGTCTATGAATACACGATCGCCGATAACGGCATTGGCATGAGCGAGGAGTTTCAACAGCACCTCTACGAGCCGTTCAGCCGCGAGGAACAACAGGTGGAAGGCGCTTCATCGGGAACTGGCCTGGGCGCGTCTATTGCCAAACAGTTGGTCGAGCTTATGGGCGGAACCATGAGCTTTACGAGCGCCTTGGGGCAGGGGACGACGTTTACCATTTGCCTGCCGTTTGAGAAGTGCAAGAGTTCCGAGATTCCCCAGGCAGTTCGCGTGGATGCAGGCGACAGCGACGTGCTCCAGGGCCTGCGCGTTTTGCTCGTAGAGGATAACGACCTGAATGCCGAGATCGCACAGTTTACGCTCGACCGCGCCGGTGCCGTCGTGACACATGTTAAAGATGGCGAGTCTGCCGTCGAGACGTTTGCCGCGAGCGCGCCGCACGAGTACGACGTGGTATTGATGGACATCATGATGCCCGGCATCGATGGCCTTGAGGCCACGCGTCAGATTCGAGCGCTCGATCGCGAGGACGCCGCGACCACGCCGATTATCGCCGTGAGCGCCAATGCCTTTGCCGACGACCGTAGGCTTTCGCGCGAGGCGGGCATGAACGCGCATCTGAGCAAACCCGTGAGTTCTCAGGATCTCGTTGAGGCGCTTGCGCACATAGCCGCCGACGCTTCATAAACAAATAGCTCGGTTCCAATACTGGTTGGAACCGAGCCATTTTGCTATTTGCAGGACCTGTTTTTGGGCTTACTTTTCATGGATCTGCTTGCCGCAAAGATGCTCAATCGAAATCTCGTAGAGTTGGACGCCCTTGATGTCTTTGGCGATTTCCTCTTCAACTTCTTCGGCAGAGGGGTAGTACTTAAGCGCGAGCTGGCGGACTTTGTCCTCGATAAACGCAGGTGTCTCATCTACCAGACGGCAACGACCAAAGACCACGGTGCTCATAACATAGGGAGCCCAGTCATCGTCCTTGTACCACTCGTTGCCGTAAACGGTAAAGCAGACTTTATCATCACGCCTGAGTGAATCGACCTTGTGGCCAGCCTTGGCACCATGGAAATAAATCTTGTCGTGCTCGGCGTCAAAGAAGTAGTTGACGGGAATGGCATACGGGTAGCCACCATCGCCGTTGACGGCAAAGACACCGCGCTTGCAGATAGCGAGCAACTCGCGCGCTTCCTCGTCAGTGATGGCGCGTTTCTTTCGACGTAAGGGCCTAAACA
The DNA here is from genome assembly GCA_958350755.1 of uncultured Collinsella sp. Lineage (GTDB taxonomy): Bacteria > Actinomycetota > Coriobacteriia > Coriobacteriales > Coriobacteriaceae > Collinsella. The sequence continues at coordinate 4,727 of CATWID010000066.1, forward strand.
TCGTTGGCTTCCTTTCTAACTGTGCATGGTGGGTGGGCACAAACTATAGCGAAACAGTTCCGTTTTTCTTGATGCGGGCGAGGATGTTTTTGAGCTTGTTAAAGTCGAGCGGTTTGGGCAGATGGGCGTTCATGCCGGCATCGTGTGCCGCCTTGGCGTCCTCGGCAAAGGCATTGGCGGTGAGCGCGATGATGGGGATGTCGGCTGCATCGGCCTTCTCGCTCAGACGAATCGCGCGAGTTGCCTCGTAGCCATCCATACCCGGCATCATGATGTCCATCAGGATCGCATCGAAGCTGCCGGCAGGACGACTAGTGTATAGTTCGACCGCTTCTTTGCCGTCGGCGGCGCGAGTTACGACGATGCCTTCGCTTTCGAGCAGGGCCTGGGCAATTTCGGCATTGAGCTCGTTGTCTTCGGCCAAAAGAACGTTCATGCCGGCAAGCGAGCAGCTGATCGCCTGCTCGTCCGCACCTTCTCTTGCCTGAGGGTTCTTGTCGATATCGAGCGGAATCTGGACGTTGAACGTACTTCCCATGCCGACCTCGCTCGAAATCTCAATCGTGCCGCCCATCATGTCTATGAGCGATTTGACGATCGGCATGCCCATGCCAGTTCCCTGAAATTTACTGCGGGCATCGTTGCCCTCTTGGGCAAACGGTTCGTAGATGTGCTTTAGAAACTCGGGCGACATGCCGATGCCGGTGTCCGAGACGCTAAAGCAAAACACGGCGTGCTCGTCGTCGACCGGCTTGATGGTCGATGAGAACGTGACGGTGCCTCCGTGCTTGTTGTACTTGATGCTGTTGTCGAGCAGGTTGACAAGGATCTGCCGAATATGGGTGGGGCTGCCGATCATATATTGGTCGACAGCGTAGGGCTCGCTGGTGTCGAGCATGGTTATGCCGCGGTCCGATGCGCGGAGCTTGCACAGTACGAGCGCATTGTCGCACAGCTCTTTAAGGTTGAATGATTCGTGCTCGAGCGTCACTTTGCGCTCCTCGATCCTGCCCATCTCGAGGATGTCGTTAATCAGTGACAGCAGGTGATTGGCGGCAACGCGCGCCTTGGCGCGGCTTTCGCGGGCGACCTGCATGTCGCCTTCTCTCAATTCCTCAATTTCGATAAGGCCCAGGATGCCGTTGAGCGGCGTGCGGATGTCGTGGCTCATGCGCGTGAGGAAAGCGGTTTTGGCGGCGTTGGCGGCATCGGCTTTCTGCCGTTCCTCCTGTGCGCGGTAAAGCGACCAGACAAGGATGACGATGCCGGTGAGCAAAATGCAGATGACGACTGCCGCAATGACGATGCGGTTGCGGTAGAGAAGTCGGAACGCATCCGATTCTTGCGCCGAGTACGATGTGGGGAAATAGCTGTTTGCAGAGAGCGATTCACCTGCATTGACGATGCCCTTATTGATGATTCCCAGCAGCTCGGGCTTGCCGCGCGAAATTAAACACGATAGTTGTGCCGTGTTGGTGAGTTCCTGTGTTTCGAAATCCTCGATGTCGTAGATGTCGCGGAGAGTTTCCAGGCGCGTGCTGGGGACAATGATGCAACGTGCCTTCCCCTCATCGAGGGCTTTGAGCACCTCGCCGTCATTCGAATACTCGGTTACCGTTGCGTTCGGAAAGAGACTTTCGAGCTCAAAACGGTTAACGATTGTGCTCTTTGTACAAGCGATGTTCTTAAGGTCGCTGTTCAGGTTTTTGCCATTGTGAATGGCGGTCAGCGAAACCGTTCCCATCGAGTTTGACTGGATGACCCCTGTCTGCTCGGCGAGCCAGTAGTCGCGAAACAACGGCAGGGCGACATCGATGGTTCCGTTGGAAAGGGCTTTGATCATTTGCTTGTTGTTCGAGAGTGCGATTGTTTTGACCGTAATGTCAAACTTGTCGTGCAACGTCGTTGCAAGCGAGGCGAGCGACCCTTCCATCTCGCCGTCGTCATTTTGCGTACAGTAGGGAAGTTGGTTTTTAAGATAGCCGAGCGTGATGGTATTGCCGTTTTCTTTGAGCCAGGTGGTCTCGGTGCCGGTGAGCGATGACGAGCCACTGTTTTGGGTCGAGTAACTCGTTTTGACTTCCTCGTTATAGCGCGGGTTATCGCGGGCGATGGTCGTCATGGCGGCGTTGATGTCGTTCATCAGGTCAGGGCGGCTTTTGGGAACGGCAAAATAGTAGTCGCTCGAGCCTACGTAGAACATGGGCGACGCATCGGGCGACGAAATGGTGTCGTTCATGATGACGGCGTCGACCTCGCCGTCTGCAAGCGCCTCAAAGAGGGCGCTGCCGGTGTCGATTTCTTTATAGGTGCAGGTAACGTCTTCGTTGGCGAGCCACTGCTGGCCGACGATAGTTTGCATAACGCCAGAGTTGCAGCCGATGGTGAGGCCTTGGAGCGCCTGAGGGTCACCCTTGGCTAGATCGTCGCGGTCGGGCCTGGCGTAGATATAGTAGCGCTCGGTGCCCTCGGGATTTGAGGAAAAGAGCAGCTTCTGCTCGCGTTCTGCCGAATACGAGATGTTGGGCATGAGGTCGATTTCGCCTGCCTCGAGCATGTCCATAAGCTCGGAGAAGGTGCCGCTAACGTATTCGTATTGCCAGCCCTTTGTGTAATACGAGAGGGTCTGGAGGTACTCGTAGCCCCATCCCGAGAGGCGCTCGCCCGGCGTGCCTTCCTGGAAGCCTTTGTTGTTGACGAGCCAGCCAACGCGGACCGTCTTGGCCTGGTGGTCGGAGTCGGCGGCAAAGGCGGGGGCAGGCATGACGGCGCTCAGTACGGTGAGTACGGCAACCGCGACGGCTAGGGTGCGATATAGAGCCAAACGAAGGATGGCGGAAGGTTTCACATGTAATCCTATCGAGTCGAGACAGTATCACATAAGGATACCAGCTCAACCTGCCCACTCAGCCACCGCACCGCTAAACGGTCAGGTAGTCATTGGGGACGTTCTTGTTTGACTAGTCATTTAAGAACGTCCCCAATGACTAGTTCCGTTTGCGGGGGAGGCGTGGGACAATACCGAGCGAATGTGATTGGGCGTCTGGGAAAAGAGGTCGCGATGAACAAGTTGAGGACGCTTGCTGACGTGTTGCGCCAGGCTGGCTTTGCGCGCATCACGGGCCTGTTTCTCGTCTTCTATCTGCTGTGCTCGACGGCCGTCTGGCTGTCCGAGCCCACGACCCTCACGTTTGGCGACGGCCTCTGGTTTAGCTTTGAGACCGTATCGACGATCGGCTTCGGTGATATCCCGGCCGAGACGCCGGTTGCCCGCGCTATCACCGTCGTTTTGAGCGTCATCAGCATCTTCTACATCGCCATGCTCACGGGCGTGGCGGTGAACTACTGCAACACGCTCATCAAGATGCGTCAAAAGGACACCATGGCGCGCTTTATGGACGATCTCGAGCATTTGGAAGAGCTCGATCGTGACGAGCTCGCCGACCTGTCGCGCCGTGTGCGCGAATATCGCCGACGCCAACGCTAGAACGGGCGACGCGCGTCACGACGAGGGGGACTGAATATGAATATCACGGTATACCTGGGCGCGAGCGTCGGCAACGACCCGGCGTTTCTGCCTGCAGTGCGAGAGCTCGGCACGTGGATTGGCTCCAACGGCCACGCGCTGGTATACGGCGGCTCCAAGTCGGGCCTGATGGGCGCGCTTGCCGATAGCGTGCTCAATGCTGGCGGGCATGTGACGGGCGTTGAGCCGAGCTTTTTTATCGAGGCAGAGTTTCAACACGACGGTATTGACGATCTCATCGTGACGAGTGACATGGCCGAGCGTAAGGCCAAGATGATCGAGCTCGGCGACGCGTTCATCGCCTTCCCGGGCGGTACGGGCACGCTCGAGGAGATTGCCGAGGTCATGTCCGCCGTGTCGTTGGGGCATCTCGATGCGCCGTGCATCCTGTACAACCTCGGGGGCTACTACAACGATCTTAAGTCGCTGCTCGGGCGCATGATCGACAAGGGCCTATCGAGCCCGCAGCGCCAGACCGGCATCTACTTTGCCGACGACCTGCGTCAAATCGCATCGATTATCGGCGCCTAAGCCTTAGGCTCATCGCTCGTGCGGCACCCAACGGCACCGTTCGCGGCGTAGATGGTTAGCCCGCCCGAGGCCTGCTCGTCCTACAATAAAACGTATCTTTGTCGATTTGACCACGGGAGGTCCCGATGGATACCCTTGCAAAACCCAAAAACCGTGCGCTGTTCTTAGTGAGCGTGGCTGCGACCGGTGCGTTTGCGGGCACCGCGGTCTGGCTGTTCTTCTTTGCGATGGAGC
>CATWID010000067.1 GCA_958350755.1 uncultured Collinsella sp.
TTTGCCTGCATAACGGGTGTACGCAGGAAGATGAAGTATCTTTTCGGTATCGCGCATAAACGCCGGACGCATAAGCGTGCCTTTGTCGGCGGCGCGATCAATACGACGAATGACCTGATCGTCGTTGCAACGATACGGGTTAACATAGCCCGAAGCACGATCGGTGGCAATGCGCTCGAAAAGTTCGGGCGACAACGCCGAGGGAATACGGTCCATGCGCGCCTTAATGACGGCCGTTTCTTGATTAGTTGCCATGGCATGCTCCTTAAGAAGGATGCGCAATCGGTTACAAAGTGCAGCCCACAACCTCGATTATGGCAAAAATCGGCACCAAAAACGGGAGCAATGGCAAGGAGCGCGATTTTGTGATGAGGCAGGAGAGGGCAAGGACCAGGAGCGCGGCGGCAAATGCCACGATGCCACCCATAGGGTCGAGCGTGCAAAGCGCGAAAAGTGCCTTAGCATCTCCCATGCCGATGCCCGGGATTTGGCGAAGACGACGCCAGAGGGACTCAGTCAGAACGAGAGCAAGATACACGATGACGGCAAGACCTGCGTGGTCAAGCGTTGTGTTCAAACCGAGGTCGAGCCAAACGCCCGCAAACGCCGCCACGGCGCACGCGCCAGCAAGCTCATTGGGAAACCGCCGCTCACGGGCATCAACCACCGCACCGGCAAAGACGCAGATCCAAAATGGGATGTAGAACATCGTGCACCTCCATGAGCAGCTGCTCAAAAGCAAAAACCACCACAAAGGTGCACCCCCTTTGCGGTGGTTCTGGTCGTGGTTACTTGGCGCCCTGCATGACCTCGTCGAGGGTAACGTTAACGGCGTGCTGCGTGGGCACCCAGTCGACCTTCAGGAACAGCGCGGCAACCGTGATGGGGATATAGCTGAACATAAAGATCGGGAAGGTAAACAGGTTGGTCACCAGGCGCCACTTTTGAGCGCAATGAATGTGCTTGTACTCAAAGATGGTCGTGAGCAGCGCCAGGATAAAGAAGGTCTGGTACATCATCACGAACGTCATGATAAGCGAGGCGGCACAAGCCTGCATCTCGACCTCGGTAGCCAAGAAACCATGCGAAAGGCCACCCACGATCAGGAACGTCGCATTGGCGAGCATGGAGATCAGGGACAGCAGCATGCCCGGAGCGATGGTCATAAACATGTCATATGCGGCAAAGCGATGATAGCGGAACGTCGACTTGACCAGATGCTTGCCGTAGGTAAAAAAGACCTGGTAGAAGCCCTTGGTCCAGCGCATGCGCTGTTTCCAGGACGCCTTAAACGTCACCGGCTGCTCGTCAAAGAACTCCGCCGGCGCATAACCGATGCGGATGCCGTGAATGGCGCAGAACGTGGTGAACTGGATGTCCTCGGTCAGTGTATGGAACTGCCAGCCGTGCATGCCCTCGATAACACTGGCGGAGATAAGGTAGCCCGAGCCCGAGACGGCGCAGGACGTCTTGCAGATATTACGCGCGTTGTTGAGGAAGCGGGCCTCACGCAAATACCAGGTGGCGTTGGCAGAGGAAATCCACGAACTGCCGAAGTTCTTGGAGTTACGATAGCTCGTGACCACATGAAAGCCCTGGTCAAAGGCATCATTCATCTTGGAGACGTAATCGCGGGAGATAACATTGTCGGCATCGAAGATAAAGTAGCCCTCAAACGTGTCGGGATACTCGTTGAGAATGCGATCGAAACCAAAGTCCATGACCCAGCTCTTGCCCTTGCGGGCCAGGTCATTGCGCTCGTAAACAATGGCACCGGCCTCGCGCGCGAGCTGCGCCGTGTTGTCGGTGCAAGCATCGGCGACCACGAAGACCTCGATGAGCTCGGACGGATAGTCCTGATCCTTGATAGAGCGTACGAGATTGGCGATCACGGCCTCCTCGTTATGCGCCGCGATAAAGAAGGCATAGCGGTGGAGTTTTTTGGCCTTGGGAGGCGCGACCTCGCCACGAAGAGCGCCAATGACAAAGAAGACCACCTGGTACAGAAAGCAGACCGTGAGTAGCGTAACCACAATCTGATTAAAGATCACGATGGGCGTGTTAGTTTGTAAAAAGGCGAGCATGCAGGCTCCCGAGAACGCGTTACGTAAACAACCGTATATCTTACCGTAGGCTAACCGAGTTCAAGAAACCACCTAATACTGGTTAGGGTTCGAGCAGACCGAGCTGCGGTACGATTTCGTCGCCGGCGGCAGTGCGGCCGAGCGAGCGCGGGGCTAGGTCATCCAGAACGGCGGCGAGATCCCACGGCAGCTCATCGCGGCACTCAATGCGCTCCCCCGTCACGGGATGATCGAACGCCACACGCCAGGAATGGAGGAATTGCCTGGTCAAACCCTGGTCGGCACGCGCATCGCACTTACCGTAGAGCGGATCGCCCACGCAGGCGTGGTTGATATGGCGCATGTGCACGCGAATCTGATGCGTGCGACCCGTAAACAGGTGGCACTCGACGAGCGTATAGCCATCGTCAAAACGCGTGGAATCGAAGCGCTCGAGGACCCTAAAGGTCGTAATGGCCTGGCGCGCGAAAGGATCGTCCGAAACCGCCATCTTGACACGGTCGCGCGTAGAACGGGCAATGCCGGTGTTAATGGTGCCCTCGTCCATGGCAATGTGGCCGTGGACGAGCGTAATGTAGCGGCGGTCGAGCGTGCGCGTGCGGATGAGATTCTGGAGCGCGCGCTGGGTGTCGTCGTCTTTTGCCGCGAGCATAAGGCCCGAGGTGTCACGATCCAGGCGATGCACGATGCCGGGGCGGTCCTCGCCCTGCACGGTGCCCAGATGGTCAATGCCACAGTGATAGACCAAGGCGTTCGCAAGGGTGCCGCTCTCGTGGCCATGGGCGGGATGGCACACCAGACCGCGCTGCTTGGAGAGCACGATGAGGTAGTCGTCCTCGTAGCGGATATCGAGGGGAATGGCCTCGGGAATCACATCGGTGGGATCGTGCGGCTCGGGCAAATCGACCGAAATACGGTCGCCGGAGCGCACGGCATACTTTTTTGACAGGCATGTCTCGCCGTTGACGGCAACGGCACCGCCCTCGATCAGATGCGCGCAGGCAGAGCGCGTAGGGCAGCCGTCATTAGCGCCCAGATAGGCGTCAAGACGCTGACCAGCGGCATCGTCGGCAACAAGGATATGGATGTCGGCCATTAGCGCTCGCTCCTTTCGCGAATCTTGCGGGCACGCTCCCCACGCTGCTGGGCCTTGCGCTTAGCGCGGGCCTCGTCACGGGCGTTGAGTTCGGCGGTCGCGTCGACCTCACGGGCCGCAGGACTCAAGAACATGTAGCCGATGAGGGCAAGCACCACACCGACCGTAATGCCGACATCGGCCACATTGAAGACGGGGAAGTCGATGAAGGTGGTGGCAATAAAATCGGTCACAAAGCCAAAAGCCAGACGGTCGATCGCATTGCCAATGGCGCCGCCCACGACCATAGCCATGCCCACAACCTCAAAGCGAGCAAGCTGGGGCGCGCGAAGCAAGTACACCGCGATCGCAACGATAACGACAAACGCCAGCACGGCAAACGCGAGGCCATGTCCCTCGCCCATGCTAAAGGCAGCACCGATGTTACGCACGAAAAGGAAGTCGATCACACCGGGGATAATAGTCACATGCAGAGCATCGCCGACGGCACGAACCGCAAGCTTGGTCAGCTGGTCAACAAGCAGCACGGCCAACGCCACGCTACCAGCAACACCCAACCGCCAACGCAAAGGCGGCGTCATATCCGCAGAACGACCCAAATCAATCCCCTACCCTCAAAAACATCGAATTACGTTTAACGCAATTAACCATCTTATATTGCCACACGCAGAACGCACGACATATCCACCAACGCAAGCGAAATAACCAGCTAAAAACGAAAGCGGCATTCCGAAAAACGGAATGCCGCTTTTATTCAGCGGAGCAAATGGGCCGAAGGCGCCCAAATTCTCCCTATAGCTAAAATGCCGAGTTACCGTGCCTTAAAGGGCATTCGCACACCTCTCGCAGATGTGAGCGTGGCCGTTGTACTCGCCGACAGTGGTGCGGTAGTTCCAGCAACGGTCGCAGCACTCGCCCTCGGCAGCCTCAATGGCAACGGAGAGCTCCTCGCCCTGGGTCAGTTCAACAGCGGAGACGATGTAGAACTCGGCCAGGTCGACGGCCTTGTCGCCGGTCAGCAGCGCATACATCTCGGCGGGAACGACCGCCTTGACGCGGACCTGTTGGCTCTTAGTGAAGGTGCCGGCGGAGCGGGCATCCTCAAGGGCCTTGGTCACGGCGCTACGGAGCTCGAGTGAAGCCTCGAGCACGCCCTCAAACTCATTGGCCTCGTCGATCGTGATGGGCGACTTGTACCAATCGAGCAGCGCGGCGTACTTCTGGTGATCGACGCAGCCGGCGGGCGCATAGGCCATGGCCTCGTCGACCGTGTAGGACAGAATCGGCTGCAGGTCGCGCATGAGCATCGAGAAAAGCTCAGCCAGCACGGTCTGGGCGCTGCGGCGCTCGAGCGAGCCGGGCTTTTCGCAGTACAGACGGTCCTTCAGGGCGTCGAGGTACACGTTGGAGAGCTCGGTAACCACGAAGTCGTAGAGTGCACGGTAAGCGCGCGGGAACTCGTAGCTGGCATAAGCATCGTCAACCTCGGCCTGGACCTGAGTCAGGCGGGCAACCATGAGCTTGTCGAGCGGCAGCAGGTCGGCAAAGGCGACGCCGTCGGTCTCGGGCTCAAACTGACCCTCGAGCTCGGAGAGCAGGAAGCGCAGCGTGTTGCGGAAACGACGGTAGGCATCGGACGTACGAGCGAGAATCTCGTGGTCGATGGAAACGTCGGAGCTGGTGTCGACCGAGGCGACCCACAGGCGGATGATGTCGGCGCCCATCTCGTCACAGACCTTATTGGGGTCGATGACGTTGCCAAGCGACTTGGACATCTTACGGCCCTGGCCGTCGAGGGTGAAGCCCTGCGAGACGACCGCCTTGTACGGAGCGTGGCCGTTGGCGCCCACCGAGGTAAGCAGCGAGCTCTGGAACCAACCGCGGTGCTGGTCGGAGCCCTCGAGGTACACATCCGCCGGGTACTCCAGCTCGGGACGGTACTCGCAGACGGCCTTCCAGGAGACGCCGGAGTCCCACCACACGTCAAGAATGTCCTTATCGGCCTTGAGGTGATGGCCACCGCACTTGGGGCAGACGCAGGCCTCGCCCAGGTAGCTCTCGGGAGCGTCGGTGAACCAGGCGTCGGAGCCCTTCTCGTGGAAGAGCTTGATGACGGCGTCGAGCGTGGCGTCGTTCATGACCTTCTCGCCGCAGTCGGCGCAGGTGTAGCTGGGGATTGGCACGCCCCAGTTGCGCTGGCGGCTGATGCACCAGTCGGGACGCTGCTCGACCATGGCGCCAATGCGGTTGGCGGCATGGGCCGGATACCACTTGACGTTCTCGCGAACCTCTTTGCCAGCCTGCTCGCGCAAACCGGTCTTGTCCATCGAGACAAACCACTGGTCGGTAGCACGGAAGAGCACCGGGTGCTTGCAGCGCCAGCAGTGCGGATAGCTGTGCGTGATCTTCTTCTCGAGGACCAGGGTGCCGCGCTCGCGCAGGAACTCGATAATGTGCGGGTTGGCCTCATCGGTATCCATACCGCTGAAGGGGCCGCCGGTGCCAAACTCCTCACCGGTGTAGAACTTGCCGTCGTCATCGACCGGCATGCAGATGTCGGTGATGCCCTCCTTAAGGCAGGCAAAGTAGTCGTCGACGCCATGGCCGGGCGAGTTGTGGACGATACCGGTACCGTCGTCGACGCCGACGTAATCGGCCAGCAGCGCCACGCCCTCGACACCGTCAAAGATCGGCTGCTTGTAGTGGATGTGGTGGAAGGTCTCGGCGGGAACCACGTAGGGCTTGCCGTCGACCATGACCGGGGTGTACTCCCAGCCAAACTCCTCGCAGCACTTGGGAGCAAGGTCCTCGAGCATGACCTCGGCGCGGCCGTCGTGCTCAACGGCGACATAGGCGGCGCCGGGCTTGAGGGAAACGGCCTGGTCGGAGGGGATGGTCCACGGGGTAGTCGTCCAGATGATGAAGTCGACCGAGCCGTTGAAGTTCTCGAGGCCGGCGGGCTTGGAGGTCATCTCAAAGCGAACGAAGATGGAAGGGCTCGTCTCGTCGGAGTACTCGATCTCGGCCTCGGCGAGTGCGGTGTGACAGTGCTTGCACCAGTGAACCGGCTTGTGGCCGCGATAGATCATGCCCTTATCGAACATGGCCTTGAAGACCTCGATGTCGGCGGCGTCATGCTGGTGATAGAGCGTCAGGTAGGGATTGTCCCAGTCGCCGAGCACACCCAGACGACGGAAGCCGGCCTTCTGCAGCTCGATGTTCTCGACAGCGAACTTGTTGCAGAGCTCACGGATCTTAGCCGTGGAGGTTTGGTTGAACTTCTCGGTGCCGAGCTTCTCCTCGACCTTGTGCTCAATCGGCTGACCGTGGCAGTCCCAACCGGGGACATAGGGAACCTCATAGCCCTGCATCATCCAGTAACGGTTGATCATGTCCTTGGAAATCTTGTTCATGGCGTGGCCGATGTGGATCGGGCCGTTGGCGTACGGAGGGCCGTCGTGCAGCACGAACTTCTTGTGACCCTCGTTCTTCTTCAGAACCTGCTCGTAGACCTTGTTGTCCTGCCAGTCCTTGAGTCGCTTGGGCTCGGACTTGGAAAGACCGGCACGCATGGGAAATCCGGTTTTGGGCAGATTCATCGTCTGCTTGTACTCGTTTGCCACGGTACCCCTTTCTTGTCATGGGCGCGCACGCCCTCTGGGCACCAAAAAAGCGCCCGTCCCTACAAGCTGGGACGAAGCGCCACAAACGGGCTGCACGCCCGCAAAAGCTCTTCGCTTAACCACCCAGCTTAGATGCCCTCGCCCGCGTATTCGCGCGCTCGCATCCGTTACTCGGCTGGTCTGTATCGACGACCATCTCGGCGATGTCTACTAAGACGAACCTGCGCGGCACGTCCGTTGGGACCGCAGCTCCGGGGTGATTTTCATCGGTCGCATGCACGGGTTCTCAGCGCTCCCCGCTCTCTGTAGCATGCGGACGGCCGACTACTCGTCCCCATCAACGCTTATGCGCTGTATGGTAACACGGTCAACGCCGGCGAAAAACCCTCAACATCGGTTTCATACTTTAGAAACTTCTCGCGATCGCAAGCACTCACTTGGAGCAAAATACCTGAAAGCACTTTATCTAACGAAAGAAGGCTGCTATGCGCACGATTGGAATGAGCGACTACACCGTCGGCGAGGACTGCTTTGACGAGCTGCCCGGCGCACTGGACGAGTACGGAGCGACCAAGGTCGCGATTATCGGTGGTAAACGAGCACTGGCAGCGGCGCTTCCCGGTATCGAAGCGGCGCTGGAGGGCACCGACGTCGAGATTCTGGAGACGCGCGTCTACGGCACCAACAGTACGCGCGCCAATATCGCCAAGGTTGTGAACTCCCCTGCCTGCCAAGAAGCCGACGTTCTTATCGCATGCGGCGGCGGCAAGGCGCTCGACACCGTCAAGACAGCGGCCATCGAGCTCAAGAAGATCGTCTTTACGGTACCGACGATCTGCTCCAACTGCTCGGCCGCGACCGCCATTGCCGTTGTCTACAACGACGACGGCTCGCTCGAGGGCTATTCGTACCCCAACCGACCCGCGCACATCTTCATCAACCCCAAGATCATCGCCGAGGCTCCGGCGGAGTACTTCTGGGCGGGCGTGGGCGATGCCCTGTCCAAGCAGCCCGAGGTCGAGTACGCCACGAGCGCCGGCAACCTGGAGCACACCGCCGGACTTGGCCTGGCACTCGCCCACACCTGCTCCGAGCCGCTGTTTACCTATGGCGTGCAGGGTCTAGAGGACGTGCGCCGGGACCTGTCGAGCGAGGCCGTCAAGCAGATCGCGCTCGACATCGTGGTCAACACGGGCTATGTCTCGAACCTGACCAACCAAAACGATTACTACTACAACTCGAGCGTGGCGCATGCGTTCTACAACGCCACGTGCAGCATCCCGCGCGAGGGCTCCTACCTGCACGGCGAGGTCGTGAGTCTGGGCGTGCTCGTGCTGTTTGCCTATACGGGCGATACCGAGAACCTTGAGCGCTACGCAGCCTTTAACAAGCAGATGGGGCTGCCCGTGACGCTTGAGCAGGTCGGCCTTTCCGAGGCCGACATCCCTGCCCTGTGCGAGTTCGCGCACGCCACCAACGAGTGGAAGCAGGGAAACCCCGAGCCCTTCACCGACGAAAAGTTCGCCGCCGCCATCAAGGCTGCCGACGCTTACGGCCACACGCTCTAGGACTGGCCCAAAACCACCACAAAGGGGACAGGCACCTTTCTGGTGGTTTTTTATTGCTCCAGCATTCAGTTCGTACTCGAACCCGATTCTTTACGAGAAAGGGTTCGGGTACGTTTTTTGTTTATCGGAAATTCTGCGGAAGGACTACTCGGAAGGGTAAACAGGAACGAACAGAGGCAGGGCATCATCGTGGTGATGGTATCCTGCCTTTTGTTTTGCGGGATCAAGGTCGCTTTATGCGAACTTGATCGCCACTTATATGGGGCATTGATGGCAATTGCTTCGTACGTGCATACCGAGAGCCTGTACACCTCTGGCAAGGCGTAACACACTAGACTTTGTTCCAAAGTCCGTGTGCTAAGGGGGCAGGCCCCTTAGAATTCCTGTGAAGTGTGTACGCACGTACGCAGGAAAACGGTAAAATTTCGCTATATCAGGGCGTTCTTTCATTGGAGAGTATGGTATACACGGCTTAGTTCAACAAATAAGAATATAAATAAAGGAGAATATTGATGAAACTGTTTTTATGTTCTCACTTTTCAAGTGTAGGAAGTCTGATAAAGGAAGAAATTGAAAATAAAAAAGTCG
>CATWID010000068.1 GCA_958350755.1 uncultured Collinsella sp.
ACGACTAGTCATTAAAGAACGTCCCCAATGACTACCTGAGGCGGCAGTTGGGGACGTTCCTAAACTGCCGGCAGAAAAGGACAGTCCTTGCCAACCCGGACGGCAAACCGGCCAATCGGCAAGGGCTGTCCCCGATCGCTAGTCGTTTAAGAACATCCACGACGACCGGGTGGCAAGGAGTCTCCCCAAGCACCGGCTGGAAAGGAACGTCCCCAGGTGACGGGTCGTGGATAGGCGTGGATTTGGCGCTGATGCGGTCTCAGTCATAGAAAAATCCTCTCCGCCCACAGATAAGCAGACAGAGAGGATGGCACCCGCTGAAATGGATTCGAAATCGAGCGGACTGACCGCCTACTCTTGTTTGGTTCGTTCAATAACCTTTTTGAGAGCCTTTATCAACTTGCAAACGAGATAGATCACCGCAGCGACGATCCCGATCTCAACCAGAACTATTGCCAGGAGGGAAACCTCTCCGCCAATGTTGATCTTGCCCAACACGCCCATATTGAATCACGCTAGATATGTATGCAGCCGAGAGCCATTTATTTCAGCTCCAAGAGTATAAGTCGCAGACGCCATACCGCCTACTCCGGTAAAAAGAAAGCTCCACTTTGTTCGTTTGGAAGAAAAACTCTTACTGAAATTCGATAAGGCACCGCCAACGGAAGATGCTTTATGGCCCCACCACGATGTAATGTTGTAGTTCTTGATTGATATCCAGTACTCAGCATCGAGCACTCCAGTATAGAAGTAAACCTTCCAATTCCCATCAGTAGCGTTGTAGTAGCCGTCCCAAATCGGGGCAACATCAGCTTGCTCTTTCTCTATCCCAAAAACACCTGTAGAGCCATCTGACAGCTCGATAGTACGTTCTTGTTTCGGCCCATCATTCAAATCGAAGCATGCGTCGGCGGGCGTCAAATACTCAGAAGCATTTGCGGAGGGCAATAAAATAAATCCGGTGGCGAAAAATAGGACAACCATTGCTAACAACAACTTGGGCATTTTTTTCATCATGTCCTCCTGTCACGTGTCATATGTAACGACAGCCGCGGCAATTTAATTATCGCCTGGTTCTGACAATTTATTTTCCGGCACAGCAACTAATCCGCAAAAGGCGCCATTTTGTCCGTTAGCGGTTTCTTTTTTATCAACAGACGACCAGGTTCCGACAACTATGTATCGGGGGCGCTCTTAAACGGCTGGTCGTTGGGCGCACTCTTTCGCCGCCCGGCAGAAAAGGAACGTCCCTAACTGCCGGATAAAAAACGAGCGAGGATCTTGAGGTCCTCGCTCGTTTTTGTTCTAGGTGATGTTTCGACCGTGCGGCTACTTGTCGGCAGCGGTCTTTTTGGCAGTCGACTTCTTCGCAGTTGACTTCTTCGCGGTCGTCTTCTTGGCGGCAGTGGCTTTCTTAGCCGTCGTCTTTTTGGCCGCCGTTGTCTTCTTCGCCGTGCTCGCCTTGGTTGTGGTCTTGCGGCCGCGGGCGGGCTTCTTCTCCTTGGTCGGGCAGTCCATGTTCACGCAGATGCGCCACGGACCGCGCGCCGTGTTGACCACCACGATGGGGGCGCCGCACTCGGGGCAGGTCTCGCCCGTCGCCTCGAGCTTACCGCGCGCCGGCAGAGGATAGCTCACGCCGCAGTCATCGTAGTTGGTGCAGCGGATAAAGCGCTTGCCGCTCTTCTCGCTCTTGTGCGCGATCAGGTCGCCATGGCGTCCGGCCTCGGCGCACACCTTGCACTCGCCCACCTTAAGGTCAGGCTCGTAGTTGGTGGGGCACGTGGGGTTCACGCAAATCTCGAAGGCCTTCTGGCGGAACGGCTGGCACTTAATGCGCGGCGCGCCGCACTCGGGGCACACGGCCGCCTCGCCCTCGAGCGGGCTCACCTTGACGCCGCTCGGCACCGGATAGGTCACATCGCAGTCGGGCCAGCCCATGCAGCCGATAAAGCTGCCGCGGGTCTTGGCGCTCGTCTTCATAACCAGGTCCTTGCCGCACTTGGGGCAAGCGCCCACGCGCGCATCGGCCGTGACGGCGTCGCTGATGGCGTCGCCCAGTTCCTGCGTATGTTTGAGCAGCTCGTCGAGCACGCCGGCCAGCAGCGCGCGCGAGTGCGTCACGACATGTTCTTCGGTGTCCTCGCCGCGCTCCACGCGGGTCATGTCGCCGTCGAGCTCGCTGGTCATATCGGGGCTCGTGATGCGCGGGGCAAACTGCGACAGTGCATCGATAATGGCGATGCCCAGCTGGCTCGGCTCCACGGGATCATTTTTGAGATAGCGCACGGCATACAGGCGCTCGATGATGCTCGCGCGCGTGGACTTGGTGCCCAGGCCGCGCTTTTCCATCTCCTGCACGAGCTTGCCCTGGCTGTAGCGCGCGGGCGGCTCGGTCTGCTTGGCCTCGAGTTTAATGTCGAAAACGTCGACCGTATCGCCCTGCTCCAGCGGCGGCATCTGCTCGTCGCGCTTAAGTCCATACGGATACGCCTCGCGGAAGCCCGGGGTCACGAGCACGTCGCCCGAAGCCACGAACGGCTCGCCGTTGACGTCGAGCTCGAGCTTGGTGTTCTCGATGGTCGCGGGCCCCATGAGCGTTGCCAGGAAGCGGCGGGCGATGAGGTCGTAGAGCTTGCGCTGGCCGCCATCGAGCGTGGACGGATCGCCTTCGCCCGTGGGGTAGATGGGCGGGTGGTCGGTGGTCTCGACTTTGCCGCGCGTGGGCTTCATGGGGCCGGCGAGTACCTTTTTGCACACGGGCGCCAGCGCCGGGTTGATCTTTGCCAGGTCGCTCACCACGGCGCCCAGATCGAGCGTCGCAGGGTACACGGTGTTGTCGACACGCGGATAGCTGATGAGGCCCGCCATGTAGAGGGACTCGGCGATGCGCATGGTACGTGCAGGTGAGATGCCCTCGGCCGCGGCGGCAGCCTGCAGCGAGGTCGTCGCAAACGGCGTGGGCGGCTGCTGCTTGCGGGAGCGCTTGGTCACCGCGGCGACGGTTGCCGTCGTAGCGCCGTCGACGTGGCCGTACGCCGTCTCGGCAGCATCTTTGTCGGTAAAACGTGTCGTCTTGTGCGCAATCTTAAAGCGGTCATCCTCGGCAGCACCCTGAGCGGCACCCATGCCGCGAATCTGCCAATAGTCCTCGGGCACAAACGCCATGCGTTCGCGTTCGCGCTCGACCACCAGAGCGAGCGTCGGCGTCTGCACGCGGCCGGCGGAGCGCACGTTGCCAAAGCCGCCAAACTTGGCGAGCGTCAGGTAGCGCGTGAGCACCGCGCCCCAAATGAGATCGATGTGCTGGCGGCTCTCGCCGGCGTCGGCCAGATTCTGGTCGAGCGAGACAAGATTATCGAAGGCCTGCGTAATCTCGGCCTTGGTAAACGAAGAATACTGGGCGCGGGCGACCGGCAAGTCAGGCGCAACCTCGCGCACTTTGTTGAGGGCGTCCGAACCGATCAGTTCGCCCTCGCGGTCGAAGTCCGTGGCGATAATGACGCTGTCGGACTTCTTGGCAAGGTTCTTGAGCGAGCGGATGAGCTCCTTCTCGGCCGGCAGCTTAATGACGGGCGCCCAGGTGAGGTAAGGCAGGCTCTCGAGCTTCCAGCCCTTGATGGAGATACCATCGGCAAGAAACGGCTTGCGCTTGGTGTCGTAGGGCGGACGTGCCAGGCCATCGGGCATATCGGCCGGCAGCATCTCGCCGTCCTCGGTGACCGAATACCAGCCCAGCTTTTTATCGAACAGCACGCTGTCGCAAAAATCGGGCGCAAGGATGTGACCGGCAAGGCCGATGGTCACGCACTCCTCGCCCTTCCACTCAAAACGGTAGATGGCGGTGTTGTACACCTTGTCCTTTTTGGGTTTGCCCGTGGACAGACGCTCGGCAATCTGACGCGCGGCGTCGTTTTTCTCTGCGATGATGAGCTTCAAAAGAGGCTCCTATCTCGTGTCTCTGCGGCTACGCCCGCCCGTATGGCGGCCGACTTACGCCCTTGCTTGCTCAATCTGCCCGATGAGCCAATCGCACCAGGCATCCATGCCCTCGCCCTTGCGCGCGCTCACGGCAAACCGCGGCGCCTGCGGATTGAGGTCATCGAGTGTCTTAGTATACCTATCCATGTCAAAATCGAAAGCCGGAGCCACGTCGACCTTGTTGAGCAGCTGCGCGCCGGCGTGTTGGAAGATGCCCGGGTACTTGATGGGCTTGTCGTCGCCCTCGGGCACCGAGAGAATCATGATGGACAGGTTCTCGCCCAGGTCAAAGTCGACCGGGCAGACCAGGTTGCCCACGTTTTCGATAAAGATGACGTCGATGTTCTCCAGACCGACGGCCTGGTCGAAGGCATCGACGGCCTCCATGATCATGTTGCCCTCGAGGTGGCACAGGCCGCCCGTGTTGATCTGAATGGCGGGCATGCCGGCTTCCTTCATGGTGATGGCGTCGACGTCCGAGGCGATATCGCCCTCGATGACAGCACAGCGCAGGCCGGCTTTGTCACGCAGGCGCTCGTTGGTGCCCAGAATCGTGGTGGTCTTGCCCGAGCCGGGGCTCGACAGCACATTGATCACGTAGGTGTTTGTCTCATTAAATCGCTGACGCAGCTGATCTGCCAGGCGCTCGTTGCGCGACAGAATCGGCGATGCAATATCAATCGTTTTCTCGGCCATACTTAGCGCTCCTTACTTTGGCCCCTTTATACCCCATCACCAGATGGCTAGCGGGCTAATCGTCGGGGGTTTCGATTTCGATACTTGCGATATCGAGCTCGCGGCCATGCAGTAGGCGCACGTTGGCACCACCACACTGAGGACAGCGACAGTGGAAGCGATCGTGGTCGAAAACCTCGCCGCAGTCTAGACACTCGCTTTGTGGATGGACCTCCTCCACGGCAAGCTCGCAGCCGCGCGTGAGCGGGTCCTCGTCGCGAAACGTCTCCCACGCAAAGTCGAGCGCCTCGCGCACAACTTCGGTCATATCCCCGATACGCAGCGTTACCAAAACGGCGCGCGAGGCCCCCGCCCCACGCGCCGCGCGAATCACTGTATCGAGTATGCCGTTGACAATGCCAACCTCGTGCATACCGATTTACTCCTCGTCGTCCTCGTCGTCCGAGAACAGGTCCAGACGGCTCACGAACAGGCCCTCCTTGCCCTCGCGCGCGGTAATGACCACGCGAGCGATGGCGAGCGAAATCTCGTAGAGCGAGAGCAGGGCGCCATACATGAGACCCAGCGTAACGGGCGAGCCGTCGGGCGTAATCACAGCCGAACCCACGAGCAGGCCTACGTACACGTAGCGCCAGGCGCTGCGGAAGGCCGCATAGGACACGATGTGGAAAACGGACAGGTAGAAGATGATGAGCGGCAGCTCAAACGCCACACCAAAGCCGATCATAAAGAGCAGCTCCATGTTGACGTAGTTCTCCAGATCGGGCAACGCCGTAGCGACAGCCGAGGTCTCGCCGATGAGCCACTCAAAGCCCGCCGGGATGATGATGAAGTAGCAGAAGATGGCACCCAGGAAGAACAGCACCGTCGAGGCGAGCACCGTGGGCACAACCCACTTGCGCTCGTTGGGGCGCAGTGCCGGCAGGAAAAATGCCAGAATCTGCCAGATGATCATGGGCGTGCACATGACCACGGCCATCTTGATGGCAAGCGAGAAGCGCAGGCCAAAGCCGCCGAGCGTGGTGGTGATGTAAAACTTACCGTCCGGCACAAAGGAGCGGATGGGGTCCTCAAGAATATCGAGCACCACGGGCGTGGCAAAGTACAGCACGATGGCGGCGGCAAACACCGAAACGACCACGATGGTCAGGCGGCGACGGAGCTCTCCCAGGTGATCGAAGAGCGGCATGCGCGCAGGTCCGATCGGCATTACTCATCGCCTCCCTTCGGGGCGTCGGCGGCAGCAGCCTCGGCATCGTCCTCGACCTCGAGCTCGCGAGCGAGCTGGTCGACGACGGCCTTGCGCTTGCGGGGACGACGGGCGTAGAGGTCAGCCGTCGTGGGCTCTGCCGGCTCGGGCTCGGGCTCTGCAGCAGGCTCGGGCTCGACGGCAGCAGCAGGCTCTGTACCCTCGGCCTCATCAACAGCGCCTTCGCCCTCAGCAGCACCCTCGCTTGCGGCCTTCTCGGCAGCAAGACGGGCGCGACGCTCGGCAAAGGTCTCCTTCTTGGCGGGCGCTGCCGTCTCGGCGGCATCCTCGTCCACATCGGAATCGTCGTCGGTCGCAGCAGTCTTCTTGGGCTTGACCGGGGCCGACGCGGCCTCGCTCACCGGATCGATAATCTCGGACTGAACAACGGCCGTCATCTTTTCCTGCGTCTCGCGGAACTGACGGATGGCACGGCCGATCGTGCGGCCCATCTGCGGGAGCTTATCCGGGCCAAACAGCAAAAAGCCGAAGACCACGATGATCGCGAGCTCACCCTCTCCAATACCAAACACACATACCTCCAAGGCTCGATGTGAGTCGAGCCCGCACCGCGCCATTCGGCCGGAACTCGTCTATTCATTCGGTCAAGTATAGCGCCCGGACGCCAAAACGTCCGAGCGCATCACAAACATATGCCAAACGGCACGCCCTTTTGGGGGCAAAGATTATGCAGCGGTGATCGAAATCTCCTGGTCGACGCCCAACAGCTGAACCACGCGCATCACCGGGGGCTGCACGTTGACGCAGCTAAAACGCTTACCATGATCAGCTGCGTGGTGTGCGGCGCCCACAAGCACGCCAATGCCCGTCGAATCGATGTAGCTCACCTGGGCAAAATCGAGCTCAACGGCCTCAGTGGGCTGCTCGAGCGCCAGGTCGATGGCATTGCGCAGGCTATCGGCGTTAGAGATATCGATCTCACCGGTCACCTTAATGGTGTAGAGCTCTGGCGTGGGGTTGGTGGAAATACCCAAATCCATGTATACGCTCCTTTACGTATCGAAAGTGCGGATAGTACTAGGCGCGGACTTGCGGGGCCCTACGCGTTAGGCGCGCTCGGCACGCGCAAGCTCGGCAGCGACGAGCTTGACAGCCAGCACCAGCACATCGAGCGCAGCCTCCAGGTCCTCGACCGTGGGATAGCTCGGCGCGATGCGGATGTTGGTGTCGCGCGGATCCTTGCCATAAGGCCAGGTGGCACCAGCCGACGTGAGCTTGACGCCCAGGTCGGCACAAAGCGCGGCGACCTTCTGGGCCGAGCCCTCGGGGCCATCGAAACTCACAAAGTAGCCGCCATGGGGATGAGTCCAAGTGGCGCAACCCGTGTTACCCAAGCCCTCGGTGAGTTTACGCTCAACGGCCTCAAAGCGCGGGCGCAGGAACTCGGCATGCTTTTTCATGTGCTCCTTGACCGCCTCGATGGTGGGAAGGAAACGCACGTGACGCAGCTGGTTGAGCTTATCGGCGCTAATAAGACCGGCCTTCAGGCGCTTGGAGAACTCGGCGATGACCGCGGGGCTCGCACCGATAAAGCCGATGCCGGCGCCCGGGAAGGTGATCTTGGACGTCGAGGCAAAGGCCACCACGCGATCCTCGGTGCCCGCCGCGCGAGCGAGGTCAAAGATATTTGCGAGCTCGTCGGTCTCGTCGTACAGGTCGTGCACGCAGTAAGCGTTGTCCCAGAAGATGCGGAAATCGGGCGCGGCCGTGGGCATCTCGACCAAGCGGCGCACAGTGTCCTCGCTAAAGGTGATGCCCGTGGGGTTGGAATACTTGGGCACGCACCAGATACCCTTGATGGAATCGTCGGCGGCAACCAGGCGCTCGATCTCGTCCATGTCGGGGCCGTTGTCGGTCATCGCGACGGGGACGTTCTCGATGCCCAGATCGGCGGTGATGCCAAAGTGGCGATCGTAGCCGGGAACAGGGCACAGGAACTTGACCTTCTTGCCGTCGTGCGCTGCCTCGTAAGCCTCCCAAGGGTCGCTGCCGCACGAGCCGCAACGCCAGAACATAC
Organism: uncultured Collinsella sp.; assembly: GCA_958350755.1. Classification (GTDB taxonomy): domain Bacteria; phylum Actinomycetota; class Coriobacteriia; order Coriobacteriales; family Coriobacteriaceae; genus Collinsella. The sequence goes on from CATWID010000068.1 coordinate 7,965, forward strand.
CGGCGATATCGTGCTCGATCAGCAGGCTCGATGAGCCCAGTACGAGCGTCTGCTCGGCAGGACAACCCAGGAACTCCCCCGCCAGCTTGCGTGCCGAGGGAATGCCCTCAAAGCAGCCGTAGTTGGAGCAGTCGACGTTGCCGTCATGCAGATCGGCATCGGCATTGAGGATATCGAGCATGGGTCGAGAGATGTCCACCTGGGAGGGCGACGGCTTGCCGCGGGCCATGTCGAGCGCCAGGCCCTTGGCCTTGACCTCGGCGACCTCGGCTTTGAGCGCCTCGATGGCGGCATCGAGTTCGGTGGTTTCCATCTTCTGGTAGATCGTCTGCATGGGGTGCGACCTTTCGCGAAGCGGTACGTTGCAGTTCGTCTAAGTATAGACCGCCATCGTCGCAACGTTATGAAGCCGTGATAGATTAAGTTCATCGCAATCAATTACGAATCGCCGCGCATGCCGGCGTGGGGCGCCCAAGGAGGCACTATGGAGTACGGATCGTTTCAGGCCGAGGAATTCGGCGACTTGCAGCGCCTGGTCGACGGACTGTTTTACGACCGCCACGCCATCGACCGCCTGGATCTGATCGTACAGGCCGAAATCTTGGACCTGGCGCCCGACCTCATGGAAATCGTGAACCTTTTGCCGCCCGGCTACTACGACCGCCAGTCACTTTGCGACCAGCTCAACTCCGCCTTGGCCGCCCACGGCTGGGGCGCCGTCTACGGCACCGTGGAATAAGCCTCGAGGCCGGCATTTGGCCCGTTTCCCGACCCTGGCGAGGCTTGTTTTAGGGCTTGTGGCCAAAAAAGGGCAAATATGAGTACTGTCACCTTTTTAGTAGCAGCGTTTCTTGGTCGAAATCGGCAAAACTCGACTTGAAACTCCCTAATCACGGTAGCGCACAGAGATGTGGTGTAAGAGGCGGGGCATGCCCCGCCTCCGCCCTT
>CATWID010000069.1 GCA_958350755.1 uncultured Collinsella sp.
TCGAAGAATCGTTCCCAGTCATCTGGATGACAAGTATGGGCACCAAGCACTGTTCACAACTGTTGAAAGAAATATAAGTAGAGACATTCCCATCCAGATGATTTATACGCCAAAGCGAAACGCATAGCCTACTTTTCCTTCTCCCTACTTAACGCAACAGCTTGAACAAGCGAGTTCAAACGCTCTTCCTGTCGAGAGAGGCGAAGAGAATTGCAGAAATCACGGACCACAAGAACAGCAATAACGTAAAGGAACACGAAGTTAGAAGCCGACATGAAACCAAATAGACTTGAAAGCCACATTGCAACTTGTGGAAAAACGCCCAAAATTACAAAACTGACGCTGAATAGCAGCCAAAACAGAGAATCCAAAACTTGCATTTGGGATTTTTTTAATTTGCGCAATACGAACACGAATACCAAAACAGCGCAAACGAGAAGCAAAATACGAAGAGAGACCGGCAAATGGATCACCTAAACCACTGAACGACAAGGAGCGTAACGAAAACACGAACCATATACTGCATAGACCTAACAGGGTTAAGATAGCTCTCGCCACCTTGACGCTCGCGCATCTTAACCTGTACCTCTGAAATAGAATATCCTTGCTTCAAAAAGAGAGCGAGAGATTCTGGTTCCGGATTTAAGGTATTGTCGTAATAGTATTTCGTAAGAATATCCCGCCCAAATAGCCTAAATCCAGACGTGGGGTCACTGATCCTCTTGCCTGTCAGAATCTTTATTAGCACCGTAATCATACGCGAGCCGATCATGCGAAGCGTCTTGTCTTTGCGCACGCTTACAAACCTAGAGCCAATGACAATATCTGATCCATCAGATTGAGCCCTATCAACAAGGACCTTTATATATTCCGGACAATGCTGGCCGTCAGCATCAAACTGAACCATATAGTCATATCCATGATCAACCGCATAACGCGCAGCCGTCTGAAACCCAACGGTCAAACCACAGTTAATGGGCATATCAATGATGTCACAACCAAGATCCTTGCAGATAGCTAGCGTTCGATCTCGAGACCCATCATTGATAACAACAAAATCAAACTCAGGTGCAATTTGCCTGAGCTCGCATATCGTCTTTTTTATGCATTCCTCCTCATTATAAGCAGGAATAGCGATAAGAGTTTTGGGTGTCATATACACATAAACCGATCTCTAGTTTTTCTCATTATTATAGCGAGAGATATACAAATGGTTAAATAGACACAACGAATGGTGCACCCTTGATTATCAACTTAATCAGAACACTTCCCACATTCATCCGTACATGGACGGATGAATGTGGGAACCCGTTACCCTGAGAGCCGAACCGGTTGGCCCCGGGGACTCGAAGGACGGCATGTCCGGAAAGAAGAAAAAGGGTTCCGAGAAGGCGACCCCGAGTGTCTACGGCAGGCTCACCAGACACGAAAGGGACACGGTCCAGAAGATGCTGGAGCTGGACGCCCGCGCGCCTCCAGGGCGGTGCTCGGCGGCGATGTGGAGGCACTGCTAGACGCCTACAGCCTGGAGGACGTGCCCATCGGAAGACTCGACCTGACGCCGAGCCTCATCGAGAGGGCACGCGCAGAGAGGCGCGACGCCCCGCTGACCTAGCCCAAAGGCAAAACGGAATAGGCGGACCGACCGTCCGGCTGAGCCTGGAAAGAGGTGCCAGACTGAGGGCGGAGAATGGCCCCCGGACCTATCGAACACATATCCACCGTTCCTTCAACTGGGGAAACGGCGCCCCCGGGGTCCATGGGGGCCGTGGGGGCGTTCGGCTAGCCGCGGGTACGGACTATCTGCGCAGTGTGTTCGGCTGAGATCGGAAATCAACCACGAATGGCGCACACGACATCGAGAACCCCGCAACAAACCTCGCCCTAGATTTCAAAGCTAGCAATCTTCCGAGTGTCGAACGGCATGGTTACGCCATGTCTCTCTAAGTGTAGGTGCACAACTACGAGGTTTTCTCAAATGTTTTAATTGTAACCACACGCGCCATATTAATGACATTCATTAAATACGACTTAGAGCAAAATGGGATTTGAAGCAATTGGGAAATACCTTTTGCTCGATTACCAGAATGAATATTTCTCAACCCATTATTAAATAATGCATTTGCCTTTAGGTAGTTCTCAGCTCGGCGCCGATCGAACCGCTCGGCGACGATTGCATCAATCTTATCGACATCCAGTGATCGACCCTCTTTGAAAGCTGAACATAAACACTGAGAAACAACGAACTGTTTATACAAATTGCTACGCGAAATGCTATTAACAGTCATCCTGTATCGAATGAGCGGCTCTGGAACATTTCCAATAGTGAACCCTTCCAGCTCGGCACGCAACAGTAAGTCATAATCTTCTGCTAGCGGAACAGACCGATACCCCATTTCAAATACAGACCTTCTTCCAAACCAACTCGGATGAGGTACGCAATTTCTAATCATAAGAGAACGCTTAACGCCTTCACTCGAACTTGGAATTGAATCAACGAGATATAATTGACTACCGTCTTCGTCAATGGCGTTCAAATAAGAACCCACTAGGTCAAGCTCATGTTCTTCAAGATACGACAACTGCCGTTCAATGCGCTGCGCCTCAGAAATGTCATCTGAGTCCATTCGGCAGATATACTGACCGTGTGAGACCTTGAACGCCCTTTCCAAAGATGCAGCAAGACCAAGATTGCGTTCATTTCTCACAAGGCAAATCCTGCTGTCATGAGAGCTATAGTTTTGAGCAATATCGTAAAGTGTGTTGTCATCTGGATTATCAAAAACAACAACCACCTCGATTCGATGATAGGTCTGCTTTAAAATAGACGCTAGTGCCTCAGTAAAATCTTTGGCGCTCTCCCTATAACAAGGCATGAGCACTGAAACCAACTGTGAATCTGTCAACTAAAACCTCCAACACCGCTGCGGGAGCAAACACTAATGAAAACTACCGATAGTTTAATAGTCCTTCATGTGGCATATATTACAAGTGATTTCGCTTCTGGCGTGTCTACAGTGGTGCCTCAATACCTAAATGAGCAGTCAGAAATAAAGGACATGAATATAGCTCTATTAAATCTTACAAACTACAGACCTAAAGATGCGAAATATCCCGTCTTCCATCAGTCATGCATAGAAAAACTTCCTGAACCGTTTTGCAATCCGTCACTCGTAATATTTCATGAGATATATAGGCCGGATCACATTAAACTAAGCCATTGGCTCAGAAGACGTGCGATCCCATACATCATCACACCACATGGGTCTCTAACATATGTGGCGCAAGAACAGCATCATTTAGCTAAACAATTGCTTAATGTTTTCTTCTATAACGCCTTTATTCGCAATGCTGATTGTATCCATTTTCTATCGGAAAAAGAGGCGATGAGTTCAAACGGCTTTAAACATAGGAAAGCAAGCATTATTCCAAATGGTGTTAGCATCCCAAAAGCCAAAGCCTCAAACTTAGACAGCCGCATCGCGCTTTTTATTGGCCGCCTAGATATAGAGGTCAAAGGTCTTGATCTACTGATCAAAAGTTTGCCGCTAATTGCTGATGAGCTAAGAGGGCTCGGAGCTAAAATCTACATCTACGGTCCAGACGAAGATGGGTCTATGGCCAAACTGGAACTACTTATTGCCGACAATCAAGTATCCGATATTGTTTTATTAAATGGTCCAGTTAATGGTCAATCTAAAGCAGACGCTTTTCTCCAATCGCGGTTTTATATCCAACTTTCACGCACTGAAGGTTTCCCGACGTCTGTTTTGGAAGCACTAGCATATGGCCTCCCAATTATTGTTACCGAGGGAACCACATGGAAAGAAACAGCGAACAATAAAGGAATTGGAATCGGTGTAGAATCTGATCTCGAAGCCATTTCTAACGCAATTCTCACCCTGTTCAATGACGATGAACTTCGTTGTAAACTTGCAAATGCAGCTAGAAAGTATGCAATTGAACACTTTCAATGGAAGGCCATTGCCAAGCGTCAATTTATTTTATACAGGGACATTGTAAACGGGCTTTCTAACTAACCATCTTGTTCTTCCAATACGGAAAGGGACTAAATGCTGTTTTCAATTATTATCCCTGCATATAATGCGGCATCCAGTTTGCCGGAAACGCTATCATCCATCTACCAACAAACATATGACGGCTATGAAATTATTCTCATCAATGATGGATCAGCAGACGCTACTGAAAGTGTCTGCAAAGTGTTTTGTGAATCTCACAACAATACTCATTACGTTAGACAAAATAATATGGGCGTATATGAGGCCAGGCGAAAAGGCGCGGAGATAAGCGCCGGAGATTACCTGGTCTTTGTTGATGCGGATGATTCTTTGCGCTTCGATACCCTATCTATTCTTGCTCGCGAAATCGATAAGTACAATCCAGACATAATCTGTTTCAGCTATACAAGAAACCCAGACTATTCAAACGATCCGTTTATCAATCCCGCCCTTCCGTCTGGCATCTATGAAGGTGACGATCTCGCCGAAGTCAGAAAATGTTTGGCACGAGGGAAACTCAATTCAATTTGGGGAAAGGCAATCAAAAGAAACTGTCTGATTGACGATTTAAGCAATACCGATACAAAGAGAATCGATTTTGCAGAAGATTTTCTGCAAATGATACCCATAGTCGATTCAGCCAGATCGGTTTTACAAATAAGTGATGCGCTGTATTATTACAATTGTCAAAACGGACAAAGTGCAACACACAGCTATAAGGAAAAACAGCTTTCAGATTTAACCTTCGTCACCTCAAGCCTAGTGAAAATCGCTGCTCGTTGGGGAGAAGAAACAGAAAGGCTGGCATGGAAAACAAGAACGGAACAGTATCTTTATCTCCTATCGATCAACGAGCTCAGTGACAATAATGAGACCAAAAAACGTAACTTTGTTTCAATTTCAGAGGCCTTATTTAATCCCTCAATTAAAGCTGATGTCCCTTGCAGCACCTACAGACCTGACAGCTATTTACTGTTCCTTGCGGCAAAGAATAAGCACTATTTGTTATCTCGAGTAGTAATACGCTGTTGTGAACAGCTAAAACTATTGATACTGAAAATCTTGAGCTAATCGCTCTGTTGTCATCGCTCATTTTTCCTGGCACCGAGTAGTAAAACCAACCGACTTAGCCTTCGATAATCAAATGTCAGGCAAGCCGGTTGGTCATAAAAGTAATGAAAGTACATTAGGCTATTCTGCTTAATAAGCGTCGCAGATTATCGCTTGATAAATGCAGATATGCTCGTCTTTTCGGATTCGTTTAGCCCAAACATCAAAACCAAGAAGAAATAGATAAAGAAATAAATTATTGCTGACACCAAAACCACCACAAGGCCAGATAAAAGGCTTTTAATTAGGTTATAGAGCAGCAGCAAAGCCCCCGTACCGACAATAACCAAGACGGAAAGTTTGGCAATTTCAAGCCAAAATTTCTTTATGTTCAACCCAAGCTTTTCAGAATAATACCAATTCATACAGAAACCGTTACCTATAACCATAGCGATGGCTGTTGAAACTGCTGCGCCCACTATGCCCATAAGCTTGAGCAATATAATCGTCACGACCACGTTGACAAGCGCAATCGCAAGATACATATACCCCCTATACAGGTAAACATTCGCAACCTGCATTATGGTAAGTCCCAGGTTCTGAATTAAGTCAATGGTAAATGGAACCATTACGATCAAGGCGATATAGAAAGCATCTATATAGTCCTTACCAGCCCAAATAATGATGAAATCTTTCCCCAGAACAATAAATAAACTAAGAACAAATCCGCAGACGATAAAGGAAATGCGACCGACTTTAATGAAGAGATCCGAAATTTCAGACATATCCTTATTCTGGCAATACAGTTCTGAAACTCGAGGAAGAAAAACTGAAGAGGCTGCCGTACCGATTGTCATATAAATCGTGTAGATTTGAGATCCAACAGAATATACCGCAACGGCGGCAGCACCAAAATAATAGCCGACAATTAATTGATCGGTTTTCCAGAAAATCTGGTCAGCAATCGTCACCAATACAATCGCGCCGCTAAAAAATAGCAATCCTTTAGCCAGTTTCATGTCCCAGCCATGATATCTGAAACTAATATGCAGATTATATTTAGCAAACAAACGCTGGCTCACCGCGCACAACACATTTGTAACAAGCACAACTAAACATACGGCTAATGCATTCTTAAAAATTGTCGTAAGTCCATACACAATGAAAGGCTGAGCTATTAGGGCGGCCAATTGCGAGCCCTTCAAAAAAACGAACCTTTCATTAGCAGTTATCGCCGCAACGCTAATAGTGTTGTTCATGATAACAATTGTGTTGATCCCTAATACAACAAGCATTGCGGAACACTCATCAAGCTGTGAGTTTGTAAAACTGGCTGAATATACAAACCGAACAACCACGGCGAGAACGCAACTTATTAGCATCACGAACACAGATAGGACCCAGTACAGACGCCTAGCTATTGCGAGAGTATTCTCCATTAAGTCATTTTTGCCCTCTGCCATATACTTGCAATAAAAACGCCCAACACCGGCAGACAAAATCCCATTAATGGAAACTATATAAGACATGATAGAACCTATCAATTGATAGAGTCCATATTCGTCTTGTCCAATGTTTTGCAACAACATCGGAACATATACAAAGCCGACTAAAGCCTGAGCCAGTATATAACCATATGTAATTATTATGCCAGTAAGTCTTCTGCTTGCGCTACTTATCAGAATCACCGTTTCATAATTAGTTGCTTCAAATACCATACAGAAATTAAAGCACTATTTAATCAGAACAACCGATTGCCGAACCTCTCCTTTGTTCGCATTGTTAAAGCAGGGTCCGATTAAATTCCCAGGCAGAATTTGATGCCACATTTTATTGTCATGCGGATTATCTCCCCAGAAGAACCCAATATGACAGTCGATTGATCCGTCAGTCTTAAAGAAGATAATATCTCCCTTTTGAGCATAACCACTATTTAGCATATCTTGGACAGTACGGAACTCATACATTTTGCATCCCAAATCTCGAGCATAGCCATACCATCTCCAAGCGTTAATATAGCCGCCACCGCCTGGCCCCCCAGCCCAAGGAGAGTGATTATTATTCTGCGCAATACGATTGACATCGCCACCAACCGCAGCATAAGCATGAGCCACGAAGCCAGTGCAATTCATGCCAGTATAGCCATCCCATCTCGGGGCACCTTTTGGGTAAAGGCAACTATCATAGGAGAAGCCACCGGAATATCTCGTTCCTAAATAATAGCCATCAAATTGATGCGACGTAAGCCAAGTGACGAGTCCAATACGACTAACCCCCAAAACCGTTGAGCTGCCAAATGGGCTGTAGTAAATCTGAGTCGACTTCGACTGGAGAGTGCCATCAGGAAGCAAGACATCGCAGTAAAGATCGTAATAACCATCTTGCAATCCAAGTGCAGAGGGATTGAAATAAGCGTCATTCACACTGGAAAATTCTTTTAGAACACCCCATTTACCCCAGTCGGACTTGGCCCAAACAAATTTAAACTGAAATTGCCCAGATTTTTCAGCTGCAAGCGTTCCCAAATCAGCTCGAACTCCCCAAGAATTATTGCCATCAGTCGAAATTGCAGTAATCCTCGAGAAATCCCAACAGCTAATGATTGTTCTTTTTGTTTGGACAACTCCATCTGACCCCGAAACGTCACAGATCAATTCATAGTCTCCGGCGTCTTTTGGATCCCATTGCAAGTGTGAACTTGTGCCCTGTTGAGCAACGCCCCAGTCAGCCCAATTATTCTTATTCCAGACGAACTTATACTGTAAGTAATTAGTATCACCCGAGCATCTGGCATCGATCTCAGTGCTTTCATTAGGCCTGACAAGCGTTGCAGAAGAACTCAAGGACTCGTAATTCCACTTCTCGGAGCCAATCGAGCATTCAGTCTTCGAGGTCATCGTCTGATCGTTGGCCTCATCAATAACATCAACAAAAACGGTGACAGCGCCAGATTTATCGACTCTCCAGTCAATTGAGGATTTACCTCTGCCGGAGTCAATCACACCCCATTCAGCCCAGTTGTTCCGCATCCAAACATATTTGTATGAAATCTGATTATTCTTTCGGATGGTAATCCGAGGTGTAATTGAAAGCGTATCCCCTACGCACAAATTGGATGAATCAGATTTCAAATCTATTAAAGTGAAGTTAGATAGATTTCTCTCCACCCTGACGGGGAATCTCCAGGTCCTCACGTTGCCGGCCGAATCGACGGCGTCGACCAAGATGTTGACGTCGCCGGCGACCTCCGGCACCCAATCGCAGGAGGCCTCGGGCCCGAGCTGGCGGATGGTGCCCCACCTGGACCAGCCGCCCTGCTCCCAGACGAACTTATAGCGGACCGAGCCCGAGTTGCCGGACGCGGTCAGGCCGAGCGAGCAGCGGTCGCCCAGGAGAGGAGACCCTCCATCGGACGCCTTTGCCGAGAGGCCGTCGACAGAGTAGTCCTCTGAGATGCGAACGGGGAGTCTTGACGTCGACGTGAGCCCGCCGACCGTGACGTCGGCATAGAGAGTATAGGAGCCGGAAGACGGGGGCGTCCAGGTACAGGCGGCGGACTCAGATGCTGCCTGGATGACGCCCCACTTGGACCATGAGCCCCGTTCCCAAAGGAATTTAATCTTTGCGCCGGGAGCCGCCGCGGCGGAGATATTGACCTTCATTCCGCCGCTCCACTCGAGCGCATCCCCGCCGCTCACGGAAAGGCGACAGGCATCCACCCTGACGGGGAATCTCCAGGTCCTCACGTTGCCGGCCGAATCGACGGCGT
>CATWID010000070.1 GCA_958350755.1 uncultured Collinsella sp.
TCGGGACTTGCAGCGACGGACCTCAGGACGCTCTTACACCACGTCTGCGCGCGCCCTAATCACCGTCAGCTAGCGCCAAATTGGAAGTCGATGGTCACTCATTAACGTACAGTTCTTATAACTTTGTTCATTATTTTCCGCACCTAAAATGATACGCCGTTTGTGACAGTACTCACAAACGGCGTTTTTTGACCACTGGCGTGTCTGGCAGGCGGCAAGCACCGCCCGAATCCGCATTTTGAACGCGCCCGAATCGGTTCTGGAGCCGGTTTTCGCGCTCTTACTCGTCTTTGGGCGAGGGATGCTTGCAGACCACGCTCATGTAGATCATGCCGAGCACGGCTGCGGTGACCGAACCGGCGAGAATAGCGGCCTTGGCTGCAAGAACCTCAAACTGGGCCGTCGGGAAGGCAAGGCCGCTGATGAGAATCGACATGGTAAAGCCGATACCGCCCAGAATGCCCACGCCGGCAATCATGTGCCAGTTGACATTGTGCGGCAGCTCGCAGGCCTTAAGCTTAACCAGGGCAAACGTCATACCAAAGATGCCGATCGGCTTGCCCAGCAGCATGCCAAAGTACACGCCGAGCGTCACCGGGTCGGTGAGCAGCGTGCTCATGTCCACGCCCACTAAGCGAACCTGAGCGTTTACGAACGCAAAGATCGGCAGGATCACAAAGTTGACCGGCGTGGAGATCAGACGCTCCATGCGGATAAGCGGCGGGGTCACGCGGTGCATGACGCGCTCGACCTTGGTTGTCGAGACGGTAAAGTCATGCTGGCCCAGGATGTGTGCCTCATCATCGTAGCGGTCATCGAGCAGCGGCAGGCACTCGCCCAGCCAATCGGTGAGGCTATCGAGCTTGACGCCACACTTGGCCGGGATGGTAAAGGCCAAGATGACGCCAGCAAGCGTGGCATGTACGCCGCTCTTGAACATGCAGAACCACAGCAGCAGCCCCAGTACCGAATACGGGGCAAGGCGGTAATGCTGCGTCTTGTTAAGCCACACGAGCGCGCAGGTCACAAGCGCGGCGGCGCCCAACCAAAACGGATTGGGGCTCTGACCGTAGAAGATGGCGATGGCGGCGATGGAGATCAGGTCGTCGGCGATGGCGAGCGTCGAGAAGAACACGCGCACGCCGTTGGGCACGCGATTGCCCAAAAGCGACAGCACGCCCAGCGCAAAGGCAATATCGGTTGCCATGGGGATGGCCCAACCGTTGCGGGCGCCGGCATGGTTAAAGATCAGGTAGATGCAGGCGGGAACGACGACGCCGCCCACGGCCGCCAACATGGGAAGCATGGCCTGACGCGGATTCTTGAGCTCGCCGACCGTCATCTCGTACTTAAGCTCAATGCCCACCAACAAAAAGAAAATCGCCATGAGGAAGTCGTTGACGAAAAGCTCAACGGTGAGACCAGCCGTAAGGTTGCCCAGACCCACATACAGCGGGGTCTCCAAAAAGTGATGGATGGCCTCGTAGGCATCGGTATTGGCGCAGATGACGGCGGCGATGGCGGCGATCACCATGACGGCGGCAGAAATGGTGCCGTTCTCGGCAATGCGCTCCCAGATGTCGTGACGTTCAAAGCGCTTGCGCTCACGAACATTGAACAGCTGCTCAGTTGCTGCCATGGGCGGCTCCTTTCACGGGAAAGCTCCCGTCTTAAAAAAGCACGGCCCGCCCAGATGGCGGCGCCGCGCTCTAACGTATTACGCTTGCATCTAGCCTACCCTGCGCGACAAGCGCGCAAGCGCGGCCGAAAAGCGGAACCACAGGTTGAACATTATTTGCTCAACGGCACAGGCACGCCTGTCCAAGAGACGACGCGGCGACGTGCACAAAAAACGACCGGAGCGCGGGGCGTCCGCGATCCGGTCGTGGCGTTTGGTCAACTAAACCTAGCAGGCGGCCATAATGGGGGCAGCGACCTGCTTCTTACGGGAAAGGACACCCGGCATCCAGACGCCGTCGTGCTCGTCAGCAATGCCCAGGCCCTTCTGAGCAGCCTCGGTCTCGCCCTCGAGCAGGACCTGCGAGCCCTCCTCCATGATGTCGGTGATGCACAGGACAATGCCGTCGGCGCCCTTCTCGGCGGCGTAGGCGCGCATGGCCTCGCGGATCTCGTCGATCATGCCGAGTGCGCGGCTCTTGTCGACGGTCTCGTACTGGCCGATGAGCAGCTTCTTGCCAGCGGGCTCGAACATCTTGATGTCGTTGCCGACCATCTCGGCTGCGGTGAAGGAGCCGGACGGACGGGTGAGGAAGACCTCCATGCCAAACTTGACCGGGTCGACGCCCACCTGCTCGCCGAGCTTGGCGGCAACGGCGCGGTCGACATCGGTGGTGGTGGGGCTCTTGAGCATGAGCGTGTCGGTCATCATGGCCGAGAGCAGCAGCTTGGCCTGGACGTCGGAAAGCTCAACGCCGAGCACGTCGGCGAGCTTGGTGACGATGGTGCAGCTGGAGCCCCAGGGCAGGCAGATGTAGTGCAGCGGACCGGCGGTCTCGAAGTCGCCGATGCGGTGATGGTCGACGACGCCAAAGACCGTGGCGTCCTTAAGGCCTGCGACGGACTGGGCGGACTCGTTGTGGTCGGTGAGGACGACGAGCTGACCGGCCTCGACGGACTCAATCACGCGGGGCTCGGCGATGCCGGCGTCGGCAAGCAGCTTGGCGGACTCTGCCGGAAGCTGACCAAGGGCGCAGGCCTCGTAGGTGTTGCCGGCATACTCAACCTGGTTGAGCAGCTGGGACAGGACGACGGCGCTCATGATGGCGTCGTTATCGGGGTTCTGGTGACCAAAGACAAGAACGTTTGCCATGGGTTTCCTCCATATGCGTGTGTGTACTCATACGTGTCTATGGTAGCACGCTGACGCCGAACCTTCTGAAACGGAAGGGGCGCAGCGCAATTTGGGACAAACGTTGAGGCGAGGCCTACCCCCTCACCACCTGCCCCCGCACCAGCTATTTACCGGCGGCGCGCAGGGCTACGTAAGCGGCACCGATGATGCCGGCGTCGTTGCCGAGCGAAGCGACCTTAATGGGCGTCTCGCGCGAGGCGGAGAGCGCGTACTGCTTAAAGTGCTCGCGGACCTTGTCGAGGTAGACATCGGCCGAAGCGGAAGCACCGCCGCCGATCAGGAACATCTCGGGATCGACCACGTTGGCAATAAGCGCCAGGGCGCGGCCGAGATAGTCGGCCATGGTATCGGCAGCTGCCAGCGCGAGCTTGTCACCCTCGCGGCAGGCCTGGAACACGTCCTTGGAATCAGAAGGCCCGGTGAGCTCGATGGGCTCGACGCCCGCCTTCTTGCACTCGGCAAGGTAGTTACTCACCACGCCGGTGGCGCTGGAATACTGCTCCAGATGGCCATGGCCGCCACAGCCGCAGGTGCGCTCCTCTTCGGGGTTCAGGCACATGTGGCCAATCTCGCCGCCGGCACCCACAACGCCCGATACCACGTCGCCGTTAACGATAACGCCACCGCCCACGCCGGTACCGATGGTGACCATCACCACGTTCTGTACGCCCTTGGCAGAGCCGAGCCAGGCCTCGCCCATAGCAGCGGCGTTGGCATCGTTTTCGTACTTAACGACCGCGTCGGGACAGTGCTCCTGGATGGCAATCCTCAGTTCAGGCAGGTTGATAGCAATGTTGGCCTTGACCTTGGCATCGCCCGAAGCCGGGATGGGGCACGGAACGGCCAGACCAATGCCCGCCACAAAGGCGCGCGGAATCTGTGCCTTGGCGATCACCTGATCGATAGCCTCGGTCACCGCGGCAAAGCCCGCGGCGTCAACGATAGGAGGCGTGGGCACGCTGGCCTTGGCAAGCAGGTTGCCGTCCTCGTCGAACAGGCCTTCCTTAACCGAAGTGCCGCCAACGTCGATGCCGATGTAGTACTGCTTAGGTTCCATGGGAGCCCGCCTTTCTCGTTTAAACATTGCTTGTATGGTACCGCTCCCCAGGCAAAAACCTGCCAAAAAGGGACAGGTTTGTTTTGGCGGGTTTTATCTGGGGAAACTCAAAGCATGAGATTCGGTTCGCTGGGCGGCAAAACAGCCCAGCCCCGTCCTCGAGCCAATCAATTTGCTCAATACCACATTATTCGAGTGCATATTCATTTAGAGCGCTCTAGTTTTTAAAGAGAAGCGTTTTTTAATTAAACCTTTCTCGAACTTTTCAAGCACGCAATAGGGATGCTTAGGTGTTGACTATACTTTCTTCTGTACTCAATCAAGCCGGAAAGGAGGTTCCATGATTCCCAAATACGAGGCGATAGCTGCAGATATCCGTCGAAGCATCGAGGACGGCGCTCTTAAACCGGGCGACAAGCTACCCACCGTCGTTGAGTTCTGCGAGCTCTATAGCGTTTCCAAGATCACCGTCAAGCGCGCGATCGAGCAGATCACCGAGGAGGGTCTTGTTACCAGCCGTCGCGGGTCGGGCACCTACGTTAAGGACACGGCGGGTCTTCCCGACCAGGCGTTTTTCCAGGGCAAAAACGACCGCGCCCAGGGCTTTTCGTATGAGCACCGCGGGGAGAAGGTGACCTCGGTGGTCTACGATTTCTCGATTGTCAATCCACCAGCGGACGTCGCAACTCAGCTGGGAATTGCCGAGGACGACTTTGCCTATCACATCGTGCGCGTGCGCCAGGTCGACGAGAAGCCCATCGTCATCGAGTACACCTACATGCCTCTCGAGCTGATACCGGGCCTTAAAAAGAAGGACCTATACGGATCGGTCTATAGCTTTATCCGCGAGCAATGCGGGCTGAAGATTTCGAGCTTCCACCGCACCATCCGCGCCGTGGCGGCAACCGAGGAAGAGGCCGAGCGTCTGGGCACCAAACCCGGCGCTCCCCTGCTCGAACTCAACCAGATTGGCTTTTTGGATGGCGGCAACGCCTTTGAGTACTCGATTTCGCGCAACGTCGGCGACCGCTTTGAGCTGCACAACGTAACGTTGGCATAGGTTTTTGTAGTCATGCGGGCGCTCGTTACGGCTCGTTTAGAGTGGGCGGCCGCGCAACACCATGGGGGTATGAACATGTCCGATTTGATTAAACTGACGCCGATCTTTCACGAGAAGATCTGGGGCGGCCGCCAGCTCGAAACCGTATTTGGTTATGACATTCCCGAGGGTCCCATCGGTGAGTGCTGGGCCATCTCGGCACACCCCAACGGCGACTGCCAGATCGCTGAGGGCCCGTACGCCGGTCACACGCTGTCATGGCTGTGGGCCGAGCACCGCGAGCTCTTTGGCAACTGCGAGGGCAAGGGGTTCCCGCTGCTCATTAAGATTCTGGACGCCAAGGACGACCTTTCGATCCAGATCCATCCCAACGACGAGTACGCCGCCGAGCACGAGAACGGCAGCCTGGGCAAAACCGAGTGCTGGTATGTGCTGGACTGCGAGCCCGGCGCCACGATCATCGTCGGACAGCGCGCGCACGACCGCGCCGAGGCCGCGCGTATGATCGAGGACGGCCGCTGGGACGACATGCTCAACGTGCTGCCGATTCACAAGGGCGACTTTTTCCAGATTGATTCCGGTACCGTCCACGCCATCAAGACCGGCACGCTCATTTTGGAGACGCAGCAGTCGAGCGACGTGACGTATCGCCTGTACGACTACGACCGTCCCGGCACCGACGGCAAACTGCGTCCCCTGCACATTGAGCAGAGTCTCGACTGCATCGACTTTGATTCTCAGGCCCCGACCGACGGCACCGTGACCGCGCCCGAAGTCGACGGCGTGACCGAACTCGAGTCCAACCCCTGCTACACCGTCGATCGCGTGCGCGTCAACGGCAGCAAGACCCTCGACCAGCACTGGCCCTTCATGTGTCTGTCGGTCATCGACGGCGAAGGCACCGTCTGCGGCGACCCCGTCCACAAGGGAAGCCACCTGCTAGCCCCGAGCACCGTCAGCTCCATCGACCTCGAAGGCAAGATGGAATTGATCATCAGCCACCTCTAGGTCGCACCAACAACCAAAACGCAACAAGGGGCTCCCCCGCTCATCAAACGGGAGAGCCCCTACTCACATCTATTTATCAGCCAACCCGGCTCTCCAGACCAAAAAGCGAACGAGCAAAGCGACGTTCGCAAGCAACGTTGTCCATGGCGCCTGTCCGGGGCCGCCGGGATCACGACAGCTTGACGATCGGTGCAAAACCTTTCATCAGCTTTTTGGTCTGGCCGGTTTTTTCGAACTGGACCTCGATCATGTCTCCGGCGACCGAGATCACGGTACCGGTGCCAAAGGTCTTGTGGCTCACGGTATCGCCCGCGGCAAAGTCCTGCGACGCGCTGGCGCGATCGACCTTGCGCTCCACCGTCGGCGACACCTTGGACGACGGCTTTTTAGCTCGCGGCGCGCCCGAACCAAAGGTCGAGGCAACACGGCCGGCGTCGGGCGAAACCCCGCGATGGCGCTCGGTGCCATAGGTGCTGCCACCAAAGAAATCGTCGAAGCTCGATCCGCCGCGCGAACCGGAACCGCCGGTCGAGCGCGTATGCGAACCGAACACCTTGCCGCCATACATATCCGAGCCCATGCCCGAGCCAAAGGTGCCGTGACGGTCGCCGCGCTTCTCCCAGCCCGTGCCCTCAAAACCGGCAGAACCGATACCGCTAAACTCGATATCCTCAAACGGAATCTCGTTGAGGAAACGAGAGCGCGGGTTGGCAGAGGTCGAGCCGTAGGTGCGACGCGTGGCCGCATAGGTCAGGAACAGGCGCTTACGGGCACGCGTGATGGCAACGTAGGCCAGGCGACGCTCCTCCTCGAGCTTGCCCGGGTCATCGCTGCCGCCAAAGTCGTGCACGTGCGGGAAGATACCCTCCTCCATGCCGGCCACGAACACCGCCGGGAACTCCAGGCCCTTGGCGGAGTGGATGGTCATCATGGTAATGGCATGCGTCTCGCCGGCCAGGGAATCCAAGTCGGAGCGCAGGGCCAGCCACTCCATGAGTGCCGGCAGTGCCTTACAGGTGAGCGGACCGTAGGTGCGCTCGATCTCGTCGGCATGCACGGCGCCCGCCGGTAGCTCTGTTGGCACGGCATACGCGTTGCCCGCGATGGCGGCGGCCAAGGCATCCTGCGGCGAGAGCGCCGGGGCGGCTAGGCTATCGAGCGGATTGGAGCCCGCGGCGTCACGAGCGCCGACAAGTGCCTCAAACGAGGATGCCGGAGCGGACGGTCCCGGCTCGGGCGCGGGCGCACTCACCACGACGGGCTCGGGCTCGGCACTGACAGGCACATCGGCAACACCGGCTGCACGCAGCTCTTCCAAGCTCTCGAGCGTGCCCTCGATATCCTCGTGCGTCTCCTCAAATTCGGCAGCGACGCCCAGGAATTCCTGGATGTTCTCGGCGCGGCTCTCGGACTCCATGGTGCCCTCGGCGCGGAACGCCTGCAGCAGGCCCGTCTTGTCGACAATCATCTCGACGACATCCTTGAGCTCGCCGTCCATGCGACGGCCCTCGCGCACCAGCGCCACAAAACTCGACAGGCCGTTGCGCACCTTGGCACTAAACATGCCCGTCTCGGCTGTTGCGATCTCGCAGGCCTGGAAGAACGAGCAACGGTTGTCGCGCGCCAGCTGCTCAATCTTTTGGATCGAAGTGGAGCCGATGCCGCGGCGCGGCGTGTTGATGACGCGCTTGACGCTCATCTCGTCGGCCGGGTTCACGATCATCTTGAGATAGGCCATGACATCGCGGATCTCGGCGCGGTCGAAGAATCGCGTGCCGCCGACGATCTTGTAGGGCACGCCCGCGCGCAGGAACATATCTTCGAGGATACGCGACTGGGCGTTGGTGCGGTAGAACACGGCGATATCGTCGTAGCTCGTACCCTTGGCATGCAGCTTCTCGATCTCGCCGGCAATCCAGCGGCCCTCGTCGCGCTCGTCGCTCGCCTGGAAGGCCTGGATCTTCTCGCCGTCGCCCTCGGCCGTAAACAGGCGCTTGTCCTTGCGCTGCGAGTTGTGGCGCACCACGGCGTTGGCGGCGCTCAGGATATGACCCGTAGAGCGATAGTTCTGCTCCAGCTTGACGGTCTTGCAGTTTTTAAAGTCCTGCTCAAAGTCCAGGATGTTGGTGATGTCGGCGCCACGCCAGCTATAAATGGACTGGTCGTCGTCGCCCACGACCATAAGGTTTTGGTACTTGGCGGCCAGCAGGTTGGCGATCTCGTACTGGACGTGGTTGGTGTCCTGATACTCGTCGACGCTAATGTAGCGGAAGCGCTCTTGATACTTGTCGAGCACCTCGGGGCGGGTGCGCAGCAGCTCGAGCGTGCGCACGAGCAGGTCGTCGAAGTCCATCGCGTTGGCGGCGCGCAGGCGGCGCTCCAGCTCCAGGTAGACCTGCGCGGCCTTTTTGTCATTGGGGCTATCGGCGCTCTTGAGCATGTCCTCGGGGCCGATCATGGCGTTTTTGGCCGAGCTGATCTTGCTGCGGATCATGTTGATGGGGAACTGCTTTTGCTCGATGCCGAGCGCCTGCATAATGTCACGCACCATGCGCTTTGAGTCATCGTCATCGTAGATGGTGAACTGGCCGGTGTAGCCCAGCAGATCGGCGTCCTCGCGCAGCATGCGCACGCACATGGCATGGAAGGTGCACACCCACA
>CATWID010000071.1 GCA_958350755.1 uncultured Collinsella sp.
CGTTTGCCCAGTCGACCAGCTGCTTGGCGGTCAATCCCGCCGAGCGCTGGCGCACGGCCTCGAGCGCCAAGAGCTCGCCGGTCGCGCAGGGTAGGGCGTTGTCGACCACGTAGAGCTCAAAGTCGGGATACTCGGCGCGCACGGCGTCCGCCGCCTGGCACGCGGAGTTGTAGCTCGACGACAGCGCCGAGGTAAAGCACAGGTAGACCGTGGGCGTACCCTCTTTGGCGCACTCGGTAAAGAACTCGATATAGCGACCGAGCGACACAGCCGAGGTGGACACGCGGGCACCGGCGCGCATGCGGTCGTAGAACTCCTTGGGTGTGATGCTCGACCAGATGTCATCCGTGCGCTCCTCGCCATCGATAATGAAGGGGAAACCCAAGATATCGACATCGAGGTTCGCGGCGACCTCGGGGCTAAAGTCGCAGCAGGTATCGACGACGATGCGGCAACGGTCCGAATGACCGGCGGATGCGGCCTTGTCCATCAAAGCGACTCCTTACGTAAAAAGGCGGCCACCCGCATGGGATGGCCGCCAACCGTTAACTCATGCAAGTTAACGTATTTTACTCGTCAAGTGTTTCGATACGGGGCTTGATGATGCCATATCCACCATTCTTACGGTGATACACCACATTGATGAGGCCAGTCGTCGCGTTCTCGAACACGTAGAAGTCGTGGCCCAGCAGATCGGTCTGCACCAGCGCCTGCTCCTCAGTCATCGGGGCGACATCGATGACCTTCTCGCGGACGAGCAGGTCGTCGTCCTCCTCGGGCAGCAGCAGGTCGGCCAGATCCTCGACACGCTCGACCGGTGCAACATCCGCTGCGCTGGCACCACCCTGGCGGTTGTCCACAACCTTGGTCTTGAACTTGCGCAGCTGGCGGGTGACCTTATCGGCGGAGAGGTCGATGGCGGCGTACATATCTGCACCGTGCTCGGCAACGCGAATCACCGAACCGCGGGCGCGAACCGTAACCTCGACGATTGCCGGGTTGGGGTTCGAGGGGTTCTTCTCATAGCGAAGTACAACGTCGACCGTCATGGGCTCGATATCGAAAACCTTGACCGCCTCGCCGATCTTCTCATCCACATGCGCACGCAGAGCATCGGTTACCGTCGTCTTGCGTCCAGAAACCTTGATATCCATACGTGGCTCCAATCTGCCTCGGGGACTTACTGTACTGGCTATGTACCCATTGCCGTGCATTTAATCACGCGGATTCCCAAAGACCCGAATAACGATTGCTTGATACCGCATACCGAAGTCTCGCACTTTTCTGTGGCAAAGTGCGCTATAGGAGGGAGCCGGCGACTTTGTATTTGGTCCCTAAAATTGGCTTTGAACTGCTGGTTTTATAGAGATGAAAAAGCCGGGCTCCCCTATTGGGGAAGTCCGGCAGTGCGTGTTGAAACCGTGAAGAGGCATCTCTCCTAGCGCATAGGAGACGCCACCCCTAGCAATAACTAGCTATTAAGCTTGTTAATGTCGTCGTCGGTGATGGTGTCTTCCTGGCTGGACGATTTGTCTTCGGAGGATGCGGTCTCATTGTTGGAATCGGAGGATTCGCTGCCGGAGGATGTGGTCTCGCTGGACTCAGAGTCGCCCGGCTGCACGTTAGCGCCCGAAACCGTCTTAGTGGTGAGGTCGTAGGGCATCGTGCCGTACCAGACGCAGTGGACCGCCTCGAGCGTGCCGTCGGCCGTAATACCGTCGAGGGCATCGCTCACGGCACGACACAGTTCGTCATTGGACGAAAGGCCTGCAACACCAAGCGTCGAGGGCGCCTCGAGCGCACCGACATAGGAGATCTCGCTCATCAGGCGCGCAAGGTAACCGCCAGCCGTGGAGTCGCAGATCACATAGTCGACCTCGCCGGACTCGAGCGCCTCAAAGCACTCGTTGATGTTGGAGTAAGTCTTTTGGTTGGCGGTGATGCTCTGCTTAGCAAGCGCCTCCTGCGAGGCCGAGGACATCTGGATACCCAGAGTAGACGTGTTAAGGGTATCGGTGGAAACGCTCAGCGACCCACCATCGCTGGTTTTACCGAACACGGAAGCGGCATCGTACAGGCACGTGCCGAGCGAGCTAACGTCCCCATCCGTGGAGTTGATCTCGCCGATAAAGATATCAGCCTTTTTGTCACCGAGCGCGGAACCTGCCGAGGACGCATCGACAAAGGCGACCTTAAGGCCCATGCGGCTTGCGAGGGCGCGGGCAGCGTCGACTGCATACCCCGTGAGCTCGCCGTCAGCGCCCTGCATGGCCTGCGGCGCATCGGAGGTATCGAGGGCAACCGTCAGGGTACCGGGGGTGACCAGGGCATCATCCGACACCGCGGGCGTGACGGTCTCGTACTCGATCTGGTCGATCGTGGGAGTCGTGAACGTAGACAGCGGGTTGAACGCGCATCCGCTCAGGCCCAAAACGGCGATGACCGCTGCGGTCCCAGCACCTAACCGAGCCGCGTGCATCAAGCTGCCCCTCACCATGTCCACTACCCTGCCTTCTGTGTCGTATACGATCCGTGCGTTGCGCGGAATATCAGATTGTTCCCACCAGCTGACCTGGTATTTGACCCCACACTTGCGCACCGGGGTGTTTGCTCGGGAGGCCGCAGCCACCTTCACGACTGGCCCGCTCGCCCGCGAGGCGGTATTGCCCCAAAGAAAGTAGAACGGACGGTGCGGCTTACATCTAGGACGCGCCATGATCGCGCCGCGCGCACGCGGTCGCTTACGTGGATCCCTTTGACCGCGTCTGTCTTGGACTAGGACGGGCATTTCGTCCGTCCGCAACCACAGCCTGGTAGGAACGTAGCGCATTATAGCTAAGTTCAAGCTAAAGTTTAAGGTTAGGGGCGTCATTCGCATCGCGAGTACAGATTTCGCAGGTCAGGACGGGCCGCACGCGCCATCTTCACTGCCACAAAACCACCCCTACCAAACACGTGCGATAGCAAGGCCATCGACTGCCGCAGCGCCGGCACGCTTGAGCTCCGCCGAGGCTGCTGCCATGGTCGCGCCCGTGGTGATAACGTCATCGATAAGCAGTAAGCGGCGGCCGTGCACGTCCTCAACCGTCTCGTACATGCCTTGGGCACGCTCGCGACGCTCCTCACGACCGAGTTCGCGCTGGTCGCCATGCCCGTACTTGACGAGGGCATCGAGCAGGGGAACACCCGACAGCTCGCAAAATGGGCGCGCAATGGCCTCCATATGATCAAAGCCACGCCGCCGAAACGCTGCCGCCGTCGCAGGCACAAACACCACCGCATCCGCACCGGACAGCACACCTCCCAAGCGTTCGGGCGCTACGACCTGGGCATGCAGGGCGGTGTCGTAGAGCAGCTCCGCCAGATACGGCGCCAGGCGTCGCTCGCCCGCGTCCTTGTACGCTTTAATGATGCGCGGCAGCGGATGCGCATAGACGGAGCACGCCAGGCAGCGGTCGAGCGCCTCCGCCATTGCCGAGGACGTGCCCTCGACCGAACACTCAGTGCACAGCAAATCCCCAAACGGGGCGCCGCATCGGGTACAGCTATGACGTGGGTCGATGAGCGTGAGCGCAGCCAGGCAGTCTTGGCAAATAAGCGTACCGGCGCGCTCGCAGCCGGCACATCGTGTTGGCGACAACGCCTCAAGCGCCTCGTGCGCCGCCTGCTCGGCAAACGATAGCGATTCGTCCGCAAACGGTAGGATGCCGGCACCTTGCAGACGGCTCAATATGTTCAGATGGCTCTTCAAGACACAACCCTCCCTACGTTCGGTCGCAGGGAGGGTTGTTGATTCAGCGCTATGATACCCCGATGCGCTCGGGGCAAGGCGAGCAAAATCCGCTCGCGGGCGTTATTCGCCGGCGGGCGGTTGTGGTGCAGACGAAGACGGGGTCGAGCCCTCGCCACCATCCTGGCGCGGCTTGCGGGAACGGCGACGGCGACGGCGCTTTTGGCCCTGGTCGGCCGAGCCCTCGCCACCGCGATCCTCGCGCGGCTCGCGCTCGTCGCGAGCGGCGCCACGCGAAGCCTTAGCAGCCGCTCCCCCGCCATCTCCGGGACGACGGCGCGTGACCTTGACCTCGCCATCCGAGACCTGATCGGCCACGGAGGGCACTGAAGGCTTCTGCTGCGCGCCCGAGGAATGGCGACGGCGCGGACGCGGCGCGCGCTCATCCTCGCCACGTGACTTGCCGCCCTTGTCGGCAGACGCATCGGAGGCCGAGGCGCCCTTGGAAGCGGCACCAGCCTCGCGAGCAGCTGCGGCGCGGAAGGCGTCCTCGCGCTCCTCGCTCGACAGATGACGGCGGCGGCGACGTGTGGGGTTCATGCCACCGCCGCGATTCTGCTGCTGGGGTTGCTGAACCTCGCGCTCGCGAGAGGCGTTCTTGCCCGCGGCTGCAGCCTCGGCAGCATCGCCCGAGCCTGCGCGCTTGCGACGACGACGGCCACCGGCGGCCTCCTCGGCCTCAGGCGTTGCGGCATTGCCACGGCCCTTTCCGCGGCCACGACCCTCGCCCTGCCCCTGACCGGCGCGAGCATCGGATTCAGCATCGCGACGACGGCGCTTGGGCATCGACGTACCGGCCAGACGGTCGGCGCTCGACAGGCCATCGCCCACGTCGACGCCGTTCTCGCGGTCGAGCTCCATAAGCGCCAGACGCATCTCGGGCGACTCGATGCGCTCGAGCACGTCGCGCGTCACGCAGTCGGGGCGGCAGTTGCAGCCCTGCTCGGCGGCCTTCTTTTTGCAGCCCTCCGAGCAGGTCATATCGGCCAGGTTGACCTTAAAGACCTTGCCGTTCTCCAGGCGCAGCACCAGCTGCTCACGCGGCGTGTCATATTCCTGAATACGCGCCTTGCCGAGCGGCGTATCGATGAGCGTCTTCTTTTTGGGCGCACGGCTCTTAAAGTCCTTGTACGCTTCGAACTCGTAGCGCAGGCAGCACATCAGGCGGCCGCAAACGCCGCTGATCTTGGAGGAATTGAGCGGCAGGTCCTGCTCTTTTGCCATGCGGATCGAGACGGGCTCAAACTGTCCGCCAAAGCGCGTGCAACAGAGCTCCTGGCCGCACTGGGCATAGCCGCCCACCAGGCGAGTCTCGTCGCGCACGCCGATCTGGCGCATGTCGACGCGAATGTGCAGCGTCGAGGACAGATCCTTGACGAGCTGGCGAAAATCGACGCGCTCCTCGGCCGCAAAGTAGAACACGGCCTTCTCGCCGCCAAACAGGTACTCGACGCCCACCGGCTTCATCTCGAGGTCGAGTTCTTTGACCAGACGGCGGAAATCGACCATGGCCTCGTCGCCCTGGATGGCAAGATCGTCGGCAAGCTGCAGGTCGATGTCGCTCGCCACGCGCAGCACGGGCTTGAGCGGCTGACCGATCTCGTCTTGCGGCACCTCGAAGGGATCGGCCGTAACCAAGCCGATCTCGGTTCCGCGCTCGGTGGAGCAAATGGCATAATCGGCCTCGAGGATATCCAGGTCCTGCGGGTCAAACCACAGGTCGCGCGAGGCGTAGGTAAACTTAACGGGTACGACTAACGGCATTTCAGTGCCTTCCTGATATCGAACAGCATGACCTCGATGGCCAGCTGGGGAGTAACGTTTCTGGCGATGTTGTGCTCGGCGGTTGCGACCGCCTCGAGCGCCTGGGTGGCACCCGCAACATTCGTCGCAGCGGCAAGCCGACCGATCGTGTCACGCACGTCTTCGTTCACCACGTCGGCCGCCTCGTCCTGAAGTGTCAGCAGCACGTCGCGCATGAGCGTCCGCGCGCTCGCCAGCGCTTCCATGATACCCGAACGCTCGCGCGCGTTGAGTTCGCGCTTGTTGCGGTCCTCAAGCTGCTTCAATGCTCCACGCGACAGGTAGTCGGCATTTTGCTCGAGTACCTTTTCCTGCGTGGACTTGACCTCGGCGAGCGGCGCCTTGACGGCGACGATGAGCGACTTGGCGCGACTGAGCACGTCGGCCTCGTCGGCGGCAATGAGTGAGTCGATGGCACGGACCATCTGACGGCGGGCGTCCTGGCGCTCGGCGCTCTTAAGAAACTCGATGCCGCGTGTGGGGCTTCCCGCCACGGCGACCGCCATGCGGCAACGCGCGGGGTCCTGGCCGGTGGCGCGGCTCACGGCCTGCGCGGCGACGGCGGGCGACACCAGCCGAAACGGCACGCACTGGCAGCGGCTCACGATGGTGGGCAGCATCACGTCTGCCGAGGTGCCCAGCAAGATGAACATAACGCCCTCGGGCGGCTCCTCGAGTGTCTTGAGCAGTGCGTTGGCGGTGTTGGCGCGCAGTTGCTCGGCACGGTCGATGATGTAGACCTTGGCCTTGGCGCGAATGGGTGCCAGCGGCACGTCATCGAGCAGCTCGCGGGTCTGGGCAATAAGATAGCCCGTGGCGCTCTCGGGCGTGTAATAGTGCACGTCGGGATGCGTATGCCGAGAGACGCGCACGCAACTGTCGCATGCGCCGCAGCCGTCCTGCTCGCACAGGAAGGCTTGGGCGAGCGCCCACGCGGCATCGAGCTTGCCCGCGCCGGGCGCGCCCAAAAACAGGTAGGCGTGCGATGCACGGCCGCTGGCGACGGCATTGGTCAAAAAGTCGCGCACGCGCTCTTGGGTGTCGAGCTTGGCCAGCAGGCTTGCCTGAGCGGGGGCCATGTTACTCGGCCTCCTTGGCAAGCGCGGCGGCGACAGCATCCTGGGGGATATCGAGACCGTACGCGCGAACCTGCTCGACCGTCTTCTCGAAAACTACCTCGACGGTCGTAGTGGCGTCGATGAGCTTTACGCGGTTTGGCTCCTCGGCAGCAATGGCGCAAAACCCCTCGTAGACACGCTCCTGGAATGCCATGCCCTTAGCCTCCATGCGATCTGCCGCGCCACGGGCTGCCATGCGTAGCGCCGCCTGCTCGGGCGTGATGTGGTAGACGAGTGTGAGCGCCGGGTGCGTTCCCGCGACGGCCAGGTTGTTGGCGTCGCGCACCATCTGGCGATCGAGGCCGTCGGCAAACGCCTGGTAGCAGGTCGTGGAATCGTAGAAGCGATCGCACAGGACCACCTTGCCGGCAGCGAGGGCGGGCGCGATGACCTCGTGCACCAGCTGGGCACGCGCGGCCTCGTAGAGCAACAGCTCGCAGGTATCGCCCATCGCCATATTGGCGGGGTCGAGCAGCAGGGCGCGGATCTTTTCGCTGATGGCGGTGCCGCCCGGTTCGCGCAGGCTCACAACCTGGTGGCCAGCGAGCTCGAGCGCGCGAGCAAGCAGGCGCGCCTGCGTGGACTTGCCGGCACCGTCGACGCCCTCGAGCGTGATAAAGCTATGTTGAGCGGGCTCAAAAGCCATGGACGCAGCCCCTTCCTACAAGGCGCGTAAATGCGGATATATCAACCAAGCCATGATACCCCAGGGACAGGCGCGCCCTAACGATTAGCCGACAGTTAGGGACGTTCCTAAACTGCCGGCAGATAAGGAACGTCCCTAACTGCCGGCTTCTTGGGGCAGTGGGTATAATCGTCGTATTGCATTGAAATGTGGCGAAAGGAGTGGCAATGTCTCGGTATTGCGCCTCGTGCGGCAAGCTTCTTGAAGATAATGCCAAGTTCTGCACCTCGTGCGGTGCACCCGTTGAGCAAACAGCCGCGAGCGATAGCCAGCCCGCTTTTGAGCAGACCGGCTCCCTTGATACGCCGCAAGCCAAGGCGGACGACCCCCTCGCCTATAGCCCCGACCCCGCCGCAAGGACCGAGGCCGTCGAGACCACGCAGCGCATACCCGTCGCGAGCGGCTCGCCCCAACAGCAGCCGGCTCCCGCATACGCGCCCGCTTCGCCACAGACCCCCGCTCCCAAAAAGAGCGGCACCGGGCCGCTTATCGCCGTTATCGTTGTGCTGGTGGCGATCATCATCGCCCTGGTCATCTTCTTTGCGATCAAACCGTTCGACAACGCCGCCACGCAGACGACTGCCGAGGTAGCTAAGCTGCACCATGACGTCGACGACGATGACCTAAAGCCTCTCGGCAATCCCAACAGCCTGTACGACGATGATGACGATGACGACGAGGATGGCGGCGAAGCAACGCTCTCCGAGCAGAACCTCTACCGTCGCCTGAGCGAATACTACGACCTGCTCGAAGATCTCGACAGCCAGGTCCGTGGCTGCGCGCAGAACTTCAACGGCAACTATCTGGAAGAGGATCGAACCACCCGTCAAAATCTCGCCGACGTCGCCGAGCGCACGGAGGACACCATCGAGCAGTATTACGACATCGTCGAGGACCTGGACGTCCCGACGAGCTCCAAGAACTACAGCTCCTGGAAGGATATCATCGCCCTGTACGACGACCTGGATCACCGCATTGACGCAATCTGTGATGCCTGGGAGATCAGCCTGAAATACGCCAAGCCTGCGGACCACAAGAATGAGATCGTGGCGCCGCTGTCGCGCGACAACGTGGCGGGCACCAATGACAATAAGTACCGCCTAGACTTTGAGGAGCGCTATCCCGGCGCTAAGCCTGTCGAGGTGAACTAGTCGCATGCGACGTTCTTAAACGACTAGTCATTAAAGAACGTCCCCAATGACTACCTGAGGCGGCAGTTGGGGAC
>CATWID010000072.1 GCA_958350755.1 uncultured Collinsella sp.
ATCATGGGGATGTCGTTGGCGCCGTCGCCGATCGCGACGGTATGGGCCATATCGACACCGCACTCAACTGCCCAGTCCAGCAGCTGGATAAGCTTGGACTCCTTGGTCACGATGTCTGCCGCCAGCTTACCCGTGAGCTTGCCGTCCACGACCTCCAGACGATTGGCCAGGCAAAAGTCGATGCCCGCGGCGGCTACGATCTTATCGGCGACCTCGTGGAAGCCGCCGCTCACCACGCCGACCTTCCAGCCCTTGCTGCGCGCCGAGCGCACAAGCTCCAGCGCGCCGGGAGTAAACGTCACGCGCTCAAAGGTGCGCTCGAACACGCTCTCGTCCAAGCCGGCAAGCAGCCCCACGCGCTCCTCGAGTGCCTGCTTAAAATCGAGTTCGCCGCGCATCGCACGCTCGGTAATTTGTGCTACCTGCTCGCCCGCGCCTGCCTCTTCGCCCAAAAGATCGATAACCTCCTGATTGATGAGCGTGGAGTCGATATCCATAACGATGAGGCGTGCAGTCATGGCGGGCCTTTCCGAGTGCTGTTTTATTGGGGCATATTGTCGCACGTGACGAGCGCGGGCGGGTGCCGCGGCGCGTCAATTGTTTCGTCTCCGTCAAGTCTTTGGGCAGGAGCCACTTTTTCGCGGCACATCGACGCGAGTGCGATAAGATAGAACGCCATGTCTGGCTGCGCGGTTTACGCAGGCTGGGCAAATCTGTACGACGCCGCCCGGAACGACACGGGGCGGCACAGATCCATAAAGGAGGATCACTGGTATGAGCCAGACCCGTCCCATTGACGAGCATTCCATGCACACCCGTACCTGCGGCGAGCTTCGCTTCGAGAACGTGGGCGAAGAAGTCACCCTCACCGGTTGGGTGAGCCGTCGCCGCGACCACGGCGGCCTTATCTTCTGCGACCTTCGCGATCGCGAGGGCATCACGCAGCTCACCTTCGACCCCGAGCATTCCGACGGCGATGCCTTTAAGATCGCCGAGACCATGCGTCCCGAGTGGCCCATCAAGATTCACGGCGTCGTGCGCGCCCGTGGCGAGGAGACCACCAACACCAAGCTCGCGACCGGCGAGATCGAGGTCCTGACCGATCATGCCGAGGTGCTCAACACTTCCGTCACCCCGCCGTTCCAGATCGAGGACGGCATCGAGACCAGCGAGGACACCCGCCTGCGCTATCGCTATCTGGACCTCCGTCGTCCCGAGATGATGGCCAACCTCAAGCTGCGCTCCGACTTTACCTTTGCCATTCGCGAGGCGCTGCACAACCGTGAGTTCATGGAGGTCGAGACGCCCTCCCTGTTCAAGTCCACGCCCGAGGGCGCCCGCGACTTCATCGTCCCCAGCCGCATCCAGCCGGGCAACTTCTATGCCCTGCCGCAGTCCCCGCAGCTCCTGAAGCAGCTGCTTATGGTCGGTGGCGTCGAGCGCTACTATCAGGTTGCCAAGTGCTTCCGCGACGAGGACTTGCGTGCCGACCGTCAGCCCGAGTTCACCCAGGTCGATATCGAGATGTCCTTCGTGGACCAGAACGACGTTATGAGCGCGCTCGAAGAGGTCCTGTCTGACGCCTTCGGCCGCATGGGTGTCGAGATGCCCACGCCGCTGCGTCGCATGGACTATTGGGAGGCCATGGACACCTATGGCTCCGACAAGCCCGATACTCGCTACGGCATGCACCTGGTCGACCTGACCGACATCTTTGCCAACTCCAAGTTCAAGGTCTTTGCGACTGCTGCAAACGAGGAGGGCTCTGTCGTCAAGGCCATCAACGCCAAGGGCGCCGGTGCCTGGGCACGTGCCAAGATCGATAAGCTCGCCGGCGTGGCCTCCACGTTTGGCGCCAAGGGCCTGGCCTGGATCGCTTTCCGCGAGGACGGCTCCATCAACAGCCCCATCGTCAAGTTCTTCTCGGACGAGGAGATGGCTGCTCTGCGCGAGCGCATGGACGTCGAGCCCGGCGACCTTGTGATGTTTGCCGCCGGCCCGCGCCTGCTCTCCGACGAGATCCTGGGCGGCATGCGTTCCCACATGGCCAACGCGCTCGAGATCAAGCGCGAGGGCCACGACTTCCTGTGGGTCGTCAACTTCCCGCTGTTCCACTGGGACGAGGATCGCAAGGCCTATGCAGCCGAGCACCAGCCCTTCACCCTGCCGACCGAGACCGACATCGCCAAGATCGAGGCCGATCCGTTGGCAGCCGGTTCGTGCACCTACGACTTTGTCATGGACGGCTTTGAGGCCGGCGGCGGCGGTATGCGTATCCACAACGCCGAGATGCAGATGTCCATGCTCAAGCTCCTGGGCTTTACCGAGGAGCGCGCCGAGTCGCAGTTTGGCTTCCTCATGGAGGCCCTCAAGTTTGGTGCGCCCCCGATGGGCGGTTTCGCTCTGGGTCTGGACCGCGTGTGCATGCTGCTCACCGGTTCCGACTCCATCCGCGACGTCATGGCGTTCCCCAAGACGGCCAGCGGCTCCGACCTCATGTCGGGTGCTCCGAGTGCCGTTTCCGGCGCCCAGCTCAAGGACGTCAGCCTGCGCCTGATGTAGGCAAGCGACTACCTATTGCTTGTAACGAGGGAAGGACGTGTGCCTTCCCTCGTTTTTTATACGCCGAGATTGTGAGGGCATGGGATGACCGGGCGTTGCGGAAAGTGCGTCCCGGAATCTGCGTCCAGAACGGGTCGCGCTTTCCCAAAGGGGGTCCTCTGGGAAAGCGCGACCCAGAATTCGGCAAAATAATGGGACACAGTTTCCGCTTGAGCGGTCTAACGGAAACTGTGCCCCAGAATGAGCGCTCAAAACGGGGCAGGCTTTCCGCAACAACTGTCTGGCGAAAAGCCCGGCCCAGTTTCCTACAGCGAGTCTCTCTGAACGAGCTGCATGTGCATCACGGAGGTGGTGGGCTCGGCGCCCTTGATCATGTCGAGCGCAATGTTGGCGGCCATGTGGCCTTCTTCGCGCAGGGGCTGGCGGACGGTCGTGAGTGCGGGGACGCAGCGCGCCGCAATCTCGTGATCGTCGAAGCCGACGACAGAAACGTCCGCCGGAACGGATAGGCCTGCCTCGTTGAGTGCGGTGATGACGCCAGCCGCGATACGGTCCGATCCGCAGAGCACGCCATCGAAAGCAATCTCGCGCGCGAGGATCTGGTGCATGGCCTGATAGCCGTCTCCGCTGTTCCAGCCGGTATAGATAACGTTTGCGCCTGGGAGGTCTTCGCCCAGGACGGTGCGGTAGCCGCGCAGGCGGTCGACAACAGCGGGGTTGTCTTGCGGTCCCAACACGGCGACGATATCTTTGCGCCCGCGATCTTTCATAGCGAGTGCCGCAAAGCGTCCTCCCTCTTCGTCGTCAGAGTAGACTGTCGAGAACACATCGCAATAGGGGTGGCCCTCGAGCTGGCCGCACAACACGGTGGGTACGCCCAGCTCGCGCAGCACCTCGAGCAGCTCGCTGCCCTTGTAAGGGGAGACGTCGATCACGGCGTCGAACGAGCGGCGCTCAAAGTGCTCGCGTGCGCGGTTGCGCTCATGCGTAGAAGACGCCTGCAAGATAACGGGCAGATAGGACGACTCCGACAGTTCCTCGGTAATGCCGCTCAAAAATTCGCTATAGGTGGGGTCGCTGAAGAGCTCACTCAGGGGCTCGGTCACGAGCACGGCGATGATTTCCGTGCGCCCGACAGCGAGCGCTCGGCCGCGAGCGTTGGGGACAAAATTGACTTTCTTGGCCGCCGCACGGACGCGCTTTTTGGTTTCCTCGCTAATGCGGGGCGAATCGTTGAGGGCGCGCGATGCCGTGGAGCGCGACACGCCGGCAGCTGCGGCAACCTCGGCAAGCGTAGGTGCGGTGCGAACTGGCTGGGTCATGGCGTCTCCTGGAAAATGCGGTCGATGTTGTCACTGATACGGGCTGGTGCGGATACAGCTTACTATAGTGCACCTGAACAGCGTTCATGATATCCGGTGACAGGTGTCGTTTTGCAACCAAGCCGCAATCGAATACGTCTCGTGTGGGTGAGATATCAGCGGGCGTGGCGGTTGCCTACGAGCTTAAGAATGATGTTTTGCGCTGAGTTTCGATACTCAGGGTGACATAAGTGAGGCGGTTGTACAACCGGTTGCACCGTTAATCCGGCAGAATCGACCGTTCAGCGGACAACCGGTTGCACAGGGTTTTGCATCGCCCGTAAGATAAGGACAACCGGTTGCACAAGAATCACTACGATGACGAAGGAGCATCACCATGGACGCCATTAACGATTGGGAAAACCAAGCGCTCACCCACAGGAACCGCCTGGCACCCCATGCGTACTTTATGGGTTACGAGACCGCCGATCTCGCCGCTACGTACAGCCGCGAGCTGTCGCGCGGGTTCGTCCAGCTGTCCGGCTCGTGGCAGTTCCGCCTCTTTGAGGGGCCTGCTGCCGTTTCCAACGAGGAGCTCTCTACGTACGAGCCCGAGTGGGATCACGTGGAGGTTCCGCACCTGTGGCAGGTGGATGGCTATGGCAACCTTGCCTACACCGACGAGGGTTTCCCGTTCCCGGTGGATCAGCCGTTCGTTCCCTCCGACGACCCCACGGGCGTCTACCAGCGCATCGTCAACCTTCCCGCCGTGCCTGCCGGCGCTCGCGAGATCATTCGCTTTGACGGCATCGAGAGCTATGGCGAGCTGTACGTCAACGGTCAGTTTATCGGCATGACCAAGGGCTCGCGCCTGTCTGCCGAGTTCGACGTGACCGACGCGCTCGTCGAGGGCGACAACCTGTTTGCGGTCAAGGTCCTGCAGTACAGCGATGGCAGCTATATCGAGGATCAGGACATGTGGTGGGCCTCGGGCATCTTCCGCGATGTGTACCTTATGCAGCGTCCCGCCGCGCACCTGGTCGACTTTAGGTTCCGCACGCACCGCGAGGGCGATGCCGCTCTGATCACGCTCGATACGGTGGCCGAGGGCGCTTCCCGCGTCGTGTTTACGCTCAGCGATGGCGAGAACGTGGTCGCTACGGGCGAGTGCGTCGATGGCCATGCCGAGTGCAGCGTTGCCGATGCCCACTTCTGGAACCCCGAGGACCCCTTCCTCTATGACCTTACGTTTGAGGTCTACGACGGCGACGAGGTCAGCGAGTACGTTCCGCATCGCCAGGGACTTGCCGAGGTGACGGTCGAGGGCAATCATATCTACCTCAACGGCACTTACTTTAAGATGCATGGCGTCAACCGCCACGATCACGACGATCACAAGGGTCGCGCCGTGGGCCTCGATCGCATGCGCCGCGACCTGGAGCTCATGAAGCGGCACAACATCAACGCGGTGCGCACCTCTCACTATGCCAATGACCCGCGCTTCTACGAGCTGTGTGATGAGTATGGCATCATGCTGGTCGCCGAGACCGATATGGAGAGCCACGGCTTCGAGAATATCGGCAACATCGCCCTGGTCACCGACGATCCGGCATGGGAGCCGGCCTACGTCGACCGCATTGAGCGCCTGGTGATGCAGGAGCGCAACCACGCCTGCATCATTATGTGGTCGATGGGCAACGAGAGCGGCTATGGCTGCAACATCCGCGCGATGTACGCCAAGGCTCACGAGCTCGATGATCGTCCGGTCCATTACGAGGAGGACCGCAACGCCGATACCGTCGACGTCATTTCCACGATGTACTCCCGTGTGTCGCAGATGAACGACTTTGGCGAGCATCCGTTCCCCAAGCCGCGCATCAACTGCGAGTACGGCCACTCCATGGGCAATGGCCCCGGAGGCCTGTCCGAGTACCAGGAGGTCTTCGATCGCTGGGATTGCATCCAAGGCCAGTTTATCTGGGAATGGTGCGACCACGGTTTGGCTGCTGTGGCCGAGGACGGCGTTGCCTACGATATGTATGGTGGCGACAACGGCGATTACCCCAACAACAGCAACTTCTGCATCGATGGCATGGTGTTCCCCTGGCAGCAGCCGAGCCCGGGCCTTACCGAGTACGGCCAGGTCATCTGCCCGGTCCGCATGGCTTATGACGCCGAGGCAGGCGAGCTGACCGTCACCAACAAGCGTTGGTTCACCACCCTCGAGGATGTCTGCCTGTCGGCCGAGACCCTGGTGGACGGCGACGTGGTCTGCCGCAAGACGCTCATGCCCGGCGCGGTTGCCCCCGGCGAGTCCGTCCAGCTGCCGCTGGTGATTCGCGAGGCCGCAGTGGGCGAGACCCTGCTGACCGTGCGCGCCTACACCATGGCGGCTCACGCCTGGTGCGAGCCGATGTTCCAGCTGGGCGCAAGCCAGTTTGCCATCGCAAACCATCCGGCGCCGGCCATCGCCGCCCCCGCTCGTCCTGAGCTTACGGTCGAGGAGACCGAGCAAGAGATCCGCATTCACTCCCTCAACGGCGAGCTGACCTTCAGCAAAGTCAACGGTACCGTGAGCGAGTGGAAGGCATCCGGCCGCGACGTAATGGCCTCTGGTCCCCAGGTTGGTTTTTGGCATCCGCTCGTCGACAACCACGCTCAGGAGTATGACTCCCTGTGGAAGGACAACTTCATCGATGTGATGCAGACGTCTACCCGCAAGGTTTCTTGGAAGCAGGACGGCAATGCGGTCGTCGTTACCGTGAGCCAGCGTATTGCTCCTCCCGTCCGCGCGTTCGGCATGCGCGTCGAGCTCGTCTACACCGTGCTTCCGAGCGGTCGTGTCGACCTCAAGGTTTCCGGCGAGCCCTACGGCGATTACTCGGATATCATCCCGCGCATCGGCATCTCCTTCGAGGTCCCCGGTTGCAATCGTGCCGTCGAGTGGTATGGCCACGGCCCGGGCGAGAACTATCCGGACTCGCTGCGCGCCAACCCGGTCGGTCATTACCGCACTACGGTCGACGACATGTTCACGCCCTACGTTATGCCTCAGGACTGCGCCAACCGTGAGGGTACCCGCTGGGTTGCCCTGCGCTCCAGTCACGGTGACGGCGTGTTGGTGACTCGTCCGGCTGACGCCGCCTCCAACCCGTTCTCGTTCTCGGCATGGCCCTATAGCTGCGAGGCAATCGATAACGCCAAGCACGTCTACGACCTTGTCAAGGGCGATACGGTCACGGTCAACATCGACGACCAGCTGCTCGGCCTTGGCTCGAACTCTTGGGGTTCCGAGGTACTCGATTCCTACCGCACCCGTTTTGAGAGCTTCAGCTTTGAGGTGTCCCTGCGACCGCTGACGTCTGCCGATCTGGCTCAGGCGCTGGCACCCATTAAGGAGGCATAAGTCATGCATGTCTTTAACTCGCGCGCCGATTTCGACGCTCAGATGAAGTCTGTCAAGAAGTGGATGCGCACCGGCCAGGCGCTCGATGGTGTTGCCGACCTACAGCACGACGTGGCGTACTCCATCGGCGACTCGTTGGTGTACTGGTGGGTGAACGCCCACGAGGCAGCTATCGCCGATCTGGTCGGTCACCGTCGCTACCATGCCGTGCTCGCCCCGCTCGACGGCGACCTGACCGTCGAGGTGGCTTCCAAGACGGATCTTACCTGCACGCGCGCCTACAGCGATATCGACGATCGCGAGCGCTTTGAGGGTACGGGGGAGACCGTGACGATTCCCGCCGGCGGCGTTGCCGTCGTCGAGATCGACGAGGCCTACCGTGTCGTGGCCGATGCCGCGGATCCCCGCGTCGTGGTACTGCACGTGACGGTTGAAGGTTATTCCTTCCCCAACAAGTAGTATTCGTCCGTTTGGACGTTTGCTTCGCGCCGTTAAGGGGGATGGCTTTGTTGACTCCCTTTTCCCCATTCCCCTTAGCAGGTGCGCCGTCCACGATTGCGCTTGCAGTCCGGACGGTTTTAGATGAGATATAACGGATGAT
>CATWID010000073.1 GCA_958350755.1 uncultured Collinsella sp.
CATGGGGTCAACTACCACACGCAGGTGAGCGGCTCGAATGGCCTCGGCATCGACAAACGATGCCACCGCCTGCATATAGTCAGGAATAATATCCGCGGTGCGATAGCGTTCCTCGATCCCCATCGGCTCGGGGGCCATAGTCTCTTCGAGCTCTTCGATGACATCCTGATTGGCCGTCGAGCCATCTCCCATGCGCAGCTTAAGGCACAGATACCCCTGCGGATGATGGGATCCCGTCACCATGAGCGCACCGCAGGCCTCGCCGTCATACGCCGCCGCCCACGTAAGGGCGGGGGTCGGAACAGGCCGAGATGCGAGCACTGCGTCCAATCCGTGAGCGGCAAGCACGCCTGCCGCAAGCTCAGCAAACTCGCGCGCCTGCGGCCGGGTGTCGAACCCTATATATACTGTTTTGCCGGGATTGATCTTTTGCCACAACTCGCCGACGGCATCGGCAATGCGGGCAACGTTGTCGGCAGTGAAGTCCTCATCGACGCGAGCGCGCCAACCGTCAGTTCCAAAATGAATTATCGCGCACACGCGCAGACACCTCACAGTGTTTGGATCATGGTACGCATGGGGTATACCCGCAACGCTCGCCCAGCAACCTGCCAAAACCGGCATTCACCATTTGGGCAAATGCTACCGCCGATGTGCAAGCAATAAAAAAACCGCCCCGTATGGAGCGGTTTCGACCTTTATATATCGAGCGCCTCGGCCATCGCTGCCGTAGTGATTGCCGTGGTTCCACAGCAACTGCCCACCATTGCGGCACCGGCATGTCTCCATTCGATGCATGCGCGCGCGAAAGCTTCGGGGTTCTCGTGCCATACGGGGCCATCCTGAGTCTGGACCGGATCGCCCACGTTGGGACGCACCGTGACGGGAGTAGTCGCCGATGCAACCATCCTGGGCACCGCCGCGTTCGCGGCCGCAAGCGAACAGCAATTAACACCAACCGAGTTTGCGCCGTGTTTTTCGGCGTACAAAACGGCTGCCTCGATGTTGAGGCCATCGCCCAACAGGTCGCCTTTATCGTCAACGACAAAACTCACCAGGACAGGCATGCCGTCGGCGGCATCTCGGGCGCCGGCAAGCATGGGTTGCAAATTACGGATAGACGTCACCGTCTCGATCAGCAGACCGTCAACACCAGCATTGAGCAAGGCGTGCGCCTGTTCGCGCGCAATGCCTCGGATTTCACGATACTCGACAGAGTCTTCGGCAAACCACTCAATACCGATCGGGCCCATCGAGCCCAGTAGCAGCTGAGGGTGCGCCTGGCGGGCATCGTCGACGGCCCCGCGATTGACCTCCGCCACGGACGGCGCAATCTGATCGTGCTTGAGGGCATAGCTTGATGCCTGAAAGGTGTTGGTAATGAGCACCTGCGCGCCGGCGGCGACATACAAGCGATGAATACGAGAAACGGTCTGCGGCTCTGCCAGATTCCAAAACGCCGGTGGAATGTCGGCGGCATCGTACTCACTCAACAGAACACTGCCCATGGGGCCCTGCGCCAACAAGGTCTCGCTCGACAAGCGGCGCGTAAGTTCCTCGGCACCAAAGCGGTTGTAATAACTCGTATCCATATATATCCCGCTATTCCTCGACGCTGATTCCCTGCTTTTCGAGATAGGCGAGCCAGCGGTTCATCGTGTCCTCGGATAGCGCATGCTCCATCATGCAGGCCTCGGAATCGGCTCGCTCAAATTCGACACCGAGCTCCTGAACCAAAAACGTGCGGATGAGGCGATGACGGTACCAGATAGCCGTACCAACCTCGCGGCCGCGATCGGTCAGGACTACCTTGCCGTAGTGCGATTGCTCGACAAGTTCGGATGCTTTGAGCGCCGAAACCGCTTTATTGACCGATGCCTTGGAGACGCCAAGGCGCTGCGCGATGTCGACCGATCGCACGCCGTTGGTTTCCCCCTCTTCGCTTTCAATGCGAACCATGCACTCCAAGTAGTCTTCGTTCGCCACCGTCAGATGTAGTTCGCGCGAGCTATTTGTCGTATCCATGATCTTCCGTCCCTTCTGCATTCATTGGCTGATTCTACCCCATCCAAGCGTCGCGGTATGCCGTGGCATACCGTGCTAGAGTTCTTGTTGCACACGACGACCAAGATTGGAGCGGTCTTTATGGAAAACACCACCACGAACCCCGATGTCCTCGAGCGCTTTTTGCGCTACGTCCAGATCAACACGCAGTCCGAGGATGCAAACTGCGACCAGGTACCCTCGAGCGCCGTTCAGTTTGACCTTGCCAACGTGCTGGCTGAAGAGCTGCGCGAGCTTGGCGCGGCCGATGCCCATGTGACCGAGCATGCCTACGTCTGCGCGCATATTCCTGCGAGCGCGGGCGCTGAGGACAAGCCCGCCCTGGGCCTGATCGCCCATCTCGACACCACCGAAGTTGCACCGGGCGCCGGCGTGAAGCCGCACATCGTGCACTACGAAGGCGGCGACCTGGTCTGCGGCACGGTTGACGGTAAGCCCGTTGCCATGAGTACCGCCAAGCTTCCCGCCCTGAACGACCTCGCGGGTGAGGACCTGGTCTGCAGCGATGGCACCACGCTGCTGGGCGCGGACGACAAGGCAGGCGTCGCCGAGATCATGTCGCTTGTCGCGCGTATCGCTCAGGACCCTTCTCTGCCCCATCCCGCACTCGGCATTTGCTTCTGCCCTGACGAGGAGATCGGCCACGGAGCCGAGCTGCTGGATATCGATACCTTTGGCTGCAAGTACGCCTACACGGTCGACGGCGGCCCCATCGGCGAGCTGGAGTGGGAGTGCTTTAACGCCGCCGAGGCGACCGTCTGCTTTGAGGGCCAGTCCATCCACCCGGGCGACGCCAAGGGCCGTATGGTCAACGCAGGCAATCTGTTCTGCGACTTCAACGCGTTGCTCCCCTACGAGCAGCGTCCGGAATACACCGAGGGCTACGAGGGCTTCTGTCACCTTGAGGGCGTCTCGGCAACGGTCGACCATGCCACGGCGCGCTATATCGTCCGTGATCACGATGCCGCCAAGTTCCAGCAGAAACTCGACCTTATTGATGCCGCCGCCTCGATGCTCAACCAGCGTCTGAGTGAGGAGCGCGTGACAGTTGAGATTAAGCAGCAGTATCGAAATATGGCCGAGATCGTTCGTGACTATCCCGAGCTTATTGATGTTGCCAAGGAAGCCTACCTTGCCTGCGGCGTTGAGCCCCAAGTGCTGCCGATTCGTGGCGGCACCGACGGCGCTCAGCTGTCGTTCCGCGGTCTGCCCTGCCCCAACCTTTCCACCGGCGGCTATTGCTACCACGGCGTCAACGAGTTCGTCCCGGTCAGTTCGCTCGTCAAGATGACCGACGTGCTCCAGGAGCTCGTCGCCCGCTTTGCATAAGCCTGGCTGCACAAGTCCAAAAGACGAACCGCCCCGTCCTCTACAGAGAACGGGGCGGTTTTTGATACAAGGGGAGTAGTCAACATCGCAGGTTGAGCCAACGTCAGCGAGCGACGTCCAAGGCGAACAAGTTGGCATGAAAAAGGCAGGGCATTGACCTTCTGGTCATGCCCTGCCTTTTGAATGACAAATTGTCGCCTTGGGCGGCGCGCAGCGTCGAGTCGTTACGGCGTTTGGTAAAACGCCGTAACTTAGTAGTTGGCCTCGTAGCCGTTGCCGTCGCCGGTGGGCTCTTCGTAGTAATCGGAACTGTCGCTCGAATCGTCGGAATCGTCAGAGCTGACCGATGAGGTTGCGGTACCGTTTGCGTAGTCGTCAGACGTGTTGTTGTTCAGGTCACCGATCGTAGAGCTGGAACCGTCGGAAAGACCCATGGTGTTGGGACCCTTGGGATCCTTGCCGGCATCGACGCGCTCCATCATTTCCTTGAGCTCGTCCTCGTAGACAAAGACGTAGCTCACACCGTCGATCATGGTGCTGTCGTCGGCGTACGAGGGCAGGTTGGCCGAGTAGATACCGTCGACATCCATACCGCGCATGGCGTTGACCGTAGCCACGATATCCTGAACGCTCATATCGGTTACAAGCATATCGGACAGCGAATTAACCAGGCCAAAGATCTTCGTGGCATCGAAGTTATTGAGAATCTGGTTGGCAAGGGCGCCAAGCACCTGACGCTGGTGGCGCATGCGCGTGTAATCGCCGTCGGCATAGGTGTAGCGGCAGCGGGCATAGGTAAGGGCGGTGGCACCGTCCATATGCTGCTGGCCAGCGGTAATCTTAATATCCAGGTGCTCGGGGTCGTCAACATCATCGGTTGCGTTAATGTCGATACCGCCAACCGAATCAATCAGCGCCTGCATACCGTCGAAGCTGACCTCGGCATAGTGGGAAATCTGAACACCGCACAGCTCGTTGACCGCCTCGACCATGGCCTCGGCGCCGCCAACGGTATGGCAGGCGTTGATCTTCATGGTCTCGCCCTTGTACTCGACCTTGGTGTCGCGCGGAACGGAAATGAGCGTCGCCTGCTTTTGCGTGGGGTCGATGCGTGCCAGGATAATCGAGTCGGCACGATACGTATCCTCGCCCGGACGGCCGTCGGTGCCAAGAAGCAGCACGTAGAACGGATCCTTTGCCTCATCGGTGTCAACCAGAACCCGACGCAGATTGTCAGTAATGACATTAGAATCGCCGAGCTTGCCCATAATGGTGGCAAACCACAGGCCGGCAGCGGTAGTGGCACTCAGCAGCACGCCAAGCACGACAATGAGCGCGACGTGACGAATCGTGTGGCTACGGCGGCGTTGACGAGCGCGCTCGGAATAGCGAGCCACGTTATCGCGACTGTAGATCTTGGCCTGCGCACCAGTTGAGGGTCTTCGGGTGGTGGTATCCGCGAGGGGCTTTTTATTAAACATAGGCAACCTGTATTAGTAGATGACGGGATCGGGGACGGTAGCATGCTCGACATGCGCGCCGAGCGCCTGCAGCTTTTCGACAAACTGCTCGTAGCCGCGCTTGATGTGATGGATAGCCGAAACCTCGGTCGTCCCGTCGGCGATCAAGCCCGCTACGACGAGGGCCGCTCCGCCGCGCAAATCGGGCGAGGTAACCTGTGCACCCGAGAAGCCCTTGACGCCATGAATCATGGCATGATGGCTCTCGATACGAATGTCGGCACCCATGCGCACCAGCTCAGAGGCAAACATAAAGCGATTCTCGAAGATGTTCTCGGTAATAACGGAACTGCCGTCGGCAAGGGCGGAGAGCACCATAATCTGCGCCTGCATGTCGGTCGGGAAACCGGGGAACGGAAGCGTCTGGATGTCGACCGGCTTGATACGCTCGGCACGGTTCACATGGACGCCATCCTCGACGCGCTCGCAGTCGATACCCATGAGCTCCATCTTCTTGAGCACCATGCCCAAATGAATGGGGCAAAAGCCCGTGACATCGACACCGCGATCGTCCGCCATCAACGCACCGGCGACGATAAAGGTACCGGCCTCGATGCGGTCGCCCACCACGCGATGGATAACGGGATGGAGCTCTTCCACGCCTTCGATAGTCACGACGGGCGTACCGGCGCCAACAATCTTGGCGCCCATCTCGTTGAGCATGTTGGCGAGATCGACGATCTCGGGCTCGCGGGCGGCATTGTCGATAACCGTGGTGCCCTGTGCGCGCACAGAGGCCATGATGAGATTCTCGGTCGCACCGACGCTGGCGAACTCGAGCGTGACGGTGGTACCGCGCAGACCTTGGGGCGCATTAGCGTTGATGTAACCGCGGGCGGTATCGAACTCAACGCCCAGGGCCTCAAGACCAAGAATGTGCATATCGATCTTACGAGCACCCAGGTTGCAGCCGCCCGGCATGGCAATTTTGGCGCGATGGAAGCGGCCCAGCAGGGGCCCCATGACGGCGGTGGAAGCGCGCATCTTGGCAACGAGCTCGTAGGGGGCCTCCCATGAATCGACCTGAGAGGTATCAATCTCGAGCGTGTGCTCGTCGAGAACATCGATCGTAGCGCCCATGCCCTTGAGCACCTTGCCCATCACGTGGACATCGGAAATATCGGGCACGTTCTGCAGCGTCGTCTTGCCCGGCGCCAGAAGCGTTGCCGCCATGAGTTTGAGCGCGGAGTTCTTGGCGCCCGAGACGGGCACGGAGCCTCCGATGGCGTGGCCACCCTCAACGCGGATAATATCCAAGGTCTACCCTTTCAAAAAGCATGCCCGGGGTGGCTGGGCCATCCCGGGCATGATGTGTTCGCAAATGGTCGAACGCTAAATCGTTTGACTATTGGGCAAGCTTGAGCTTACACCATGCGATTTCATTATAGAGGTAGGCGCGGCGTGCATCATCCTCCGACAAATTACCCAGCTTCTCTTCAAAACCTTGAATATCAGCTTTAAGCTTGTCGGCATCGACGGTCGCCAAATCGCAAGCGCGCTCGGCGAGAACGGTCACGACATCGTCCGCAACCTGGGCATAGCCGCCGGCCACGGCAAACGTGTGGTCGACAGTGCCCATGGCCTTATCGGAAACGCGAACGTAACCGCGGTCGATCGTGCAGATCTCGCTGGAGTGAGCAGGCAGGACGCCAAACTCGCCATCCGTGGACGGAATCGACACAAACGCAGCGTCGCCCTCATAGGCGCAGCTCACGGGGCACACGATGCGGATACGCATAACCTACTTCTCCCCCATCTTGCGGGCGCGCTCGCGCACGTCTTCAATCGTGGAAGCATAGCGGAAAGCCTGCTCGGGCAGGTCATCGGCCTTGCCGTCGACAATCTCGGCGAAAGAGCGGACGGTATCCTCGACGCGGACGTAGACACCGGGGTTGCCGGTGAACTTCTCGGCGACGTGGAAGGACTGCGAGAGGAACTGCTGAATCTTACGGGCACGGTTGACCGTAAGGCGCTGCTCCTCGGACAGCTCGTCCATACCCAGAATGGCGATGATGTCCTGAAGGTCGGAGTACTCCTGCAGGAGCTCCTGGACCTTGACGGCGACACGGTAGTGCTCCTCGCCGACGATCGAGGGATCGAGAGCGTCGGAGGAAGATGCGAGCGGGTCGATAGCCGGGAACAGGCCAAGCGACGAAATGCTACGCGAAAGAACCGTGGTGGCGTCGAGGTGCGTAAACGTCGTGGCAGGCGCCGGGTCGGTCAGGTCGTCTGCGGGGACGTAGACAGCCTGGACGGAGGTAATGGAGCCCGTCTTGGTCGAGGTAATGCGCTCCTGGAGGTCGCCCATCTCGGTTGCCAGCGTGGGCTGGTAACCAACGGCGGACGGCATACGGCCCAGCAGTGCGGAAACCTCGGAACCTGCCTGGGAGAAGCGGAAGATGTTGTCGATGAACAGCAGAACGTCC
Source organism: uncultured Collinsella sp. (assembly GCA_958350755.1). GTDB lineage: Bacteria > Actinomycetota > Coriobacteriia > Coriobacteriales > Coriobacteriaceae > Collinsella. The sequence goes on from CATWID010000073.1 coordinate 7,340, forward strand.
TGGCCGCGATCGCGGAAGTACTCAGCGGTGGTAAGGCCGGCCAGACCGATGCGCAGACGCGCTCCGGGCGGCTCGTTCATCTGACCATAGACCAAGCAGGTCTTGTCGATAAC
>CATWID010000074.1 GCA_958350755.1 uncultured Collinsella sp.
AGCAGTGGCGCTCCCACATTTGACGGGCAACCTCAAGACCGCGTTCCGTCAGATGCACGTCGCGTTTGCCCATCTCCACGTAGCCGGTGCTCTCCAAGGCCGCCATGGCTTTAGAGACGCTTGCTTTGGTTACGCCCAAGTATTCGGCAACGTCGATCGAGCGCACGATGCCCTGACGTTCCGATAGAACGTAGATCGATTCGAGATAGTCTTCTCCGGATTCACGCAGGGCCATGGGCCGCCTTTCGCGATGGCTTCTAGTTAGCCTTTGGATACTTTTGCTTGATTTACTTTACCGCAAAAGTTGCCCATGTCTTACTACTTTGCCTAAAAGTTAGCCGTGTTTCACAAAACGTGCGGGACGAAAACAAAATGGGGACGCCCCGCAAGGAGTGTCCCCAGGCGCCGGGTGCCGGCCCGCAGTTACATCAGCCCAAAGTGCTTGGCGGCGTTGTAGATGCCGTCGTCATCCACGGCGGTCGTCACATAGGTCGCTGCAGCTTTCACGGTCTCCTGCGCGTTGCCCATGGCCACACTTGTGCCCACGGCCGAGAACATCGACAGGTCGTTCTCGCCGTCGCCAAAGGCAATCGCCTCGCTCGCGTCGACACCCAGGCGTTCCAGCGTCGCCGCGACACCCAGGTCCTTACCGCCGTTGGCAGGGATAATGTCGCAGAACAAATCACACCAGCGCGTAGTGAGAGAATGCGACACCGCGTCGGTCACGATATGTTCGTCGGCAGGGTCCACAAAGGCGCAGAACTGGTAGACCGGCGCATCGAAGGCATGCTCAAACGGTTCCTCGTGGTAGACAATCCCCGCGTTGCTGCCGGCCGTCACCACGCGCTCGGACAGGCGGTTCACAAACGAGTTCTCGCCCTGCATACACAGCGAGTCATAGCGCCCCTGCGCCACCTGGTCCACAATCGCCGCGACGTCGTCCGAATCGATCGGGCAGCTGCGGTAAACGCCCTTGGCATCAAAACAGTGCTGACCCGAAAGCGTGATGTACGCATCCCAACCAAGATCGAACAGCCAATCGGGCATCTGATAGGTCGGGCGACCCGTGGCGATCACGCACGCAATCCCCTGCTCATGAAAGCTGTCGAGCACCTGCTGCGCCGACGCCGGAATCCGATGGGTCTTAAAGCTCAGCAACGTGCCGTCGATATCGAAAAACGCGGCCTTGATCATCCTCGCCTACTCCTCGCCCTCGAGCTTCTCGCTCGCCTCGAGCCACGCCATCTCCAACTCGTCCATGGCGGCGTGGGCCTCGTCGATCTTTGCCTGCTGCTCGCCCAGCGCCGTGTAGTTGGTGGGATCGACCTGGGCCATTGCTGCCTCGGCCTCCTCAACGCGGGCGCGCTGCGTCTCCATTTTGCGCTCGAGCGAGCTCACCTCGCGGCGAAGCTTCTGGCGTTCGGCGTTGGAAAGGCCATTGGGCTGGCCGCTCGACTTGGGCTTTTCGGCCGCAGCCGCCGCGGCACCGGTGTCAAACGTGCCGGTCTTGGCGCTCGGCGCACCCACGGGCTCGCCCTCGGCGGTAGCGTTGCACAGGCGCAGGTACTGGTCCACACCGCCGGGCATATGCGTCAGGTGGCCGTCGAGCAGCGCCCACTGCTGGTCGGTCACGCGCTCCATCAAGAAGCGGTCGTGCGTCACCAGGATCAGCGTGCCGGGCCAGCCGTCGAGCAGGTCCTCGACAATCGCGAGCATGTCGGTATCCAGGTCGTTGCCGGGCTCGTCCAGGATAAGCACGTTGGGCTCGTCCAGGATCGTCAGCAGCAGCGACAGGCGACGGCGCTGGCCGCCCGAAAGATCGCCGATGCGACTCCAGAGCTGCTGTGTCGTAAAGCCCAGGCGCTCGCAAAGCTTCTCGGGCGAAGTCTCCTTGCCGTCGATGACGTAGTACTTCTTATAGTTGCTGAGCACCTCGCGGATCGTGTCGCCCATGTAGGGCTCGAGCTCCTCGAGCTGCTGCGACAGCACGCCAAAGCGTACCGTCTGGCCAATCTTCACGCGGCCGCGCGTGGGTTCAATCTTGCCCTGGATCACGTCGAGCAGCGTCGACTTGCCGGCACCGTTCTCGCCCAGCAGACCATAGCGGTCGCCCGCACCAATGAGCCAGGTCACGTCAGAGAGCACCTGCTTGGGCGCGCCATCGGTATCCGCATAGCCGGCGTCCACGTCGACCACATCGATAACCTGCTTGCCCAGGCGGCTCACGGCTAGGCGCTTGAGCTCCAGCTCGTCACGCACGGGCGGCACGTCGGCGATCAGCTCGCGAGCGGCATCAACGCGAAACTTGGGCTTGGTGGAACGAGCCTGGGCACCGCGGCTCAGCCACGCGAGTTCCTTGCGTGCCATGTTGCGGCGGCGCTCCTCGGTAACCGCGGCCATGCGGTCGCGCTCCACGCGCTGCAGGATATATGCGGAGTAACCGCCCTCGAAGGGATCGACCTGGCCGTCGTGGACCTCCCACATACTGGTACAGACCTCGTCCAAGAACCAGCGGTCGTGCGTGACCACGAGCATCGCGCCCTGGCCGCGCTGCCAGCGGGCCTTTAAGTGACGCGCGAGCCAGTTGATGGTGCGCATGTCCAGGTGGTTGGTGGGCTCGTCGAGCATGAGTACGTCGTAGTCGCCGATCAGCAGGCGCGCGAGGTCCACGCGACGGCGCTGGCCGCCCGAAAGCTCGCCCACCGTGCCCTCCCAGGGCACATCGCTAATAAGGCCGGCCAGAATCTGGCGCGTACGCGGGCTCGAGGCCCACTCGTATTCGGGCGTGTCGCCCACGACGGCATGATGCACGGTGTCGGTATCGACCAGGTTATCCTTTTGGCCGAGCAATCCAATCGTCGTGTCGCGGCGGTGCGTCACGCGGCCGTCGTCGGGCTCCAACGTACCGGCGAGCACGCTCAGCAGCGTCGACTTACCGTCGCCGTTTTTACCGACAATACCAATACGGTCGCCCTCGCCCACACCGAGCGTAACGCTATCGAAAATATGCTTGGTGGGAAACTCTAGGCTGACGGAATCGCATCCCAAAAGAATCGCCATATGCCCTGCTCCTTCGTAGAAATTCAACGTTGTCCATGATAGCAGCGAGCCCCACCCCAAACCACCACGAAGGTGCCTGTCCCCTTTGTGGCGGTCGTTTCGGTCGCAGAGCAAAAAGGCGGGCCATCTCCCACAAGAGATGACCCGCCTCTCCAATCAGTCCCGCGGCAACCGTGGCCGCCGCGGGCCTCAAGCATGTCCCGGACTAGGAGAACATGCCGGTGAGGTAATCATTCAGCCGCTTATCCTTGGGCCGTTGGAAAATCTCGTCGGTCTCGTCGTACTCAACCATATCGCCCATGTAGAAGAACGCCGTGCGATTGGACACGCGCGACGCCTGCTCCATGTTGTGCGTCACGATGACAATGGCGCGCTCGGCAACGATCGAAGACATCAGGTCCTCGATCGCCAGCGTCGAGATGGGGTCGAGCGCCGAACAGGGCTCATCAAACAGAATCACGTCGGGGTTGAGCGCCAGCGTGCGCGCGATGCACAAACGCTGCTGCTGGCCGCCCGAAAGCGCGTAGGCGCTTTTGTCGAGCTTGTCCTTGACCTCGTCCCACAGCGCCGCGCCACGCAAGCTTTCCTCGACTATGCGTTCGAGTTCGTCGCGATCGGTGATGCCGTGGCGCTTGGGCGCAAACGTGATGTTGTCGCGAATAGACTTGCGGAAGGGGTTGGGCTGCTGGAACACCATGCCAATGGAGCGACGCAGCTCGTAGGTGTTCTCACGGCGCGTGTTGATGTTGCGCCCACGGTAGTTGATCTCGCCCTCCACGCGGCAGCCGCGAATCTCGCGATTCATGAGGTTGAGGCTACGCAAGAAGGTCGACTTACCGCAGCCCGAAGGCCCGATGAGCGCCGTGATCTCGCCCCTGTGAAAGTCGAGCGACGTCTCGTGCAGTGCATGGTGGTCGCCATAGTACACGTTGACGTCCTTGGTGGAGAGCACGACCTCGTCGCTCACGGCCTTGCCGCTCACGCGCACGCGCTTCTCGCTCTCCCCCACGCTCGACAGGAAGTCCTGGGTCTCGGACGATGCCGCTTCGGTTGCGGGCGTTATGTTCATCTCGCTCATTCGGCCGTCATCTTCCTTGCCAGTTGCTTGCCCACGATGCGGGCGACTACGTTAAACAGCAGCACGCAGATCATCAGCAGTGCCGCGGTGCCCCAAACAATCTGCTGAGCCTCGGGGCTGCCCTCGCCATAGATCTTGTAGATATGCACGGCGAGCGACTCGCCGGGGCGGAACACGTTCCAGGCGCTGGTAGGGCTCGACAGGTTAAAGCTCAAAAAGTTCAGGCGAACCGGCGAGCTCATGCCCGAGGTAAAGAGCAGCGCCGCGGCCTCGCCAAACACGCGGCCGGCCGAAAGCACGATGCCAGTCACGATGGCGGGCATGGCCTCGGGAATCAGGATGTGCAGCGTGGCCTCCCAGCGAGTGAGGCCCATGGCCAGGCACGCATCGCGCTGGGCCTGCGGCACATCCTCGAGCGTCTGCTGAATCACGCGCACCAGGATGGGGATGTTGAACATGGTGAGCGCGACGGCGCCGGAGATGATGGAGTACTTCCAGCCCAGCTGCACCGAGAACACCAGAAAGCCGAACATGCCGACGACGATGGAAGGCAGCGAGGACAGCGTCTCAATGGCGGTGGAGGCGATGTCGCGAATGGGTCCGTCCGGCGCGTACTCAACCAGGAAGACCGCGCCGCCCAGGCTGATGGGCACCGAGATGATCAGGGTGATCAGCAGCAGATAGAAGGAGTCGAACAGCTGGTAGAGCACGCCGCCCTGGGTTCCGTTGGCACGCGACGGCTCCGTGAGAAATCCCGGCTGGAACAGCGTCGAGATACCCTCGAACAGGATATAGGCCACCATGGAGATGACGATGAGCATGACGATGGCAACGATTGCCGTCAACACGCCCGTGGCGATGCGGTCCTGCTTTTGGACGCGCCCGAGTCTCGCCTCGTCGATATGAATGCGCGTACTAGCCACGAGCCTTCGCCCCCTTGCGGCCGATAAGGTGGATGATCAGGATGAAGATGAGGCTCATGCCCATCAGCAGCAAACCGAGCGCCCACAGAACGTCGTCCTGGGCCGAGCCCTCGGCATAGACCGCCATGGACGTGGTGAGCGTGGTGGTAATGGTCGAGGCGGGCGACAGCAGCGACGTCGGCATGGCCTCGATGCCGCCGATAACCATGCGCACGGCGAGCGTTTCGCCAAAGGCGCGGGTCATGCCAAGGATGACCGCGGTCATGAGCGACGGCATGGCGGACTTGAGCACCACGTGCCAGATGGTCTGCCAACGGGTGTAGCCCAGTGCGAGCGAGCCCTGACGGTAGCTGTCGGGCACAGCGCGCAGGCCATCGACCGAAAGCGTGGTCATCGTCGGCAGAATCATGACTGCCAGCACGATAGCGCCGGGCAAGATACCCAGACCCGTGCTCACATGGAAAACGCTCATCATAAGGCCGACGACCACGTGAAAGCTGATCAGGCCAAAGACGACCGAGGGAATACCGGTCAAAAGCTCAATGAGCGGCTGAAAAACCTTGGAGCCAAACTTAGGCTGAATCTCGACCGCAAAGATGGCAGAGCCGATGGCGATGGGCAGTGCGATGAGCGTGGAGAGCACCATGACCGCAAACGAGGTGACGATCAGGGGCAGGGCGCCAGTGTAGGGCAGGCCGTTTTCGGCCGTGTTGGCCAGGTCCCACTTGGTGCCGGCAAAGAACTCGACGACTGAGACGCCGTCCTTGACAAAAGCCGAGAGGCCCTTTTGGGCGACCATAAAGATGAGCGCGGCAACGACAAGCGTCACGAGCGCTACGCACGCGCCCGTGACGCCCAGGCCCACGTTCTCAAGGTCGTGCTTTGGCAGCTGTTTTGCCATTGCAAACCTTTCCGGGGCGGTTACTTATTTAGAGGAGACCTTGCCGCTGGCGTCCTTGACGACCTTCATGGCAGAGACGGGAATGAAGCCCTGCTCCTCGACGAGCTTGACCTGGACGTCGTCGGAGAGCATGAACTCCAGGAAGGCCTTGGTGGCCTCGTCGGCGTCCTTTGCGCAGTACATGTGCTCGGTCGCCCAGATCTTGAAGGAGTCGTCGGTGACGTTTGCGCTCTTGGGCTCAACGCCCTCGACCTTGATGGCGTTGAACTTGGAGTCATCGAAGTGCGAGAAGTCCAGGTAAGAGATGGCGTTGTCGGTGCTGCCCATCTGAGTCTGGACGTCACCGGACTTGTCGAGCTCGGCGTCGCCCTTAAAGTCGACGGCCTCGTCGCCAAAGACGGCAGCCTCGAAGGTGGCGCGGGTACCGGAGCCTGCCTTGCGGTTGAGGACGACGATGGTAGCGTCGTCGCCGCCGACCTCCTTCCAGTTGGTGATCTGGCCGGAGAAGATGCCCTTGAGCTGCTCGAGGGACAGGTCATCGACCTTGACGTTCTTGGAGACGACGGGGCCCATGCCCACGACGGCGACCTCGTGATCGACGAGGTTCTTGACCTGATCGGCCTCGAGCTTGGTCTCGGCGAAGACGTCGGAGTTACCGATGGTGACGGTGCCGGCGGCGACAGCGGTCAGGCCCTTGCCCGAACCGTTGCCCGAGCCGGAGATGGAGACGTCCGGGTTGGCGTCCATGAACTTCTCGGCAGCAGCCTCGACGAGAGCCTGGAACGAGGAGGCGCCGTCGTAGGTCACCTCGCCGGAGACGGACTCGGCAGCGGCAGCGGCACTGCCCTTGTCGGCGGCGTCGGATGCGCCTGCGCCGCCGCAACCAACGAGACCGAGTCCGACGATGCTGGCAAGGCCACCAGCGAGGCCGAGGAACCGACGACGAGAATAAGCCTGATCGAGCATAATCTTCCTTTCATACATGCAACTCGCGGGCACCCTGCCCGCTTTGCTGTATGGAAAGATACGTTCCCGACCAAGCAACGCCCGCGCCAACTGCGCTTTTTTACGGGCATCTGATAGACCCTTACCGCAAGCGCGGCGGGGCTTTACAAACGAATAACAAACCCCGTCGCAAGCATGCCTCACCTTTTACAAGCTAGTCATTGGGGACGTTCTTAAACGACTACCACACAAAAGGAGCATCCCCAAGTGACGCAAAAAGCCCGGGCAAAAGCACCGGGCTCGTAATGCAAGTTTGTATCCAAGCAGGATATAGGGGTTTCCCAGGTGCCCGAGATTGCCCCGAAAGAGGAGCGCCGC
>CATWID010000075.1 GCA_958350755.1 uncultured Collinsella sp.
TCATCCCCGATTCGTGCGTGACGAGCGTCAAGATCGATGCCGCCGCCTTTAACGCCGCCCTCAAACGCGTGGCCGTCATCGCGAGCGCCAACCCCGCCGTCAAGTTCGAGATCGATGTCGAGAACGGGCAGATGGGCCTGTCCTCCATTTCCAATGACCAGGACCTTGCGCAGGAGACGATCGATGTCGAGGCCGAGGGCGAGTCGGGCACCATCGCCTTCAACTACCACTACATCTTCGGTTGCCTCAATGCCCTGTCCAAGGAGAAGGAGATCACGCTGGAGCTCAAGAGCTACTCGCAGGCGGGCATCTTCAAGTCCTACGACAAGATCAACTACCTGTACCTGGTCATGCCGGTCCGCATCTAGCGCTGCGCCATGACCATGTTCGCCCGCGATCTTTCCGTCGCGCACTACCGCAGCTTCGATAGCTATCGCCTTGCCCTGGACGAGGGCGTGACGATACTCGCGGGACCCAACGCGGTGGGAAAGACCAATCTCATAGAGGCGCTGCAGCTGCTGACGAGCGGCGCCTCGTTTAGGCATCCGACCGCAGCCGAGCTCGTCCATGACGGCGTGGGCTCGTGCAAGGTCGAGCTGAGACTCGAGGGCGACGGCCGCGTGCTTGATATGGGATTGAGCGCGGAGGACGGTAAGCGCTCGTTTAGCCGCAACGGCAAGAGATGCTCCGCCGCCGGTGTGCGCGGGGTCCTGCCGAGCGTGCTGTTTTGCCCCGACCATCTGGACATGGTTAAGCGAGGCGCCAGTGTGCGCCGCGCCGCCCTCGATGACTTTGGCATGCAACTGAGCGCACGCTATGCCGATCTTGCGAGCACCTATGGGCGTTGCGTGACCCAGCGTAACGCCTTGCTCAAGGAGACTTGGTGCTGCCGCGAGATGCTCGGCGCGTGGAATGAATCGATTGCCCGCGCGGGCTCGGCTCTGCTTGTGCACCGGTTGGCCCTGCTCGACCGGCTGGCGGGCCATGTGCACACTGCCTACGGGCAAGTGGCGTCCGGCGAGGCTGCCAACGTGTCCTATGCGTCCACACTGGGGGATTTGCCCCAGGTCGAGGATCGCGAAGAACTGAAGGGCTGGGCGTACGAGCGCATGCTGGCTGCCCTTGATGAACACGCCGACGAGGAAATTCGCCGCGGCGTGACGCTGGTGGGACCGCATCGCGACGAGATTGAGTTTACCGTGGCGGGTCGCTCCGCCCGTTCATTTGCCAGCCAAGGACAGCAGCGAACGCTGGTGCTGTCCTGGAAGGTGGCCGAGGTGGCCGTGGCTCGCGATGTCCTGGGCACCGCCCCACTGCTGCTTTTGGACGACGTGATGAGCGAGCTCGACGGCGAGCGTCGCGGCGCTTTCCTGCGGCTGATCGGCGATGATATCCAGACGGTCATAACTACGACCAACCTGGGGTACTTTACCGATGACCTGCTTGATCGAGCCAAGGTGGTGAGCATGGGTGAGACGTGCTAATTACGAGCGCGAGAGCGAGACAGTCGCCTTCAGCGGGTTTTTGAACGCAGAGCGCCAGCGCATCCTGGCGGCTGCAACGCCTAAGCGCCGCGCGCAGATGGAGGCTGCCGAGGAGTCGCGCACGGTCTATCGCGCGTGGAACGCGGTGTGCTCGGGCACGCGCGAGGGGCGGCATGTGACGGGACTGCGCTACCTGCCCGAGTCCAATGAGCTGCTGGTGTATCTCGACTCGCCCTCGTGGACGCAGGAAATGACGTTGTTGCGCGAGATCATCCGCGCGCGCATGGAGCGCGCCGGTGCACATGTGGACGGCCTGGTGTTCAAAACCACCGCGCCCGGTCACACGCCGCCCGCCGCCAGGGAGCGCCTGCGCCCGGCGACGACCGAGCGACCGCCGGCCCCGCACGCCGACCTAAGTGAGGCCGAGCGTACCGAGATCGAGCGCCAAGTGGCGCCCATCGAAGACCAAAAACTGCGCGAGGCCCTCGAGAATGCCATGAGAGCCAGTGCCGAGTGGGCCAAGGGCGTGCAAAGCAAAAAAGAGCCTTAAATCGCATCTGGTGGCCTTGTAGAGCCAAATACCCTCGTTCCCGAGGGTATTTTTTTACGATAAACTAGTAAGGCTGTACACATTTTCTTGACTGAAGGAGGACGTGTGGCAAACGAAAACGATTACGATGGCGGCGAGATTAAGATTCTCGAAGGTCTCGAGGCCGTTCGTAAGCGCCCGGGCATGTATATCGGCTCGACGAGCGCCAGCGGTCTGCATCACCTGGTGTGGGAGATCGTTGACAACTCCGTCGACGAGGCCATGGCCGGTTTCTGCACCGAGATCCAGGTGACGGTCCACGCCGACAACTCCATCACGGTCGTCGACAACGGGCGCGGCATCCCCGTTGACGAGCACCCTGTTAAAAAGATCCCGACGCTCGAGGTCGTCATGACGATCTTGCACGCCGGCGGTAAGTTCGATAACTCGGCCTATAAGGTCTCGGGCGGCCTGCACGGCGTGGGCATCTCCGTCGTCAACGCACTGTCCAAGCGCGTGGTCGTTCAGGTTCGTCGCGATGGCAACACCTACGAGATGGAATTCTCGCGCGGCAAGACCGTCAAGAAGATGGAGGTCGTGGGCACCTCGGATTCGACGGGCACCACCGTCACCTTCTGGCCCGACGATGAGATCTTCGAGACCTGCATCTACGATTTCGATACGCTGCACAACCGTCTGCAGGAGACGGCGTTCCTCAATAAGAACCTCAAAATCGTGCTGACCGACGAGCGCGAGGCGACTCCCCACGTGGAGGAGTTTTGCTACGAGGGCGGCATCATCGACTTCGTCAAGTTCCTCAACGAGGGCAAGGACGTCCCCGAGGCCTTTAAGGAGCCCATCTATATCGAGGGCAAATCGGACCCGGACGCGCCTGTGGCCAAGATGGGCGAGGTCGAGGTTTCCCTGCAGTGGAATAGCGGCTACGGCGAGAACGTCATGTCGTTCGCCAACGACATCTACACTCCCGAGGGCGGCATGCACCTTGAGGGCTTCCGCACCGCGCTCACCCGCGTAATCAACGATTACGCGCGCAAGCAGAACCTGCTCAAGGAAAAAGACGCTAACCTGACCGGCGACGATGTGCGCGAGGGCCTTTCGGCCGTTATCTCGGTCAAGCTGCCCGATCCTCAGTTTGAGGGCCAGACCAAGGCCAAGCTCGGCAGCTCCTATATGCGCGCGCTCACGCTCAAGATCGTGACCGACGGCCTTGCCGATTACCTCGAGGAGCACCCTAAGCCCGCTCGCGAGATCGTCAAGAAGGCGCAGCAGGCCTGCAAGGCGCGCAACGCCGCCCGCAAGGCGCGCGAGGCGACCCGCCGCAAGAGCCTGCTCGAGACGGCGTCCCTGCCCGGTAAGCTCGCCGACTGCTCGGTGCGCGATGCCGAGCTGACCGAGCTCTTTATCGTAGAGGGCGACTCGGCAGGCGGCTCGGCCAAGGACGGCCGTCGCCGAGACATCCAGGCGATTCTGCCCCTGCGCGGCAAGATTTTGAACGTCGAGCGCGTGGGTGACCACCGTGCGTTCTCGAGCGACACCATCCAGTCGCTCATCACCGCGATCGGCTGCGGCGTCACGACGAGCGCCGGTGACGGCGGCGACTTTGATATCACCAAGGCCCGCTACCACAAGATCATCATCATGACCGATGCAGACGTTGACGGCGCGCATATCCGCATCCTGCTGCTGACGTTCTTCTACAAGTATATGCGCCCGCTGATCGATGCCGGCTACGTCTATGTTGCCTGCCCGCCCATCTTTGGCATTAAGGTGCGCAACAAGATCCACTACGTGTATCCCAATGGCCGCCAGCCCGAAGACGAGATCTTGCGCGACACCATCCAGAGCCTGGGCCTGAACCCCGACGATAACGACGAGGACGGCAAGGCCAAGGACGGCAAGATCACCAAGAAGCGCAAGGGCTATACCGTCCAGCGCTACAAGGGCCTGGGCGAGATGGACCCCAAGCAGCTTGCCTCGACGACGATGGACCCCAAGACCCGCATCCTGCAGCGCGTGTCGATCGAGGACGCCGTGGTGGCGGACCGCGCCGTGCGTGAGCTGATGGGTTCCGAGGTCGGCTATCGCCGCGAGTACATCGAGAAGCACGCGCATGATGCACGATTCCTTGACGCTTAAGAGGAGGTAACGTGGCAGACGATATCAACAATAACGAGGGCATGGGCGACGCCGGCGACGCCGGCATGCCCGACGATCTGAAGCGCCTGCTTGCCCGTGCTGAGCAGGGCGAGGACGGCGACCCGGACGCCTATAACCCCGATGCCGATGATGAGGAGGAAGAGGACGACGACGCCGAGCTCGAGGAAAGCTTTGGCGAAGTCGACCGTGGTGCCTCGGCCGGCGAGGATATCAATGGCGGCCAGCTCCAGATTTCGGAGTTCGGTCGCGAGATGAAGCAGTCGTTTATCGAGTATTCGATGTCGGTCATCACAGCGCGCGCCCTGCCGGACGTGCGCGACGGCTTAAAGCCGGTGCACCGCCGCATCCTGTACGCAATGAACGAGAGCGGCATCTACCCCAACCGCCCACACAAGAAGTCGGCCTGGACGGTCGGCGAAGTTATCGGTAAGTACCACCCGCATGGCGACTCCGCGGTCTATGCAGCCATGGTCCGCCTGGCGCAGTGGTTCTCCATGCGCACGCCGCTCATCGACGGTCACGGCAACTTCGGCAACATCGACGGCGACGGCGCGGCAGCCATGCGTTACACCGAGAGCCGCCTGGCCAAGCCCGCCATGGAACTGCTGCGTGACCTGCAGAAGGATACCGTCGACTGGCAGCCCAACTACGACGAATCGCTCGCCGAGCCCGTGGCACTGCCTGCGCGCTTCCCCAACCTGCTGGTCAACGGTAGCCAGGGCATCGCCGTCGGCATGGCCACCAACATCGCTCCGCACAACCTCACCGAGGCGATCGAGGCCACCTGCTACCTGATCGACAACCCCGACGCCACCGTCGACGAGCTCATGCGGATCATGCCCGGTCCGGACTTCCCCACCGGCGCCATCATCATGGGCAGCGCCGGCATTAAGCAGAGCTACGAGACCGGCCGCGGCTCCATTACCGTGCGCGCCAAGGCTCACGTGGAGTCCACCAAGACCGGCCGCAGCCGCCTGGTCTTTACCGAGATTCCCTACATGGTCAACAAGGGCACCCTGCAGGAGAAGATCGCCCAGCTCGTCAACGACAAGCGCATCGAGGGCATCTCGGACATGCGCGACGAGTCTAACCAGAAGGGCATCCGTCTGGTCATCGAGCTCAAGAAGGGCGTTATCCCGCAGGTCGTGCTCAACAACCTATACAAGTACACCTCGCTGCAGACGACCTTTGGTGCCAATAACCTGGCACTCGTCAACGGCGTGCCAAAATGCCTGAGCCTGCGCGAGATGCTGCAGCACTACATCGACCACCAGGTCGACGTCGTCACCCGCCGTACTCGCTTTGACCTCAAGAAGGCCCAGGCCCGTGCGCATATCCTTGAGGGCTACCTGATGGCTCTCGACCATATCGACGAGGTCATCAGCATCATCCGTTCCTCGCAGACCGATTCCGAGGCCAGCAGCCGCCTGATCGAGCGCTTTGGCTTTACGCCCGAGCAGACCGCGGCCATCCTCGAGATGAAGCTGCGCCGCCTGACCGGCCTGGAGCGCGACAAGATTCAGGAAGAGCTGGACGGCCTGCGCCGCGCCATCGCCTACTACGAGGACCTGCTGGCGCACGAGGAGAAGATTCTGGGCGTCATCAAGGAGGAGATGCGCGAGATCTCGAAGAAGTTCGGCGACAAGCGCCGCACCGAGATCAGCCATGTCGAGAAGGACCTGGACGTCGAGGACCTCATTGCCGATGAGGACATGGTCGTGACCATCACTCACACCGGCTACGTTAAGCGTATCCCGGTGGCCGCCTATCGCGCCCAGAAGCGCGGCGGCAAGGGTGTGTCGGGCGTTAACCTCAAAGAGGATGATGTCATCGACGAGATGTTCATTGCGTCCACGCACGAGTACGTGCTGTTCTTCTCGAGCAAGGGCAAGGTCTATCGCCTGAAGGTGCACGAGCTGCCGGTGGGTACGCGCCAGGCGCGCGGTACCGCGATCGTCAACCTGCTGCCCTTCGAGGAGGGCGAGAAGATCGCGAGCGTCATCAGCTGCCGCGAGTTCCCTGCCGACGAGTACCTGATGTTTGCCACCAAGAGCGGCATGGTCAAGAAGACCGTAATGAGCGCATATGACCGCAGCCGCCGCGACGGCCTGATCGCTATCAACCTGCGTGACGACGACGCGCTGCTGAACGTGCGCCGCGTGCGCGAGGGCGACAAGATTATCCTGGCCACCACCGCGGGCAAGGCGATCATGTTCTCCGAGGAGCAGGTGCGCGCCACCGGCCGCGATACTAGCGGCGTTCGCGGTATCGGTATGAAGGACGGCGTGAGCGTTCTGGGCATGGAAGTCACTAACGGCAACGGCGATCTATTCGTCATCACCGAGCGCGGCTACGGCAAGCGCACGCCGGTCGCGGACTACCCGGAGCAGAATCGCGGCGGCCAGGGTGTCTACACCATCCAAATGACCGAGCGTAAGGGTAACCTCGCGGCCATGAAGACGGTGGGCCCGCAGCACGAGCTGTTCATCGTGACGGAAGGCGCGACGGTCATTCGCGTCAAGACCGACGAGATCAGCCAGACCGGCCGCGCCACCCAGGGCGTCAAGATGATGACCGTCGACGACAACGACCGCATCTGCGCCGTAGCCCGCATGATGGCCGCCAAGGAGAAGCCCGAAGGTGAAGCCACAGAAGACGGCTCTGCCCCCGAAGAAACCCCTGTCGATCTAGGCGACGGCAACGACATGCCAGAGGATCTCCTAGACGAGTAAGAGGCCCTAGCTGGTAAAAATCATCAGACCCCTTATATCGGCGGTCGGCGCACTGCGCGCCGACCGCTTTTTTGAAAACCTTGGGATCCCATGGTCGCTGGGCCGGCGAGATGGTTTTGGTTTGTCGCGAGTTCCGCACGCAAAGAAGGCCACTTAATGTGGCCTTCGTCTTGCGCAGGACTGTCCGAGCAGCAAACCAAAACCATCTCGCCGGCCCAGCGACCATCCCTCCCCAAGATTTTCAAAAAAGTTGTTGACGCGCGCGTAACGACTCGTCTAATATATCCCTTGCGCGATGGACCTGTAGCTCAGTTGGTTAGAGCGTCCGGCTGATAACCGGGAGGTCACA
>CATWID010000076.1 GCA_958350755.1 uncultured Collinsella sp.
TCGGCGAGCGCGGTCATCTTCTTGCCGGCCTCGTAGACGTTCTTGCCGTCCTCGACGTAGCCCTCCTGGCTAAAGTGCATGATCTCGATCTTCTCGGTTTCCTTCATGGCTTTTCCTTTCTGTCCTGCACGCAACTCTATACATCGCGTTTCTTTTCGATACCAATTATAGACATACACCTAACGTGTTTTTAATACCACTTATCAATCTGTTCCAATCCTCGGTGAACGGTCGAAATTCTCTGGTGAGTGGTATTAAATTAGAATTGAATGTATAGCTAACACCTCTGGCGCCTCCCTTGCGCGACAAAGAACAGCGTTCCCACCAGCGCAATAATGGTCGATGCCCCAAACAGCACCGCCTGGACGCCCAAAGCCTCCGCTAAAAACGGAGCCGCCAGCAGCGGCAGCACGCCGGCGCTCATCAGGCCAAAACGCACAAAGCCGGTAATGCGCCCCAGGTATTTGATGTCGGCGCGCTCCTGAATCAAGATCATCTGTAGCGGTTCCAGGAAACCCCAGGCCATACCGTTAATCGCCTGACCGATAATCGCGACCCCCAGCATATCGGTGCCCACGTACACCATGGACCCAATGCCCACGGCCATGAGCGCGCCGAGCAGCAATCGCAGGTTGACATGGCGAGCAGAAAGCTTGGTCAGGATGAACGCACCCACCGAGGAAGTAAGGCCCACGACCGAGGACAGCCAGCCCAGCCAGACGATATCCACGTTGAGCACGTCACGGTAGAACAACGACTCCAGCGAATCGAACGCGCCAAACGCAAAGAAACCCAAAAAGCCCGAGATAAAAATGAGACGCAGGTCGTGGTCGCGAAACGTAAGTCGCGCGCCCTCGGCCATACCGCCCAGAATACCGCCCTTCGGCTTCTCCCCTTTTGCGGGAACAACGCACTCGTGACAGCCCAAGGAGAGCACAGCCGCCACACCCATCATGCCCGCCATGAGCAGATAGACCGATTGCGTGGCAAAACAACTCACGATGGCACCACCGAGCAGCGGGCCAGCGGTATAGGCGATATTGCTGTAGAACACCATGAGACCGTTCACGCGGGTACGGCCCTCGGTGGTCGACTCCAGGTATCCCGGAAACGCATGCGTGCAGGTGTTGATAAAGCCGCCCGCAAGTCCCAAGACACACGCGGCAAACACAAGCCCGGGGACAGACAACGGCGCTAACCCCACGCCAAGCGATAGCACTGCCGTAATCACGCACGTCACAAACGACGTCCGGCGCGGTCCAAAGCGATCGATGACCGAGCCCGACACCATATTGCCCGCCGACGTCATAAGATTGCGCACGAGCGTAATGGCAGCAACCAAAAAGGCCGTGCCGGCCAGATCATACGTGGCCGCACCGATAAGCCCCAAAAAGTAGACCGCGTTGTTGGCGCACCACTGCAGGGACTCAATAAGAATCAGCCTGACCTCTGCCGGCGTCAGGCGCATTGCTTCGCGATCCTTCGCGAACATACGAACTCCTTCTATACAAAAAGGGGATGGAGGGCATAGGCCTGCTCCATCCCCTTTCCAGGTTGCAACGAAAATCTATGCAGCCGGGCCCTTACGCCAGCACGCCGAAGAACGCGCCGACGATGCCCACGACCATGGTGGCCACGATCAGCACCATGGGGTTGATCTTCTTGGACAGCAGCCAGTAGTACAGCCAGAAGGCGAGCATGCCGAGCATGCCGGGCATGATGCCGTCCAGGATGTCCTGGAGGGTCTGGGCGTCCTCGCCCGAGCCGATGGCCACCGGGATGCTGGCCCAGAACATGTCCTTGCACATGGCGCCCACGACCATGACGCCCACGATGCCCACGCAGGTCATGATCTTCTGCATGAGGCCGGTCCTCTGGGCCTCGTCCAGGAAGCCCACGCCCAGCTCGTAGCCCTTGACGGCGCCCCAGACGCGCAGCGCGAAGCCGGGGACGTTGTAGATCAGCAGGAAGGCGATGGGGCCGAAGGGGTTGCCGGCCTGGCACAGGCTGATGCCCACCGCGGCGGCGACCACGCGCAGCGTCGACAGGAAGATGGAGTCGCCGATGCCGGACAGCGGGCCCATGAGGGCGGCCTTGACGTCGTTGACGCTCTCGGGCTCGATCTCGCCGCGGGCGACCTTCTCCTCCATGGCCATCGCGATGCCGCCGACGAACGGGGCGAACTGGACGGTGATGTTGAAAAACGCGCAGTGGCGGTGCAGGGCCTCGGCGTAGTCGTCGGGGCGGCCGGCGTAGATCTTCTTGAGCATGTTGGCGACCATCAGGCAGAAGGCGATGTTCATCTGCTTGTAGTAGGTCCAGGAGAACTCCATGCCCAGGGCGCCGGTGTTGACGGCGCTCTTGACGAGGTCGGAGCGCGTGATCTTGTTCTCGGGACTAGAAGTCATCGTCCTCATCCCCTTCCGCGGAGAGCTGGGGCTGGGCTCCGCCCAGGCCGAGCAGGTCGAACTTGTCGATGCCGATGATGATGGCGATCAGGGCGACGCCCAGGACGGGCACGTTGGCGTAGGAGCACAGCAGGAAGCCCAGGAAGTAGAAGGGCACGAGCTGCTTGGTGAGCACCAGGCGGCCGAGCATGGCGAAGCCCATGGCCGGCAGGATGTTGGCGGCAACGCCGCAACCATCGATCACAAAGGACGGGATGAAGTCGAGCAGGCCTTGGATGGCGTCGGAGCCCAGGTAGAACGCGCCGGCACAGAGCAGGAAGTACTCGATGCAGCCCCAAATTCCAATTCCCCAATGAACGGCGTAGATGCCCTTGAGGTTCCCTTTAAGGGCAAACTTGTCTGCCATGTCGACAAACACGGGGAACAAGGCGTTGGTAATATTACCAATCGTCAGCGAAAGGACGGCGATGGGCATGGCAAGCGCGATAGCCGTCTCGGTACCCTGACCGAGCTGAATGGCAAACGCACAGGCGAGCACGCCGCCGACGGTTTCGTTGGGCGGCACGTAAGCGCCAATGGAGATCGAGCCCATGAACAGCAGCTCAAGGCTTGCACCCACGGCAAGACCGGTCTGTAGGTCCCCCAGGACCAGGCCCACGAGCGGGCACAGGACGATGGGGCGGAACGCATAGAGCGAACCGAGCTGGTAGTCGAGACATCCAAACGCTCCGACTAAGCCGACGAGGATTGCTTGGGTAAGCATAGTTCCTCCCAATTAGGAATCTCGAACCGTCGCCACTCCCGTCGCGCGCGTTGTTGATATCAATTCCGGGGGTTCGATTACACGGCTCGAAGCGTACCTGGTGTGCTGCTAACACCCATGCCAGGTACAAATGATTTGATACCAATTATAGGTATGCAGGTTTTTACTATTTAATACCACTCGCTCAGCGGGGTGTTTTTTACCGTAAACGGCAGACGTATCCCATCAGGCACGCTCTTTGTTTCGATGGCGGACAAGCGCCACCAGAAAGCCATCGCCAAAGGCATCGGATGCCAAGTTGGCTACAATCACCAAAACGATAATCGCCGCGCCCAAAAACTCATTCCAGTGAAAGACCTCGCCAAAGAGGAGCGCCGACCAGCAGGGAGCGAGCACGACCTCGCTCATGCAGACCAAGTTGGCCGCAAACGCGTTGGTGCGCGCAATCCCCTTGGCATACAGCACGCTCGCAAGACCACTGCAAAAAAGGCCATGCACCAGCATGAGCCCCCACTCAAATGGTCTCACGGAGTCTAGGGCACCAGCAAAATAGACGATCGGCAGCATCGAAATACCGCAGGAGATGAGCGAGGACACCATGGGCGACGCATCGGGGCGAGAGTTCAAAAAGAAGCACAGCCCAAAGGCGGCGCCCGAAATGATGGCAAGCAGGTTGCCGAGCATGCCCTCGGGACTCAAATCACCTAAAAAGAAAAGTCCCATACCCGTAAAAGCAACCACCACGGAGGCAATCTTCGCAGGCGAAGGCAACGTGTGAGTTGCGAGCGATTGATACACGATAACGAAAATCATCGAGGTGTACTGCAGGACGATCGCGTTGCCGACCGTCGTGAGCTGGTTGGCAAAGTTAAACGTGGTGCCCGTCACGAAGTTGCAGACGGCCGCAAGGGCAATAAGACGGCTGACGCGGAGGACAGGCCTGCCGACGAGCAGAATAAAGAGCGCCATAAATATTGCCGTAACGGCACCAATCAAAAGAGCTGACTGCGAATTGGCGTGAACGAGGATGCCGATAAAGCTCCACAAGAGCGCCGTGCCAAATAGATACATCGCCCCGCTCACGCCATTGTCGGGTGGATTGTCAGATCGAATCACGAAGCACCTCCAGCTAGCTTTCGGTAATAAAAAACGGCGACCGCAATGGGTCGCCGTTTCCCTTGGGGGCAGATAATAGGCCGGGCCCTTACGCCAGCACGCCGAAGAACGCGCCGACGATGCCCACGACCATGGTGGCCACGATCAGCACCATGGGGTTGATCTTCTTGGACAGCAGCCAGTAGTACAGCCAGAAGGCGAGCATGCCGAGCATGCCGGGCATGATGCCGTCCAGGATGTCCTGGAGGGTCTGGGCGTCCTCGCCCGAGCCGATGGCCACCGGGATGCTGGCCCAGAACATGTCCTTGCACATGGCGCCCACGACCATGACGCCCACGATGCCCACGCAGGTCATGATCTTCTGCATGAGGCCGGTCCTCTGGGCCTCGTCCAGGAAGCCCACGCCCAGCTCGTAGCCCTTGACGGCGCCCCAGACGCGCAGCGCGAAGCCGGGGACGTTGTAGATCAGCAGGAAGGCGATGGGGCCGAAGGGGTTGCCGGCCTGGCACAGGCTGATGCCCACCGCGGCGGCGACCACGCGCAGCGTCGACAGGAAGATGGAGTCGCCGATGCCGGACAGCGGGCCCATGAGGGCGGCCTTGACGTCGTTGACGCTCTCGGGCTCGATCTCGCCGCGGGCGACCTTCTCCTCCATGGCCATCGCGATGCCGCCGACGAACGGGGCGAACTGGACGGTGATGTTGAAAAACGCGCAGTGGCGGTGCAGGGCCTCGGCGTAGTCGTCGGGGCGGCCGGCGTAGATCTTCTTGAGCATGTTGGCGACCATCAGGCAGAAGGCGATGTTCATCTGCTTGTAGTAGGTCCAGGAGAACTCCATGCCCAGGGCGCCGGTGTTGACGGCGCTCTTGACGAGGTCGGAGCGCGTGATCTTGTTCTCGGGACTAGAAGTCATCGTCCTCATCCCCTTCCGCGGAGAGCTGGGGCTGGGCTCCGCCCAGGCCGAGCAGGTCGAACTTGTCGATGCCGATGATGATGGCGATCAGGGCGACGCCCAGGACGGGCACGTTGGCGTAGGAGCACAGCAGGAAGCCCAGGAAGTAGAAGGGCACGAGCTGCTTGGTGAGCACCAGGCGGCCGAGCATGGCGAAGCCCATGGCCGGCAGGATGTTGGCGGCAACGCCGAAGCCGGCAAGGACAAAGTCAGGGATAAAGTCGAGCATACCCTGGATAGCGTCAGCACCCAGATAGAACGACAGCGAGCACAGCAGGAACGCCATGATGACACCGGTGGAACCGATCAGGAAGTGCATCGCATAGACACCCTTAAGGTTGCCCTGGCCGGAGAAGACATCAGCGCGATCAACCAAGATCGGCAGGGCGGCGTTGAGGATGTTCTTGATGGCAAGGCACAGCGTGGCGATGGGCATAGCGAGCGCGATGGCTGCCTCGGTGCTCTGGCCCAGCTGGATAGCGAAGGCACAGGCAAGCACGCCGCCGATCGTCTCATCAGGCGGCACGTAGGCGCCGATGGAGATCGAGCCCATGAACAGCAGCTCCAGGCTCGCACCGATCGCGAGACCAGACTGCAGGTCCCCCAGGACCAAGCCCACGAGCGGGCACAGGACGATGGGGCGGAACGCATAGAGCGTACCGAGCTGGTAGTCGAACTTACCAAATGCGGCGATAAGTCCGATGAGGATTGCTTGGGTAAGCATACATCCCCCTTTCCATATAGGACACTACGAAGAGCTCAGACTCTTCGAATTCAAACGCCTAGAGCACGCTGGCGCAGTCAACCTTGGGGTCATCGGCCAGGGGTCGAATCTCGACCTCAACGCCACGATCCAGCATCTCGCGCACATCGGCTTCCTCGGCCGCGGTCAGGAAGATCTGACGAGAGACCTGACGAGCGTCGGGACGCTTCTCGTCCTTGGGCTTGGTGTTGCCCAGGTTGACCGACTTAATCTGCGGGCAGCCCTCAACAAGCTGCTTTGCCTCAGCGATAGTGGCGACGCAGATAATCATCTTGTACTTGTCGGTCACACCCGAGTTGATCGCTTCGATGGCATGCTCCATATCTTTGATGACGAGCTTGCAGCCGGCAGGCTTGCCCATCTTGAGCGTCGTCTTCCACACCGGGTCGTTGGCGACCTTATCGCCCACGCAGAAAATGCAGTTGGAGCCGAGGCCCTGAACCCAGGAAACTGCGACCTGGCCATGAAGCAGGCGATGGTCAACGCGAAGTAGCTGAATCATAATGTGACCCCCCAAAGGTCTTGCGCCGTCTTACGGCATGTCAATAGGTGCTGCGGATTAGAACTCTTCTTCCTCGTCGTCATCGACCAACAGGTCGTTGACAAACTTCACGCGCGTATCGTCCGCAGCGACGATGGCGCGAATCGTCTCCTCAACCGGCGCCGACTCGTCAGAGAACAGCAGCTGGATGAGCAGAGGAAGGTTCATGTTGGTAACGAGGTACGTGCGGGGACGCGTCTGGACGATCTTGGTGAACTCGTTGTTGACGCTGCCGCCAAAGAGATCGGTGCAGACAACGACATCATCGTCGGCAGACATGCCCGCCAGCAGTTTTTGGGCCTCCTCGGCCACGTCCATGCGGTCATCGACGAACATCGAAAGATCGTGGACGTTGTCGCGCGCGCCCGAGAGCAGCTCGACGCTCTCCTTGATGCCGGTAGCGAAGTGCGCATGGCTGGCGATGATGTACTGTCTCATTCTGTGTTCCTCTCAATAGCCCGGCACGTTCCCGCACCCGTTTTCTTTAGTAGTCGAACTGGTGATAGTAGCGACGATACTTGAGGTTGTGCTTGGTGACCGTCTCGTAGTAGCGAGCCAGGCGGTCGGTCACGAGCACCGTCAGAATCCACGGGGAGACGATGACGCGGAACTCGTCGTCAAGGCCGGGGATCGCGAACTCGGCGGTGTCGA
>CATWID010000077.1 GCA_958350755.1 uncultured Collinsella sp.
TCTTGTCCATCGTTGCCACTGCTTCTCCAGTCGGTTCCCTATCGATCGTTCTTTGCGTTCTAGCATACACTACCTGCCCGACTGACAAATCAGCCGTTTATCGGACAATATCGACCGTTCACCCGTAAATCCTTGTTGCTCTTCCAAAAATGTCTTACGTTGTCATTAACGAAATGTCCTACGTTGTCATTTCGCAATGCCTTCCTTAAGCAGGAAGGTTTCCGGGCAGTCCTGACCATCCATCGACGACCAGTTCCATCCACATGCATCGCGCATCAAGCAGCAAAGGAGCTCTATGGACGCCATCGTAAAGATGCTCGAAAAGCATCAACCGTTCTTTGAGAAGATCTCAAGGAACATCTACCTCCAGGCCATCAAAGACGGATTCCTTGGGTGCATGCCCATCGTCCTCACCTCTTCGATCTTCCTGCTGATCGCCACGCTTCCCGGCGTGGTTGGCATCGCGCTGCCCCAACCGCTCATCGACTGGTGCAACAAGCTGTACAACTTCACCATGGGCGTCATGGGCATCATGGTCGCCGGCACCACTGCCAAGAACTTTACGGCTTCTATGAACCGTCGCATGCCCGCCGGCAAAGTGCTCAACGACGGTTCCACCATGGTGGCCGCCCAGTGCAGCATGCTGTTGCTCGCAGTCACGCAGTTCACCACCAAGCTCAACGGCTCCGAGCTTTCGGTCTTCGATTGCACCAGCATGGGTACACGTGGTCTGTTCTCGGCCTATATCGCCGCGTTCATTACCGTGTGGGTCTATAAATTCTGCGTCTCGCGCGATCTGACCATTAAGCTGCCCAAGGAGGTCCCGGGCGCCATCGCTCAGAACTTCCGCGACATCATCCCCTTTGGCGGCGCCGTCATCATCTGCGGCATCATCGATGTCATCGTGCGCAACCTCATGGGCGTTCCGTTCTCCGAGCTGCTTATCAAACTGCTCTCCCCGCTCTTTACCGCTGCAGAAACCTATCCTGGCCTCATCCTTATCCAGGCAGCCACCGCGTTCTTCTGGTTCATCGGCGTCCACGGCCCCTCGATCGTCCAGCCGGGCATCGACCCCATCCGTCTTGCCAACCAGGCCGAGAACCTGCAGGTTCTGCTGGCAGGTGGCCACCCCGCTCACTCCCTTACCTTTAACATGTCACTCGTGGGTGAGTTCGGCGGCACCGGCGCCACGTTCATCGTGCCACTTCTGCTGATTCTCTTTATGAAGTCCAAGCAGCTCAAAGCCGTCGGTAAGGCCTCGATTGTTCCTGTTGCCTTTGCTGTCAACGAGCCGCTGCTCTTTGGCGCGCCGATGATCCTTAACCCCTACATGCTCGTCCCCTTTGTTGCCGCCGGTTGCGTCAACGTGAGTGTTGCCAAGTTCTTTATCGATAATGTGGGCATGAACGGCTTCTCCTTCGTGGTGCCTTGGGCTACCCCTGCCCCCATCGGCATCTTCATCACCACGAACTTCCAGCTTATCGCCCTGGTATTTGTCGCGATTATCATCTTGCTGGACGCCATCATCTACCTGCCGTTCTTGAAGGCATACGATCAGCTGCTCTGCGACCAGGAGGCCGAGCGCGCCGCCGAGCTGGGTCTCGAGTCCGATGGTGCCGCTGCCATCGCCGCCAACACCCCTGCGCCCGCTGTCGAGCAGGCTCCCGCTTCCGTCGAGACGACTGTTGCCGCCGCCGACAGCAAGCCTGTCGCCGATCAGCCCGAGCCCGCTGCCGATGCATCCGCCAAGAAGGATGTCGATGGCCTGAAGGTCCTCGTCCTGTGCGCCGGCGCCGGCACCTCTGCCATGCTCGCCAACGCCATCAAGGAAGGTGCCGCACAGACCGGAGAGAACATCGCTTCCTCCGCAGGCGCCTATGGCCAGCACACTGCCATCATGGATCAGTACGACGTCATCGTGCTCGCCCCGCAGGTTCGTAGCTACTACAACGACATGAAGGCTGACACCGATCGTCTGGGCATTAAGCTGCTCGCTCCCCGCGGTAAGGAATATATCGACCTTACTCGCGACCCCGCTGGCGCCATCAAGTGGCTCCGCGAGAACCTCGACTAGTTCCTCCCTCTGTTGGTGCCCGGATCCCCAGTTCGGGCACCTCTCCCTATTCGTATCCCACAGAAAGGATGTCTCATGACCAACCCTATGCAGTTCCCCGACGGCTTTGTGTTTGGCGGCGCCACCGCCGCTTACCAGGTTGAGGGCGAGACCCGCACGCACGGCAAGGGCAAAGTGCCCTGGGACGATTTCCTGGCTGCTCAGGGTCGCTTCTCCCCCGATCCTGCAAGCGATTTCTACAACAAGTATCCGGTCGATATCGACCTGTGCCAGCGCTTCGGCATCAACGGTATTCGCGTCTCTATCGCTTGGAGCCGTATCTTCCCCAGCGGCACCGGCGAGATTAACCCCGAGGGCGTCGCTTTCTATCACGAGCTTTTCGCCACCTGCAACAAAGCTGGCGTTATCCCCTATGTCACGCTAGATCACTTCGATACGCCCGAAGCCTTTTATCAGAACGGCGGCGAGGGATTCCTGACGCGCACGACAATCGACGCCTTCGTCGAGTACGCAAAGTTCTGCTTTGCCGAGTTCACCGAGGTCAAGCACTGGTTTACCTTTAACGAGATTCCCGCAACTGCCGAGGGCAGCTTTATCGTCGGCAACTGGCCGCACGGCGAGAAGTACCGCCTGGACAAGGCCTTCCAGCTCATGCACAACATGATGGTGGCCCACGCCAAGGCTGTCGTCGCCTTCCATGAGGGCGGCTTTGAGGGCGAGATCGGCATTGTCCAGAACCTGGAGCCCAAGTATCCCCTCGACCCCAACAACGCCGCCGACTGCGAGGCAGCTCGCATGGCCGACGTCATCAACAACCGCTGGGTACTCGACGCCACCTTCCGCGGCCACTATGCAGCCGACACCATGGAAGCTGCGACCAAGCTGGCCCATATCGCCGGCGGCGAGCTTGACGTCCGCGACGAGGACATCGCCGCGCTGACCGCCGCGCTCCCCTACAACGATTGCCTGGGCGTCAACACCTACAAGTGCCAGTTCCTGCGTGCCGCCGAGGGCGAAAACGACATCAACCACAATGGCACCGGCGACAAGGGCTCCTCGCGCTGGTTCCTCAAGGGCGTGGGCGAGTCATGCGTGCGCGAAGGCGTACCCACCACCGATTGGGACTGGATTATCTATCCCGAGGGCCTCTACGACCTGCTGCTTCGTATTAAGAACGATTACCCCAACTACAAGAAGATCTACATCACCGAGAACGGCATGGGCTATAAGGACGACTTTGAGGACGGCTTTATCGACGACGCCCCTCGTATCGATTACATGCGCCAGCATCTCGCGTGGATCCTCAAGGCAATCGACGGCGGCGTGAACGTCGACGGCTACTTTGTGTGGTCGCTGCAGGACCAGTTCTCCTGGACCAACGGTTATAACAAACGTTACGGCCTGTTCTACATCGACTTTGAGACCCAGAAGCGCTATCCCAAGGCGAGCGCGTACTGGTACAAGAACGTCGCGGAGACCGGCCTGCTCATGGCCTAACTTTTGCCGCATACCCCCTGTCGGCCGCATGCGAATCCCTCCACGGGTTCGCATGCGGCCTTTTTTGTTTTGAATCAGGCCTAGCGTGCCGCTCATCTCAATCTGTAACATTTGGCCGAGTTTTTTCACCCCCAACCGTTACTGATTGAGACAATTAGATAGTCAAATCCGCGCTTTCCGAGCAGCTGTCATGCGCACCTCTTACCTTGTTTTCAGTATCACGAACATACTTTCGGTATCATTTCATGTTATTATGATACCGAAAGTATGTTCGTGATACTGAAAGGAGCCACATGCGCCAGTTTGATTACGCCACAGTCCCAGCGGAACTCGAAGCAACCCCAATCACCAATCTCCTTCTCTCGATACGCGAGCATAAAGGCCGACAACTTGTTCTGAGCCAAGTCAAACCCGAGCTTCTATCGTCCCTTATGGAGGAAGCTAAGATCCAAAGCACCCAATCCTCCAACGGACTTGAAGGAATTGTTACCACCCAAAAAAGGCTCAAAGCAATCATGGCGTATTCCACCAAGCCAAGCTCCCGTGCAGAAGAAGAAATCGCTGGGTACCGAGACGCGCTGTCGCTTATTCACGAGCAGCACGATTTCATTCCCGTAACACCATCGGTCATTTTGCAGCTGCATCGTGACCTCATGGCACACACAGCAATCTCGTATGGGGGCCATTGGAAAGACAGCGATAACGAAATCGTCTCCATCGACGATCAAGGTAATCGACTTGTGCGCTTTAGACCTCCTTCGGCTCTAGCAACCCCGGGACTTATCGAAGAAGCCTGTCGGTCCCTCAACGATGCCCTATCTCGCCAAGCTTGCGATCCCCTCCTTATATCACTCCGCTTTATCTTCGATTTTGTCAGCATTCATCCCTTCAACGATGGCAATGGCAGGATGAGCCGACTCCTTACAACGCTACTGCTCGAAAAGACTGGATACGACGTTGCGCGCTACGTCAGCATCGAACGACTTATTGAAGACAACAAGGCGCTCTACTACAGTGCCCTCGCTGCAAGTTCCACTGGATGGAATGAAAACGAAAACAGCGAGGTTCCCTTTATCCGGTTCATGCTCGGAACCATACTGGCGGCTTACCGACAGCTCGAACAGCACACCCTGATTGAATTCAACACTCGCCCCATGTCGAAGCAAGCGCGCATAGCTGCTCTATTTCAGGAGAAACCCGGCGTCATTAAGAAATCCGACATCCAGTCCAACTGCCCCGATATCAGCGAGGTAACCGTTAAACGAACCCTCAGCCAGCTTGTTAGTTGCAGTGCAATCGAAAAAACAGGAGCGGGTCGTTCGACGGGCTACATACTTAAAGACGTCCATGCTCTGGAATTATTCTTGCAATCTGTAATACCCAATAGCGAGCCAGCAATAAAACAAGGGCCCCCAAAGGATAAACTCCTTGAACGCATGAACCGCGCCGAAGATGAAAGCAGAGACGGACTCTACGAAGACTACGATTCATTCTCAAGGGATATCAAAGCGAGATACGGAGTCTAGCCATATCTCAGAATGGCCTCACCCTTGTTGCCTAAAACTATTTGCACGTCATTTCACGTCACTTTGACGCGTAAAATAACGCGCAAATTTTTACGCGCCATCAAATTTGACGCACAAATGGTGTTTTTACTTATTACGTGTCATTCTGCACGTCATATTGAAGTGATAATCCCCGCGCCGGCAGAGGGCAGCAGTGTCTCCCGTAGCGCTAGTTAGCAAATGACCTGTGTATGTTCCTCGATGGCGGCACGATTCTCGGCGGTAATACCCGGCTCGCACACTACGGCGTCCAGGCTGTCCAGGCGGCAGAAGGTGTAGAAGTCGCGCTTGCCAATCTTGCTGGAATCGGCAATCAGATAGCGCGAGTCGGCCTTGCTAAAGGCGAGCTGCTGGATACGACCCTCATCCATATTGGATGTAGACACGTCGCCGTCCAGAATGCCGTTGGCACCGATAAACGCCGCGTCGATGCCCAGCGCACGTAGGGTATCCTCGGCCGTTGGTCCCACAAAAGCGGCGGTGCGGCGACGGTACATGCCGCCCACCAGGCACAGGTCGCAGTCTTCGCGCGCCTCGAGCAGGTTAAACACCGAAAGCGAATTGGTCACAATGCGCAGGCGAAACGTCGGCAGCATCGAGGCCATCTGCTCAACCGTGGTGCCCGTGCCCAAAAAGATGGTCGAGCCCTCCTCGATAAGCTCCACAGCACGGCGCGCAATCTGCAGCTTTTCCTCGGCATGCTTAGTGCGCTTTTCGCTGTGCGAATACTCATGGCGCAACATAGCGTGCGGACGGCCCTGTGCACTGCGGGCTCCGCCGTGCACGCGCTCAATCTCGCCTAGGCTCGCAAGTTCTTCGAGGTCGCGGCGAATCGTCATGTCCGAAACGCCCAACGCATCCGAAATCTCTTTGACCGAGACCGTGCCCTGCTCCTCGAGCAGCTGACGAACCTTATCCTGTCGCTCTGCCTTAATCACGATGAATCCTCGCCGTTCTTTGCGCGCATATCATTCAAACAGTAACGAACAAATTGTATCAGACTCGTACGCGTCAAAAATGAACGCCCGCACAGCTCCAATCATCACTTTTTTGAGAAAAATACCCCCAGCTTTAGTGGGGTGTAGTGATAATCTCGCCTGTTCGCGCTACAGTTTGTCGGAAATACCTCGATGTTAGGAACCAAATGATCACTTCCGAGCTTTTCGGCACCGCGCCGTGCGGTACCCCCGTTCATCGTTACACCCTCGACGGGCCCGAGATCTGCGTTCGCATTATGGACTATGGCGCCACGGTGCTTGGTATCGATGTGCCCGACATTCCCGGCAACGTGCGCGATGTGGTGCTGGGCTTCGATAAGCTCGAGGATTACTTTGACAACCCCGCCTGCTTTGGCGCGACCATCGGCCCTGTGGCAAACCGCACCGCTGGCGCCACGATCGCCATCGACGGCACGGACTGGCATATGCCCGCCAACGAGGGCGCCAACAACCTGCACAGCGACCTTGAGCACGGCCTGCACAAACGTGTGTGGGATGTTGAGCTCGACGAGGTCCATAACGCCGTGCGCATGACCACCTCGCTTAAGGATGGCGAGCTGGGCCTGCCCGGCAACCGAACCTTTACGGCCGTGTTTACCGTTACGCGCACCGGCGTCTTCCGCATCGATTATGGCTGCGAGAGCGACCGCGCCACCTACGTGTCCATGACCAACCACACGTACTTTAACCTTGCAGGCCATAACGCCGGCATGGACTGCGAACATTTCTTTGTCGCCAACGCCGCCCACTACCTGCCCATTAACGAGCAGAACATCCCCACCGGCGAGATTGCTCCGGTCGAGGGAACACCGTTTGACTTTCGCGAGCTTCGCCCCGTCGCACCCGGCATGGAGGCCGACGACCCGCAGATCAAGCAGGCCCGTGGCTACGATCACTGCCTGTGCA
>CATWID010000078.1 GCA_958350755.1 uncultured Collinsella sp.
GAAACGCGACATCGCGTCATTCGGCGGCACGCGTTCCGTGTCGATGCCGAAAACTGGGTGTAACTGGAATGACGGGACGGCAGAACCGACGCCATCGAGTGGGAATAATTTATACAAGCCGATTTCGCGCCCCTGACCCGTACTGCGGTGGAAATCCTGGACCAAAAGAGGACCAGGATTTCCACCGCAGCCCCAAACCGAAAATCAGGCTTGACTAAACACAGACGGTCTGTTGCGCGAGTACTTCCCGAAGGGGACCGGCTTCTCTGCGGTCTCGGACGAGGAGGTCGAGCGGGTGTACGATGCCATCAACCGCAGACCCCACAAACGCCTGGGGTTCAGGACGCCCTACGAGGTCCACTACTCAGAGGTGTTGCACTTGCTCTGAGAATTCAAGCTCGAAAAGGCGCAAGCAAAGGTATCTTGACTACGCTCTAAAGCGTGGCGTGAAGTCCGGCATCGTTGACGCGCTGAGGCTTCAGGGAATTGCCGCGAGTGAGGTTGACGCGGTTTCTGTTGTGGTTGACGAGCATTCGACTTCGATCGACGGAAAGTACAACCTGGCAGAATCGGTTGATGAGGAGCTGCGCTGCGGCATGTTCAACCCAACGTGGCAGACCTCCTACCCTCCTGTATTTAGCGCCTGGCTGCCCAAGATTACAGTCTCCTATGTCGACTCCTCCAAGGTGGCTATGGTGAGGGCGGCTGACGTGACGGCGAACTGGGCATTTATGGCCGAGCGCGACAAAGAGACATATCCGCGAGCCTACGAGATGCTATCAAAGGCGACGGTCCTCGGGCTTCTGTAGCGTTGGACATGTAACTATCTGTCTTTTCAAAAGCCGTGAAGATCTTGGTGGATGATAAATTGCGATTTGTCGACCTGAGCGACGAAAGAGGCGAACTCTTGCTGAAGCTCAAGGGGAGGCAAGGGAACCGTCATTCTCTTTAGAGCTTCTTTGGTAATTGCCTCCCTTGTTGCTCCAGCCGCTCTTGAGCCGTTTAGCAGGAGTCTCTGATACGAATCACTGATCAGCACCGTGTTCAATAGCACCGGCAGCATCCGTTTTTGGTCGACTCTGACAATTGAGACATGCTGATTAACACGTCCACCAGCCAATTCATCTGGCAAAAGACATGAACGAGCAACCGAAGCGCCAGTAATATTCAGAAGCACGTCACCCTTCATCAGCGTGACGCCTTCTAGTTTTGCGGCTTGTTCATCATCAATACAAGCAAGGTCCTTCCACACGAAACGACCGTTGTGAACATTCATACTTCTGACCAGCGGAACACCTTCGGCCTTGTATGCCGTTTTGCCACCTCGTGGCGTTGCTCCGGAACCCAACTTGGTACAGAGGTCTTCAAGCCTAACGAAAGGCCATTTTTTACCATCGACCGGATCGCCAAATACCTCTACAAACCGTGATTTGACTTAACAGATATACCTTCTATGAGAGTCCCTTACGTTGTCCTGATCGACCATTGCGTACATCAACGTTGTATCAATCTTTTGATGGCCAAGCAGCTTCTGCACCTGCTCGATGGGCATTCCTTTTCCAATTGCTTTGGTGGCCAGCGTTCTCCTGAACTTATGTGGGTGGACGTGTTTGACGCCTGCTTTTGTTCCCAAGGAGCGAAGGCGGAGCTCGACTCCGCTTACTTGCAGCCTAGAACTCGGCTTTGTGAGACTACAGAATAGCGCGGCGACGTTATCGCTGCGTTCTTGCAGGTAGTTGTTTAGGTGCAGCTTTGTAGTCGCATCAAAATAGACGACTCTCTCTTTGTTGCCCTTTCCGAGTACAATGCACTCTCGCCGATTTAGATCAACGTCTTCTCGATTGAGCGAGACGAGTTCGCCTATTCTCATCCCTGTTGAACTAAGAAGGTTGATGATTGCCAGATCCCTCTTGCAAGAACAGGCGTCTGTGAGGGCTATAAGTTCTTCATCAGAATATACGGACTTGACCGTTCTCTTTGAGCGAATCTTTTTAATGCGTCGTGCAGGGCTTTTGAGTATATGGTTCTCGTCTTCAAGCCAAGAGAAGAATGACGACAGGATGCGCCTGACGTTGTCGACGGTGATGCTCCCTGCGTTATTACCCATGGGATATTCGCTCAGGTATGTTCGTAAGTCATCTGAACTAATCCGGACAATTGGTTTTTTGATTGCTTCGAGCGCCCTTGTAAGTGTGGCCTTGTAGTACCTGATGGTCTTAGGCGAGCATCCCTCGATGGTTTTGGCTGCGAGGAATCGCTCCATGTACTTTGAGGCCTCGTCTTCGACATTGCTGAGCGCGTTCACTTCAAGTTCGATGCCCCTGAGTTCGCTCATAAGGACGCTCTCGAGATACGAAAGCACTTCGCCGCTAACGAGTGCCTGCATTTTTGTGAGAACCGCGTTTGCTATTTCGATCGTCGTGTGCATCAGTTCCTCCCATCCCGATATGGATGGGAGGAACGTATCACGCGAGGAATCGGTCTAGAAGGGCGTCGCGCTCTGCGGAAAGGGCGTCGACCTCTTGCTCGAGTGCAAATTGCGATTTGTCGACCTGGGTGACGAAGTCGGCGAACTGGCGCTGAAGGCTTGCGGGTGGTATCGGAATCAACAGCTTTTCAAGTTCGGTCTTTGGAATATTACTCATTGATTTAGCAGAGCCATGCGCAAGCGAACGAATCGAATTAAGCATCGTTTCGGAAAGCAGATGAGAGAGATATGCCCCGTCGACGATAGGCAACGGATGCATACGAAACACTATGTCTGGAAACATGATACCGCCATCAGTATGCCTAACGAGAACAGAGCGCCCAACAAGCTCGGGAGTGTTCTTGCGAGCGAGAAGGATGTCGCCATCCCGCACAAACTTGCTAATAACAGGCTCGCTGTCGAGCGGAAGCGCCTTGTTCTGATCCTCGCAGTATGTACCAGTAGAAATGGCACTGAGCTTAAGGACAGCTGGCTCCGATCCAGCTCGCGGAGTCGTCAGACACTTTGGGCTCTTTCCGGACTCGACACAATCAACGCAGTTGCATAGCGGGAGTTTTTCACAGCCATCAAAGGATGCGAATATCTCTACAAACCGTGATTTGACGCTCTCCTTGAGAGCGGCGATTTGCTGTCGTTTGCTATTGATTTCATCTGTTAAGCGATTGAAATCGTCGATGAGGGCTCTCTGCTCGGAGAGCGTCGGGACTGGGATGGGGTATTTGAGCAGCTCATCCTTGTCTCCGCGAGGCCTGCCGGTTCCCGTGAAGGTGGACATATCGTAGTCGAAGAAGTCCTTCTGCCACAGGAGCAGATGGAGAAACTCGGGCAATAGGCTGTCGGTATTTATGCTTCGGAATACCAAAACATCCTTGGAGCACGCCCCATCGCGGTCTGCGAGCCAAATCTTCTGCAGATAGGGGCGAATATTGGAGACGAGCGTGTCTCCCTTCTTGTATGCGGTGCCATCACTTGCCGGAAGCTCTCCGCCATAGGCGGTTATGCCGCCACGGTCCTTGACCATGTTTTCCGTTGTTACGTAAGTGTCGGTGGTGATGGAACTCTGGGCCACGCTGTTGGTAACGTAGGATGTGATGTCTCTAAGCGTCTTGACTACGGTGCCCTGGGCGAACGAGCGGGGCTTGTAGAAAGAGCGGGGAATCGTAAGAGTCTCGTCGAACTTATCGGCATCAAAGTCAATGAAATCGGCGGTCTTGGCATAGTAGTAGTACTGGGCAAGGTCGCCGGGCTCAACCTGCTCGCCGGAGAACCATGCTCTGATGATGCCGCTTAGCGAGTTCGTGTCGTCCGATTCGTTGTCCGAATAGAGCACGCCCTCACCATCGATGGGCTGTATCCCCTCGTTGCCTTTGCGATTGCTCCATTTGTAGCCAAGGAAAGAGGCGATTTCCTTGGTCGTGTTAGGTGAGTTGATGATGAGCGTCTGTTCGCCGCAGACGAGACCCCAAACGCGCAGGCGTTTGCGCTCTTCCTTGTGCGCATGGCGATAGAACAGCTCGTTCTCTGCTTTGAGCCGTGAGTTCTTGTCGGCCGCCTTCCAAGTCTTGCTCTTCCGAAGGGTCTTGAGCTCCTTCGATGATTCGAAAAGATGGCAATAAACGCTGAAGTGGCGAGTGTTTGCCCATTCGTTCCAGTTAGCCTCTCCTGCGAGAAAAGCCCGGTAAGTATCTCCGTCTACATTAATTGTGCCGAGATAAGCGTTGAAAGCGCTTTCGTCTCTCCAGCCAGTGAGCTTCCTGCGCTCAAAAACAGCGTCAACGAAATCAAGTGCGTTCGCATTGCGGGGCGGGATCTCGTCAAAGCGACGTAGGAACATAATTGCGACGTTTGTTCCTGTGGCCGCGAATGTGCCTGATCCAAACCTGGCGATGGAGACGATCTCGAAGGAGCTCAAAAGCACATCGCGTGCGGCCATGAAACTCGAGCTCGTGCTCTTGTCGAGGATCGAGGTGGGGAGGACGATGGCGGCGTAGCCTCCGGGCCGAACAAGCTGTGCCGCACGCTCGACAAAGAGGGTCTCGATTTCCGAGCCGCTATCGCTGATGGTTTCCAGCACTTTGAGTTCGTTGTTGTGAAGCTTGAGATGCGGTTTGAAGGCCGCTACAGAGTACGGGGGATTGGCGACAAGAATGTCGAAGCGTCCCCTGTCGGTTCGGCTGTCGATTCCCTTGTCGGGATAATTTTCAAGTCCGTCGCCGAAGACCACGTTGCTCTGCCCTGCGCCATGCATGTAGAACGAGACCTTGGAAACGCGAGCGAGTCGATAGTCCTTCTCGATGCCGACGAGATTGTCTCTGACCCAGTCGGCGTCTCCGAGGTCATCCTCTATGGTCGGATCATATTGGCATGCGGCGTCGGAGATTTCTTCGAATCCTTCTGTGAGAAAGTGCCCCGCGCCACAGGCGTAATCGATAACGCGTGGATAGTGTACGGCACCAGCCTCGTCCTGCACGATGCTGTCGAGTGGGAGTGACTTCCAAATAAAACGGGTGATGGGCACAGGTGTGAAGAATTGGCCCTCGTTTTGCTTAAAGCCCTGATTAAGGAGCTGTTCGAAGAGGTCGCCCAAGAATTGAATGTCTTGAGTTCCTACGATGCGATACGGCTGTAGAAGTTGCACCGTCTCTACGAGTACCTTGCCGTTCTGAAGAAAGAGTTCCTCGTTGTGGACGTCTTTGAACGCAAAGTCATTGTTGGTATAGAACTTGAGCTTGCGCAGCGTGCCGTTCAGCTCCTCGATGAGCTTCTTGCGGTGCTGGCCCGTATAGTTGCTTATGAGGTTTTCGGCGTAGTTGTTGGGAACGTACAGGACCTCTTCCCGCATGAGCTTTCTCATGCCGTCTGAGTGGAGTCTCTGGAGTCTGTCCTGGAGCGTTTCGTAGGTGTCGCGTCCTTGGCGGTATTGGAACTCAATCTCCTGGGTTGGCATTTTCGAGAGCTCGTCTTGGAGCTTCGCGATAAAGAGCGCAATAAGGCGATTGAAGGCGTTCTCTTTATCGGAGACGTTGTTGTGGCGAAGGATTTCCTCGAAGCGGTTGACGATGCTGTCTTCGGCCCTGAAGTCGACAAGGTCCTTCTTGAGAAGGGGAGGAACCATCGGGTGGTATGCCGTCGACCTATCGCCAAAGAGGATGTTTCCCTCGACTTGTTGGTTGTACGTTTCCGTCCAAACTTGATGGAGCTGTTCCACTGTATGGGCGTCGCGGTAGAGCGCAATGGTGTCATCGCGTTTGGCGAGCGCGATGAAGTTCTCGTCATCGCTGCAGTTAATTGAAACCTGGTCTGGCACAATTTCGTTGTTGATGAAATCGCATGCAAAGAGTACCAACCAGCGAGTCGCGCGCTCTTGTTGCCAATAGGAGAGGAGTTGCCCTCCGTCTGACTGCATGTTCTTGAATTCGTTTTTGAACTCGGTTCCAGGGGTCTTGCATTCGACGATTGCGAGTGTGTCGCCCCTCTCGTCATTAATGCAGATATCAGCGCGGCCGCTCTTTTGTTCGTGCCCAAGGGCCCATTCGCGCTCCAGCTCGAGTGATTCGGGGCGATATCCTTTGTCGAGGAGCATGGTTACGCAGGCGAGTACGACGAAGTTCTCGTTATCGGAGAAGTTACAAGTTGTGTCTTTGTTGACCTTGAACCCCAGGTCTTTCGGGTAGCCGATGCGTTTCTTGGAAAAATCGACCGTGATTTGCGCGCTGGTCTCTTCCCAGGATTTCTGATAAACGGTGCCGTCGCCCGACGGCTCGTAGCACAGAGCCCTAAGTGCGTCGCGAAGATTGTCCAGCGTAATCATCTAATGTCTCCGTAGCTGCGAGGTGAAAACACAATTCGCTAATATTATCGCAGAGGGCACCGTAAGAACGTAGTGTGATTGGCGGTGCTGCTGCTTGCCAGGGCGTTTGATTGGATGATGACGCGCACGGGGCGGGATTCGCCAGTCCGCTAAGCCACGTTGGCAACAGTAGCGTACCAGGTGGTTGCTTGCAGAGATCCTCACGCGCGCCGTGCTTGAACCACTGGAGGTACGTGTTTCTTGTCGCGCGTCCATCGGTGACCGATCCGCCTTTTACTAAACAAGTTTATCGAGCGCGCGAAGCGATTGAGCCAATGGCGAAGCTCCAACTTATTCGTCAACTCATGGGCAAGCCACCCGAGACTACTCATTTCTCCTACTAGCAATGAAGGTCTGCGACCTGCAGTTTTGCAAACTGCTTGAAAGCCACCCGATGAGATATCCCCGATTTCCGCTTGGAATCGGGGGTATTTTTATTTACAGGCTTTAGCCTGTGCGGGGCGCGCAGCGCGTCGCATCAGAAACCACCCGC
>CATWID010000079.1 GCA_958350755.1 uncultured Collinsella sp.
AGCATAGCATCGTATATGTGCTGGACCTGCTGCGCGGCCAGACCATCTCTTTTGAGCCCGCCTGGTCGCGGGGGACGACGACGCGTCGCACCTACGACGTGGCGGTTGAGCTGTCTCCGCAAGGGGAGGACGAGGCGTCCGCTAAGCGCCCACCACTTCTTGCCGCCAAAATCGCGCCGGCGGCTGGTGGTAGCTATGACCTGCGCCTGCCCGCCGATATGTACTGCTTTGCGTCGGGCGAGGCCGCCTACTTGGTTGACACGCGCCGCGCGCGCCGTACCGACGCTGCATTTGCTCAGCATGCCGCACCTTTTTTGTCGCGCTTGCTGCCGTGCCGCACGCCCGCCCATATTGCCGCCGAGCAGGTGGGTGAGTTCTGCCGTATGGCGCTGCCCATTTTGCGCGACTATACCGACCTCACCGCGCCCGCCGCGCTCGATACTGTGGCACCCGAGGCGAGCTTTGCCATGGCAATCGGCGTCGACGATGGTCTTGTGACCTGCAAAATTACGGTTACCTACGGCGATTGGTCGGCTGATCTCTTTAGTCTTGGTGCTCCGGGCAGTCCTTTCGAAGAGCAACGCCCCGGCGTTCCGCCCCGCGATACGCTGGCGGAGTTTCGCGTTATGGACACGGCTGCCATGTACTTCGATTTCTACGAGGGCGGCCTGGCGTTTGAGGAGCGCGATGACGAGAGCCTGTTCCACTTGCTGACCGAGGGCCTGTCTGCCCTGTCCGAGCTGGGCGAGGTCATGCTCAGCGACCGTCTGCGCCAGATTTCGGTCCGCCCTGCGCCCAAGCTCTCGGTGCGCGCGACCGTCAAGAGTAACCTGCTCGATGTCGAACTGGGCGCGAGCGGCCTTTCGGCGGCAGATCTTGCCATCTATCTGGACTCGTACAAGCGCCACCAGACGTTCGCGCGCCTGACGTCCGGCGACATCGTGCGCCTGGATGAGGGAGCGCGTGCCGCGTTTGGTCTTGCCGAGGACCTAGGCGTCGATGCCGTCGACCTGCTCGACGGCGTGTCGCTTCCCGCGTCGAGTACCCTTTTTGTCGATAGCATGCTCGCACGCACGCCGGCGCTCGAGGCCGATCGCGACGCTGCGTTCCGCCGCACCGTCGAGCGCCTGGACACGCTCGGCAAGATGGACTTTACGGTGCCGGCATCGCTCAAGGCAACGATGCGCGGCTACCAGGTCGACGGATACCAGTGGCTCGGCTCGCTCGAACACCTGGGCCTTGGCGGCATCTTGGCCGACGACATGGGCCTGGGCAAAACGCTCCAGATGATCGCGCATATCCTGGCGCGCGTGGAGGCGGGGGACACCAAGCCCACGCTCGTGGTATGCCCGGCCTCACTCGTGTACAACTGGACTGCCGAGCTGGAGCGCTTTGCCCCGTCGCTCGATGTGTGCGCCATTGTGGGCGCCAAGGCTCAACGTCGTGTACAGATTGCCGGCGTGGCCGAGCATAACGTGGTCGTAACGTCGTATGACCTTATGCGGCGCGATATCGACGAGTACGTCGAGCAGGATTTTGCCCGCGTGGTGCTCGATGAGGCACAGTACATTAAAAATCCGCTCACGCAGGTGGCGCGCGCTGCCAAGCGCCTGCCTGCCGGCGTGCGCTTTGCCCTGACGGGCACGCCCATCGAAAACCGCCTGTCCGAGCTCTGGAGCATCTTCGACTTTTTGATGCCGGGCCTTTTGGGGACGCGCGAGTCGTTTGCCAAGCGCTTTGAGAGCCCCGTCGAGCATGCCGAGGGCGATAGCGCCGCTCGCCTGCAGGCGCTCGTGTCGCCGTTTGTGCTGCGCCGTGTTAAGGAAGACGTGGTGGCCGACCTGCCCGAGAAGATCGAGGACACCGTCATGGCACAGCTTACCGGCGAACAACGCAAGCTCTACCTGGCCAACCAGGACCGCATCGCCCAGCAGGTGCAGCACCGCGAGGCTGGGGAGTTTAAGAAGGACAAGCTCAAGGTGCTCGCCGAGCTCACCAAGCTGCGCCAGATCTGCTGCGACCCACGTCTACACTACGAGGATTACAAGGCGGGGAGCGCAAAGCTCGATACGTGTATGGAGCTCGTGCACGGCGCACTCGACGGCGGGCATCGCATCCTGTTGTTCAGCCAGTTTACGGGTATGCTCGATATCATCGGTAAGCGCTTGGCCAAGGAGGACATCGCCTTCCTTAAGCTCACGGGCGCTTCATCTAAGGAGAGCCGCGCCAAGATGGTCGCGCAGTTCCAAGCGGGCGAGGTCCCGGTCTTTTTGATTTCGCTCAAGGCGGGCGGCGTGGGCCTTAACCTGACGGCGGCCGACGTGGTCATCCACTACGACCCGTGGTGGAACGTGGCGGCGCAGGACCAAGCGACCGACCGCGCGCATCGTATTGGCCAGCAACATACCGTGACCGTGTACAAGCTCATCGCCAAGGACACGATCGAGGAGCGCATCATGCAGATGCAGGAGTCCAAGCGCGACCTGGTCAACAGCGTGCTCGGCGGCGACGGCATCTCGTCGGCGCTGTTTACCCGCGAAGATGTTCTGGCGCTGCTGGGCGGCGACGGGCGCTAACCCGCTCGGGTGGGGCCGCCAGGGCGGATAGCGCACGCTGCCCCATCGTCCCCGCCCGTTATGTGTTCATTTGCAATGCCGTGGATGGTTTGTCTGCCTTTGGGCATAAGAACCATCAAGAACATTGGCACGTCAGCAAAGGAGAACATCATGGCGAAATTCTTTAAGGACCCCGACGGTAAGCTCATTGCCGCCCTTGGCAACGACGTTGCAACCCCTGCC
Source organism: uncultured Collinsella sp. (assembly GCA_958350755.1). Taxonomy (GTDB): domain Bacteria; phylum Actinomycetota; class Coriobacteriia; order Coriobacteriales; family Coriobacteriaceae; genus Collinsella. Next base: position 2,799 of record CATWID010000079.1, read on the forward strand.
GGTTGCACGGAACTGACCGCAAACACTGAGGACGCGGCGCACGAGAAGCACGTGCCTGTTGTCGAGACCGAGCGAGACGGTCACGTGATTCGCGCACGCGTTGGCTCGGTCGAGCACCCCAGCCTGCCCGAGCACTATATTGAGTGGATCGCCCTTGAGGCCGAGGGCCGCTTAGAGGTCCATTACCTTGAGCCCGGCATGAAGCCCGCGACGTTTTTCGCGGGCGGCTCCAAGACCGGTACCGTCTATGCCTATTGCAACCTGCACGGGCTGTGGTCCGCGACGTTCTAGGAGCGCGCCCCCGCTCGGGGTATCATAGCTAGCATATGCACATGCGAGCGCCGGCTGCATTATGCGGCCGGCGCTTTTACTACGACAACGATGGTTTACGACGGAAAGGGCTGAGCCATGAAGCTCGCGCTTGCACAGATCGATATGCGCCTGGGTGATATTGAGGGCATTTGCGGCCGCATCGAGGACCAGGCTCGTCTGGCCCACGAGCGCGGGGCGCGCGTGCTGTGCGTTCCGGCTCCGCTCTTTATGGGCGCCATGCCCGGGGGCCTGGTGGGCACTGCCGACTTTGAGCACGACATGCTTGCCGGCTTGACTGGTGTCGCCGAGCGTATCCAGGAGCTTGACATGATCTGCATCGTGCCCGCGGCGGTTTCGTTTGAGGGCCAGCCGCTGCTCGACTACATGATGCTCAAGGACGGTCATGTGGTGCCGGCGCGTTCGAGCATTGCCCTGCAGCGTGGCGAGAACAACGACACGCGTTGGGCGCCGCCGGTGTTCGACGTGGACGGCGTGCGCATCGCCGTGATTTTTGACTTGGACCGCGAACTCGAGATGTTGCCGACCGGTGTTGACCTCATTGCGTATTTCCAATTCAATGCGTTTGACATGACCGACCGCGAGACTGCCGCCATTGCCGCCGTTCGCAGCGGCGCCTACCGCAAGATCGCATCCAAGCGCAGTGTGTGGTTTGCCTGTATGGCGCCGGTCGGTGCCTATGACGAGTCGGTGTATACCGGCGGTTCGTTTGTGCTCGACGACTGCGGTCGCGTGGTGGCCCAAGCGCCGTGTTTTGAGGAGAGCCTGCTGGTTCAGGAGATTCAGCGCGGCGTGATGCTCGATGCCCTGGAAGATCACGAACTGCCCGAGTTCCGTTCCGAGGAGTGGCTGTGGCAGGCGCTGGTGCTCGCCGTGCGCGACAACGCCCGGGCCCACGGTGCGTCGCGCGCCGTGGTGGCACTCGAGGGCGACTTGCCGTCGTCCCTGCTGGCGGCGCTGGCCGTCGACGCTCTGGGCCCACGTAATGTGATTGGCCTGGTGCTGGGGCGCAACCGCATCTTTACGCCGGCGCAGGAGGAGGCCGAGGCTGCTCGCTGTGCCGCCGTTCGCGCCATTGCCGAGCGCCTGCATATTCGCACGGTTGAGCGCGATGCGCCGGATGCCGCGCGCGTGCTCGACCGCGATGTGTCGGCGGGCGACGCCGAGCGCCTGCGCTCTCGCACGCTGGGCCTCATGCTGGAGGACACGGCGCTCGAGTTGGGTGCGATGGCGCTGAGCCCGCTGTCCAAAACCGAGTACGCACTGGCGGCGCCGGCGCTTTGCGGCGGCTACCAGGGCGATTATGCGCCCTTTGGCGATGTGTACCTGTCGACGCTTGAGTTTGTGGCGCGCGTGCGCAACCGCACGTCTGCCGTGGTGCCCCAAGAGCTCGTGACGCTCAACGCGGTGGAAGATTGTATGGAGCGAGTGCTGGCGCAGGCGCTCTCGACGCTCGACGGTCCGGTCGATATGCTCGACCGCGCGGCACAGCTGCTCGGCGGGGTCGAGCCGGGTGAGATCGATGGCGCGCTTGAGGCGCACGTGGACCGCAATCGATCTTTCGACGACATCCCGATGGCCGCTGGCAAGCCTGAGGCCTGCTCGCTGCTGCTGATGCTCGTTCGACAGGGTGAGGCTGCCCGCCGCATGTTGCCGACGGCGCCGATCGTTTCGTCCCGTTCGTTTGCCGAGCGCTCCTGGCCGTACATGCTCGCGTGGTCCGACCTGGGGCTTAACGGCAAGGAGCGTATGACGGTCGATTCGCTGGCGCGCGCCGAGGTGCGCCGTTTTGCTGACGAGGATACTAGTGAGCGCGTGCGAAACGAGATGATGGGCGTGCTGGGCGAGCTACTGGGTATTTCGCCCGAACAAATGGAGGAGTTGCGCTCTGAAGACGGTCAGCGTCGTTTACACGAGGGAATGAAAAAGTTCGAGGGCGAGGTTCAGGACGCCATCGATAAGATGATGGGCGGCCAGGGTGGCCCGCAGGGTGGGCCCCAGGGTGGCCCGATGCCGCATCCGCCGGTTGATCCCCGACAGTTCCCGTTCTTCTCGCAGAACTAAAAAGGTTACGCGGTTTTGCCAAACCGCGTAACGAGTCGACGCTGCGCGAGCCCCTGCCGGGCAATCTGCCGCTCAAACCGTCGCTTGCGTACAAAAGTACGCGGCGCTCCTCTTTCGCGACACCTTGCCACGGCAGGGACTCGCTCGCTGACTTATGCTCAACCTATGGTTCAACCTTGCTTGCTAGATGCGGCCGCTATTGTGTTATTCTAGAACAGACGTTCGTGAATGATGCGCGGGGCCTTGCCTTGCGCTTGGTAAAAGACGAGGGGAGGTTGGTTTGGTTATCTTGGGCATTGACCCCGGTTTGGCTCATACGGGTTGGGGGATTATCGAGGAGCGGCGTGGCGAGGTTCGCTGCCGTGCCTATGGCTGCATCGAGACCAGTGCCGGAAGTCCGCTCGCGGTGCGCCTGTCGCATATCGCCCATGACCTTAAGGGTGTCGTCGAGCGTTATCGACCCGATACCGCTGCTATCGAGAGTATCTACTTTGGCGCTAATGTCCGCTCGGCAATCCCCACGGCACATGCCCGCGGTGCCGCACTCGTGGCGCTTTCGGAGTGCGCGCTCGAGATCGGCGAGTACACGCCTATGCAGATCAAGCAGGCTGTGGTGGGTACCGGCGCCGCGGACAAGCGGCAGGTCGCCTACATGGTGCGCACGCTCACGCAGCTCGACCACGACCCTCATCCCGACCATGCCGCCGATGCCCTGGCTTGCGCCATCTGCCACGTAAACCTCAGCCGCACCCGCGCCCTCACCGGTGGCGAGTTCTATCAACAGAGAGGAACCGGATACTGATGATCTCCCAGCTCCACGGAACGCTTGTCGAGGCCACGATGAGCTCTGCTGTCGTCGACGTGTCGGGCGTTGGCTTTGAACTCGGCATCTCGGGCAGCACTGCGGCCTCGTTGCCGACGCCCGGCGGTGAGGTGCGCCTCTATACCCGTATGCAGGTGCGCGAGGACGCTATGACACTTTTCGGTTTTTCCTCTAAGGATGAGCGCACGATGTTCGACCGGCTCGTGTCCGTCTCGGGCGTTGGCCCGCGCTTGGCGCTCGCCGTGCTTTCCACCTATACCGTAGGGCAATTGTATTCGCTGGTGATGGCCGAGGACGACAAGGGCATGGCCAAGGTGCCCGGTGTGGGCAAAAAGACAGCTCAGCGTCTGATCCTGGAGCTCAAGAGCACCTTTGCCAAGGACAAGGGCTTTGTGCCGGTCGACGTGATTCCCGGCCAGGTTGTGATGCCCGTGCCCGCTGCCGCTCCCTCGGCCATCGATGACGCCCGTGCGGCGCTCCTTTCCATGGGCTTTAGCCCGCAGGAGACCGATGTTGCCCTGAGCGGGTATGATGGGCAGAATATGCGTGTCGAGGATCTGCTCGGCGCGGCGCTTAAGCGACTCGGAATGGATGCGTGATGTGGGAAGCCGATGACTCTCAGGACCTGTGGGCGACGCCCGGCAACTCGCCGGCGGCATCCATGGCGCACGGCGAGCGCATGGTGGGCTCGGAGCTGACGGCCGAGGACCTCGATGTCGACCGCACTTTGCGCCCCCAGCGCCTGGACG
>CATWID010000080.1 GCA_958350755.1 uncultured Collinsella sp.
TTGCAGTCGGGGCTGCCGCAACCGACCTCCTCGCCCATGTCAAAGTAGATCTCGGAGCACGGACCGCAGGGGCCGGTGGGGCCAGCGGCCCAGAAGTTGTCGTCCTCGCCCAGGCGGGAGATGTGATCCTCGGCAACGCCCAGAGAGCGCCACACGTCGTGGGTCTCGTCGTCTTCGGTAAAGACGGTGAAGTACAGGCGGTCGAGCGGCAGCTTGAACTCCTTGGTAATGAGCTCAAAGGCCCAAGCGCAGGCCTGCTGCTTGGAGACGCCGCCAAAGGAGAAGTCGCCGAGCATCTCGAAGAAGGACAGGTGACGGCCGTCTTCGCCGATGCAATCGATGTCGTTGGTGCGGACGCACTTCTGGCAGGAGATCGCGCCGATCTCCTTCATGGTCTTCTTGCCCTGGTAGTACTCCTTAAACTGGTTCATACCGGCGTTGGCAAGCAGCAGCGAAGGGTCGTCGGGGACGAGGGACGAAGAAGGATAGAGCTTAAGACCGCGCTCCTCAAAGAAGTTGAGGAACTTAGAGCGGATCTCGGCCGTAGTCATTGACGGGTAGTCAGCACTCATAGAGGGAATCTCCTCGGTTTCACATCGAAACAGTTCAAACGTAACGATATTACCATCCCACCGCGCCTGTGCAAAAAAGAGGGCCGCCAAACAGCGACCCTACAGCGAAAGTGCACGTTATTTAGTACTGTGCGATCCTTTGAAAAAGGGCTGCTGTAGAATTACATATAAGAGTCACCCGGAAGGAGCGATCGATGAAAAGCAAACGATTTTTCCTCAATGCACTTCTGTTAGCGGCACTTTTAACGCTTTTGGCTTTCACCTGCTGGTACGCAAACCAACCAGCATTTGGCTACGTGTTGTATGCAGTAATGTCCGGCGATAAGGCTTATTACACTCTACGTGCAATTGACATTCTCTTTTTCTATGTTGCCGGCCCCTTATCAATCGCTCTGCTCGCGTTTCTTGTCATTTACAACTTCAAGAAACGTTAATAGGACCTATTTAGAATCCGAGTCGTCCATGGAGCCGTCGATGCCGGTTTTGGTATCGTCGTCCGTGTTGGAGTCATCGTCCTTGGCAAAGGGGTTCTTGAAGAAGCCCGTGGCATCGGGCTGCAGGCCAGAGAGCTTAATCCAGGGATTATCAAACTCGGGCTTGGGCATGGCCTTGGCCTCGGGCGCAGTCTCGTTGCCGATGAGCTCGGACTCGTAAATGAAGGTGTCATCGCCGAGCGCATCGTAGGCGGCGACCGGGTTGCCATCGGCATCGCGGTACGGCGTGCCCTTAAACACGGCGCCGTCATAAGCCACAAGCTGGCGGCCGGTCTCATTCTCGAAGTAGTACACGAAGATACCCTTGAGGGCCGCACACAGCGGGATGGCAATAATCATGCCGATGGGGCCCATGAGTGCCGAGCCAATAACGAGCGCCGTGAGGCTCATGATGGGATGCACCTGCACCGAGCTCTGCATGACCTTGGGCGAAATCACGTTATCGGTAACGTTTTGCGCGACCATCGTCACGACGAGCGTCCACAACGCCAACATGGGGCTGAACATGAAACCGAGCACCGTGGCGATTGCTGCGCTCACCCAGGGACCGACGACCGGAACCAAATGCATGATGCCGGTAAAGATAGCCATGAGCGCCGCATACGGATGGCCGATGATAATAAAACCGATAAAAGCGAGGAAACCACCGCAGATGGACGTCACGACCATACCGCGCATGTAGCCGCCGACAGAGCGAGAAAGGATGGCGACCATAAAGCGGTACGAGGTCTCCTTCTCCTGACCGATGATGGTGCAAATCTCGTGGTGCATGCGAGGGTAGTCGCAGGCCATCCAGTACGCAAGCACCAGACCAAGGAAGAGCACGAACAACTGCGAGGCCGTATTGGTGATGAGCGGGAACACACCGCGGCCAAGCTCGGCAGCGATCTGAGACACGTACTTCGATGCCACGGTAACAAGCGACGAAAGATTATCGTCCAGATACTCCTTGAGCGGCGTGTTGTTAAGCGTCTTGGCATGCGAGATCATCTCGTTGAGGTCGCCACCCGCAACACGAAGCTGCTCAGGCAGGCGGCTCAGGACTTCCATGATCTGACCAAAGAGAATCGGCGACAAGATACAAACGACACCGACGAGCACGGCAACAACAACAATTAGCGCGATAAGCGAACCGATGCCGCGATTCACGCCATGGTGCTCGAGCCAGTTGGTGATCGGGGACATCACAAAAGCAATGATGGAGCCGACGGCAAGAAACTCAATAACCGGTGCCAGGATGCCCATAAGGTTAAAGATGACAGCGGCGATGACAATGCAGCCGACAACAGCCCAAATGCGAAGCGTCAGAATGCGGGTGTCGCGCAGCACGCGATCGGTTTGTTGGGGGTGCTCACTCATGAACGAATCATCACTCCGTCGGGGTCGATCTTGTCCTGAATCTTCTTAAGCGTGCGGCGCAGCAGACGCGAAACCTGCACCTGAGAAATACCCAGCTTCTTGGCGATCTCGATCTGGGTCATGCCCTTCACAAAGCGCAGCTCGATCACCTCGCGCTCGCGCGGCGAGAAATCGCGAATGGCTTCCTCGATCACCAGGCGGTCATCGGTAAAGTCGAGCTCGTTGTCGTCGTCGGCGTAACGGTCGAGAATCGAGGGGGCATCGTCGGAATCGGACGCACCGGGGGCCTCGATGGGCACCGAGGTGTAGGCCGAGGACGACTCCATGGCTTCGAGCACCTCGTCGACGGTCACGTCCAGGTATTCGGCGATTTCCTCAACCTTGGGCGAACGCTGCAGCTCGTTGGTGAGCTTATCGGTAGCCTGGTTGACCTTGGCCGAGAGCTCCTGCAAACGACGGGGCACGCGCACGCTCCAGCCCTTGTCGCGGAAGTGGCGCTTAATCTCGCCCAAGATGGTGGGCGTGGCAAACGTCGTGAACTCGAGTCCGCGCTCAGGATCAAAGCGATCGATAGCCTTGAGCAAGCCCAAGTACCCGACCTGCAAAAGGTCATCGAGCGGCTCGCCGCGGTTCTTAAATTTGTTGGCAAGAAACCTTACCAGGTTCATATGGGACATGACGAGCTGCTCGCGAGCATCCGGATCGCCGGTCTCCTTATAACGACGAAACAGCTCGCGGGTTTTCTCCTTGTCCCAAGCGGTCTTGCCGCTCCGGGAACGTTCGGTCATATTAGATATCCGCCTTGAGGTCGAGGGAAAGCGTTAGGGGCGCCGCAGTCTTTTCGTAGGAATCGCACACGCTTGCAAGAATGAGCTCGGCATACACAGCAGCCTGGTCATCCTCGTCGACGGTGGCCTGTTCCCCAAAGGTAAAGGTCATGCCGACGTGAGATTCGTCCACATCGAAATTGATCGTGATGTCGTCGCAGTCGACCGCGGTGCACCCAAAGATGAAGGCTTCCTCGGCAGCCATGCGGATATCCTCGATGCGATCGACGGACATAGAGCACAGGGCGCCGACGTTGGCGGCCGTCATGCGCACCAAGCGCGCGAGACGAGGATCACCGGCAACGCTCAGCGTGATGGGGCAGGTTGCTTCACTACTCATCGCAGGACTCCTCGGAGGTCTCGGCAGGCGTATAGGTGTAATACTGAGCAGGCTTGGCTGCGGGCTTCTGAACATCATCGTCGTCAGCAGCGGCCTCGTCCCCGGCTTCGCCAATTAGGACGCGCTCAGTCGGCTGCTCGGCTTCGGCGGCAGCGGAAAGTTTGCGCTCGGCGTCGGCTGCGGGGGCTTTCACCTTATTAAAGAGCTTCTGAACGGCACCAGCCGCAGAATCAGTCACGCTCGATACGGCATTACTGGCCTCGGCCATGCTGCCCGTAACCTCGGAAATGTCGCGAACGACCGCCTCAACCTCAACGAGGTTAGACGTCAGAGCATCAACGGCAGTCTTGCTCGACTTGAGGAGCGGCTCCATCTGGGCAAGTGCCGGCGTAAGCTCGTCAACGGCGCCATCAAGCTTTGCCACCACGGGCTGCGCCTCGGCAATCGTATTGTTGAGGTCGGTTACCGTCTTGTCGAGCGAATCAACGACGGTGCGGGTCTTGCGCAGCGTGAGCGCGAGCTCGACAACAGCCCACACGCCGGCAACGGCGAGCACCAGCAGGGCGATTTGAATGGGACTCATACAAGCCTCCCAAAGGAATCGAAATACAGACGCTGTTCATGGTACCCCAAAGGGGACCGAACATGCCAAGCGTGAGATCCTGGGACAAAATAATCAGCAGTTACTTCGGTGCATTCCCGCTGCGGTCGCGTTCGCTTTGCTCTACGCGCCATTCTTCCCAACCGCGGCCGGCAGGCTGCCAAAATGCACCGCGTTCTAAGCCTTCGGGCAAATAGCGCTGGTCGACCCAGCCTTCGGGATAATCGTGCGGATACTTATACACACCGTATTCATCGCTGCCCGGGCGATGGCGATCGCGTAGATAACTCGGCACCTCGCGAAGCCCACTAGAATGGATATCGGCCAGCGCCGCATCGATTGAAGCCTCACACGCGTTGGATTTAGGCGCCAAGCACACATAGAGTGCAGCCTGAGCAAGGTTAATGCGGCACTCGGGATAGCCAATGACCTCGGCAGACTTAAACGCGGCATGCGCCACCAAAAGCGCCTGCGGATCGGCGTTGCCAACATCCTCAGAAGCCTGAATCATAATACGGCGTGCAATAAACTTAGGATCCTCCCCTGCATCGATCATGCGCGCGAGCCAATAAATGGTGGCATCGGGGTCGCTGCCGCGCATGGACTTAATGAACGCACTGATAATGTCGTAGTGCATGTCACCGTTTTTGTCATACGAAAACCCACGGCGCGGATTGGCAATCTTTACGTCATCCACGGTGATGGGATAGCGCTCCCCCGCCGCCGGCGCTGGCGTCCCTTCGGTATCGGGACGCGTGACGGCAATCTCGCTCGCCAGCTCAAGTGTCGTCAGGGCCGAGCGTGCATCACCCGCAGCCAGCGTACAAATGGTCTTGACCGTATCCTCATCGGCCGAGAACTTGCCGCCCAAACCCTGCGGCGCCTCGAGCGCACGCTCAATAAGCGTGGCGATATCCTCGTCTTTGAGGTGCTCAAGCTCCACCACGCGACCACGCGAGAGCAATGCCGAGTTGACCTCAAAGTACGGGTTTTCCGTCGTGGCGCCAATCATAATGACGGTGCGGTTCTCGACCGCATGCAGCAGGGCATCTTGCTGCGACTTCGAAAAGCGATGGATCTCATCGATAAACAGAATGGTGCGGCGGTCGTAGGTGTTCAGACGGGTCTTAGCCTCATCGATTACGCGGCGCAGGTCCTTCACAGTGCCCGTCACGGCGCTGACCTCAACAAACTCGCTCTTGGTATGGTTGGCGATAATGTGGGCCAGCGTCGTCTTACCCGTACCGGCCGGCCCGTACAGAATCACGCTCGAAAGCACGTCGTGCTCGATCGCGGCACGCAACCATGAGCCCTTACCGACGGCCTTTTGCTGGCCCACATAATCGTCGAGCGAATTGGGGCGCATGCGCACCGCAAGCGGCGCATTCTGAAAGGAACGCTCGCGCGTCGAAGCAGAAAAAAGGTCGTCCATAGCCATCCCGTGCATCAATCAAAAACGTTTTCCACAAACAGTATACCGAATAAATACGAACTACCGTTCGTTAATATAGGTACGATGCGGAAACTTTAGACCCGGGAACAGCTTGCTCGTCAGCTCGCAGAAATAACCGTCCGTCATGCTCGCGATGTAATCAACCACGGCTTGATCCTTGTCGTCCTGCCAGGCATAGGTACGATGATAGTAGGAAAGCTGCTGCTCAATGCGCGAAATATGGTGCTTAAAGATATAAGAGGACTCGTCGCCACTGTTTAGATCCCGCAGGCAACGGTCGTAGAGCTTTTCGAACGCCTCGCGCAGCTCCTCCTCGGAATCGCCTTCGATACCGCCCTTGCTATAGATCTTCTCGTAGTTCTCGCGCTTGGCTCGACGAATTTCCTCAAACAGGTCCTCGCTCATCTCGATGCGCGGCTTACCATAGCTATGCTCAACGATATCGATGGAAGCGTGCGTGAGGATCCAGCTGTTATAGGCGCCGCCCCGACCATCGTCAAAAGCGTCGGGCGAAAGCAGACCCGCCGCGATCGCATCCTGACGGTCACGACCGACGTAGGCAAGAATATCCGAGATGCGAACGACGCAGCCCTCGAGCGTCATGGGACGCAGGTGCCCAATGGCGCCATAGCCCGTGGCGATGCAGTCCTCGACCGCCTGATCGAACTGGTCAAAGGAGCCCATATCCGACAATTCAAACACGCGCTGCTCGTACTCGCCGTTATGGCATAGCACGCCGTCGAGCGTCTGGAGTGACACGTTACGGCCGTACAGCGCGTCGAGCACGCGGACCGACTGCACGTTATGGAAAAAATAACGCCCCGTACGCTCGTGGTAGATATCGTTGAGGAATCGCTCACCGGCATGGCCGAAAGGCGTGTGTCCCAAGTCGTGGCCCAGGCCAATCGCCTCGATCAGATCGCAATTGAGCCCCAGGGCGCGACCGATATCGCGCGCAATGCGGGAGACAAGCTGCACGTGCAAACCGCGGCGTGACAGATCGTCATTGCTACGGAAGCTAAAGACCTGCGTTTTGCCTGCATAACGGGTGTACGCAGGAAGATGAAGTATCTTTTCGGTATCGCGC
>CATWID010000081.1 GCA_958350755.1 uncultured Collinsella sp.
TGGCTCACGGCAACGCGGCCCGGCGTATGCAGATAGAGCATCTCGAAGGCCGAGATACGAAGCGCCATGCGAACACGAGGCGCAACCTTTTTGGGCTTATCAAGAAACTGATTGAGCAGTTCGTCCAAAATACCCTGCGTGGCGGCAACGCCAAGTGCCAAACGAGCCGCAAAAGCGGAATCGCGCTGGTCAATAGCCTTGGCCGATGCGCGAGAGGACAGCACGTCACGCGCATACATGCCACGGCGATCGGCCTCCATCAGCACATCGAGCGCAAGCTTGCGCGCGGGAGACAACTTGCTCATGACAGTACACCCCACGTAAGATCGGCACCCTGCAGGCCAGCAGCCCAAGCAGAAGCGACCATAGCACGCTTGCCATCAGGCTTAACCTCGAGCAACTCAACAGAGCCATCGGAAAGGCCAAGGTAAACACGCTTAGCCTGAACGAGAACCTGACCCTCGCCAAGCGACACATCAGCCGCCGCAGCATCGAGCACACGCACGGTCTTGCCGGCAATCACGCAACGAGCAGGCGCGGTATCGGACGAGGCCAGCACATGACGCACGCAATCAAGCGCCGACATTTGCGGATCCAAGCGCATCTCCTGCTTAGAAATCTTGGCAGCATGGGTGACAAGCGACTCATCCTGTTCTGTCCACACAGCGGTGCCATCGGCAAGAGAAGGAAGCCTATCGGCAAGCAGTTTGCCGCCGAGCTCAGCGAACTCCATAGTCAGCGCCTCGGCATGCTTACCGGCAACCGAGGTCGAGGCCTGCGCACAATAAGCGCCGGTATCAACGCCATGTCCAATACGCATGATAGAAACGCCAGCAACCTCATCACCAGCAAGAATGGCACGCTGAATAGGAGCAGCCCCACGCCAACGAGGCAGCAAGGACGCATGAACATTCACAATGCCGAGCGGTGCCATATGCAGCACCTCATCGGGCAAAATGCAACCATAGGCTGCCACACAGAAAATATCGGCCTGGGCAGCCCGGAGCGCCTCAATAACCTCCGGCGTCATACGATTAGCTTCAATAACCGGCAACCCCAGCTCAAGCGACTTAGCCTTAACAGGAGACGGCTCCAGCTTCTTACCACGTCCGCGAACAGCATCAGGACGAGTAATTACGAGCGCAATATCATTGCCAGCCTCAACAAGCGAAGTCAGCGAAGGCACAGCAAAATCGGGCGTACCCATAAACACAATACGCATAAAGAACGTCTCCCCTCAACCAAAGCCGAGACGGCTACAAAGAACAGCGGAAAGCCAAGTCACCAGTTCATCCGCAATAACAATTCAACAAGAACAAATATACCCAAAACCAAAGAAAGAGCCGCAATAAAAGCAGCTCTTCCAACAAAGCACCTATCAGCGAAGACGCCCATCCCTGGCCCAACGGCACCTGGGCGAGACAAGCCAGAACAACGCAGTCCCCGGTGCTGAGCGCCCACATATCGTCCCGCGCGCAGTTTCGCAGCGAAGCGAGAATGTTTGAGCACGGGATGATATGTGGGCGCTCAGCACCGGGGACGGTGGGACCTACTCCGTCTCGCCCGGTCGAGCGCCGCGGGCCAGGGCGTCCTGGTACTCCTTGACTGCCTTGATCCTCTGCATCGGCTTCAGTCGCTCGAACATAGTATTGCCATGCAGGTGATCGATCTCGTGCTGCAGGCACACGCAGAACAGGTCGCCTGAGGCCTCGTAGCGAATCAGGTTGGCATCCAGGTCGTACGCCTCGACGACGACATGGTCGGGACGCTCAATCTCGCAGCTAATGCCAGGGATGGACAGGCAGCCCTCGCTAAACGGCACCAGATGGTCACTCTGCTCCACGATCACGGGGTTGATGAGCACGTACGGGTCATAGTCGTTCTTGTCGGTGTAGTCGCAGTCGATGGTGACGAGCTGAATAAGCTCGCCGATCTGCGGAGCAGCCAGGCCGCAGCCGCCGTTCTCGAACATCATCTTCTTCATCTTCTCGGCAAGCGCCTCGATCGCCGGGGTGATCTCCTCGATGACGGCGCACTCCTGGCGCAGACGAGGGTCGGGCGACAGTACGATTCCGTTGGCTTCCATGGCCATCCTTTCGGGTTGTTACATCAAATCATAGGCGTCGACGTCAACGCTCACGCTCACGCCACGCACAGAGCCCACCTCTTTGAGACAGGCGTCGATATCATCAGAGACATGGTACCCCACGGGCGACTTCACAAGCAGATGGAAGCGGTAACGGTCCTTGGCTCTCTCGATTACACACGAAGCCGGGCCTAGCACCTGCGGCACGGCACTCCCCGCCCGCAAAAAATCGGGCGCGGCGGCATGCCAGCGGCGCTTAAGAAGCTTTGCAATGCGCCCAATGTAGTCCTGCGCGTCGTCTCGGTTCGCCGACCACACCAAAATGTTGACCAGGCGCACGAACGGCGGATACAGGGCGTCGCGGCGCTGGTCCAGATCGTAGTCGGTAAAGATTGAACGGTCGTGCTCGGCGACGGCGCGAATAACCGGGTCCTCGGGCAGATAGGTCTGGATGATGACCTCGCCGGGACGATCGCCGCGACCGGCACGGCCCGCGACCTGCTCCAGCAGATCGTAGGCGCGCTCCCCTGCGCGGAAGTCCGGCAGCTTGAGGGCGAAGTCGGCATTGACCACGCCCACGAGCGTGACCTCGGGAAAATCGAGACCCTTGGCGATCATTTGGGTGCCCAGCAACACGGCGCAATCGGCCGCATCGAACTGCTCGAGCAGCTTTTTGTGCGCATCCTTGCCGCGCGTGGAATCGGCATCCATGCGGATGATGGCGACGTCCTCGGGCAGCATCTGGTGCAGTGCGTCCTCGATCTGCTGCGTGCCCAGCCCCATTTTTGCCAGGTAGCGACTGCCACATTTGGGGCAACGACTCGTGTGCGCGGGATACGGCTGCACGCGCCAGGAGGATCCGCATGTGTGACATTGCAGCGTGTGCGTGCGCTCGTGATACGTAAGCGCTGTGGAGCAGTGGTTGCAGGTGGGAACGCAGCCGCACTCGCGACACATCAGGAACGGCGCAAAGCCACGGCGGTTATGCAGCAGCACGGCCTTCTCGTGACGCTCGACCACACGCTCCAAGCCCTCCATCAAGGGTTTTGAGAACATGGAGCGGCTGCCGTGTGAAAACTCGCGGCGCAAGTCGGCAATCCGAACCGTGGGAAGCACGGCGTGTCCCGGGCGCTCGGGCATCTCGGCACGTGTCCAGGTGGCACCGTTATACGTGCCACGGCGGCAGCGGTCGAGGGCCTCGGCAGAAGGCGTGGCCGACCCCAACACGAGCGGGCAGCGGTAGCGCCGCGCCATCTCGGCCGCCACCTCGCGCGCGTGGTAGCGCGGACTGGAGCCCTGCTTGTAACTAGTCTCGTGCTCCTCGTCGATGATGATGAGGCCCAAGTCGCTGAGCGGGCAAAAGAGCGCCGAGCGAGCGCCGACGACCACGCGGGCCGCACCGCTGGCAACCATATCCCACTGGTCCAGGCGCTCGCCGGCCGAAAGCCGCGAATGGAACACGGCGACCGTCTCGCCAAAGCGCGAGCGGAAGCGGCCGACGGTCTGGGCCGTCAGTGAGATCTCGGGTACCAGCACGCAGGCAGAGCGACCGGCTGCGAGTACGCGCTCGATGGCGGAGAGGTAGACCTCGGTTTTGCCGGAGCCGGTGACGCCGTCGACCAGCACCACGTCGCCATGAGCGTCAAGGCGGGCGCGCTCAATCTGCGCGAGTGCCTGTTGCTGGCCGTTGGTAAGGGAGACCGGGGCCTTGCCGTTTGCCGAGGACAGCGTGGTCTGCTCGCTGCAGCCACGCCACGCACGGCGCTCCTCAACCACCACGACGCCGCGCTTTTCGAGCGCCTTGATGGTCGCCGACATACTGTTATAGAGAAGGTTGAGGTCGCGCGTCGTGACAGGACCACACTGGAGCGCCTCGATGAGTTGGCGCTGGCGGACCGCGGTCTTGGGCGGCGTATAGTCGAAGCCCTCGGGCGTAAGCATGACCCAACGGTTTTGGATGGGCTTGACGGCGGGACGTTCAACCGTCCACACGCCGTCGTCGCCCTTGACCACGCGCGGGCTGCCACCCGGGGGCAAAAACAGACGCAGGCATTCGGAAAGCGTCGCGACATACTCGCGGCTCATCCAACGCGCAATGCGGGCGGCCTCGGCGCCAAAGAGCGGTTTGCTGAGGATGGCCTCGATAGGCTTGATGCGCGCGGGATCGAGAGCGTCGTTACCTTGCAGGTCGCCCAGCTCGGGTGCAATATCAACGATGTAGCCTGCGGCGGCACGATTGCCAAAATGACCTAGAACGGTGGAGCCGATCTGGGCATCGTTGGCGAGTGACTGCGGAATGCCATAGGCAAACGGTTCGGACAGCGCACGGGTCGGGATGTCGAGAACCACGCTCGAGTAGGCGGCGATGGGTTCGGGTGCGAAATCGGGCTGCGCCGGGGCGGCGGCAGGGGCCGCAGACTTCGGAGCTTCCTCCGGTTCAGGCGAACCAAACAGTGACAGTTGCTCGGCCATGGTCTCTGTACCTCCCATCCCATACGTCTTTAGAAACAAGAGCCCCACTCGTGGTGAGCGGGGCTCGGATACATGCGTTTACGCAGCTGTTACAGCGCCATCGTGCGGGCGCGGTCGATGCGCGCCAGGCAGTCGTCGCGGCCGACGAGCGCCATGGTCTCGCCCAGCGGGGGGCTCACCATGTTGCCGCAGACGGCGACGCGCACAGCCTGGAACACCACGCGCTTCTTAAGGTCCATCTGCTCGGGCAGCGGCTCAAGCGCGGCGTCGATGGCCTCGGCAGTCCAATCGTCCACGCCCTCGAGCGCGGCCTTGGCGGCGTCCAGAATGGCGCCCATGCCTTCCTTGGCCAGACCCTTGTTAACGGATTTCTCGTCATACTCGAGCGTCTCGGCCGTAGCGAAGATGGGAGCGGCGACGGTCACGGCGTCGGCCGGCATCTTGGTGCGCGGCTTGACGATTGCGGCAAGCGCGTCGATCCAGTCTTCGCCGTACTCGACGTTGCCCTCGATGAGACCCGCCTCGTGCAGCTCGGGGACCATGATCTCGTCGGCAAACTGGGCATCGGACATGCCGTTGATGTACTCGGCGTTGACCCAGTCGAGTTTCTTTGGGTCGAAGGTCGCCGGGTTCTTGGAGATGCGGTCGAGCGAGAACTTGCTGGCCAGGACATCGCGCGGGATGATTGTGGTCTCGCCGTCGAGCGACCAGCCGAGCAGCGCCAGGTAGTTGACGAAGGCGTCGGAAAGGTAGCCGGCGTCGCGGTACTCCTCCACCGAGGTGGCGCCATGGCGCTTGGAGAGCTTCTTGCCGTCGGCGCCCAGGATCATGGAGATGTGGGCGAACGTGGGCACGGGCGCGCCGAGGGCCTCGTAGACCATGACCTGACGCGGGGTGTTGGACAGGTGGTCGTCGCCGCGGATGACATGGGTGATCTTCATCATGGCGTCGTCGACGACGGTCGCAAAGTTGTACGTGGGCGTGCCATCGGAGCGGAAGATCACAAAGTCGTCGAGCTCCTTGGCGTCGAAGGTCACCTCGCCGTGGACGGCATCGTGGATGACGACGTCGCCGCGGTCCTCGGGCACCTTGATGCGTAGGACGTAGGACTCGCCGGCCTCGATGCGACGGCGGGCCTCCTCGGGATCAAGATCGCGGCAACGGCGCTGATAGCCCTGGAAGGGATCCTTGCGCTCCTGCGCGGCCTTGCGATCGGCGTCGAGCTGCTCCTTGGTGCAGAAGCAGGGATAGGCCTTACCCTCGTCCCAAAGCTTCTGGGCAGCCTGCTTGTACAGGTCCAGGCGCTCGGTCTGGGCATAGGGGCCAAAGTCTCCGCCCACCTCGGGACCCTCGTCCCAGTCCAGGCCCAGCCAACGCATGGCGCGCAGGATGATCTGCGTGTTCTCGTCGGTGGAACGGGTGGGATCGGTGTCGTCGATGCGCAGGATGAACGTGCCGCCGTTAGCACGGGCGAAAGCCCAGTTATAGATAGCGGTGCGGGCGCCGCCGATGTGCAGCTTGCCCGTCGGTGAGGGTGCAAAGCGGACGCGAACGTCTGATGCCATGGAAATCTCCTCGATTGCAGGATGGATGTCTAACCGCACCAGTATAAAGCATCAAAGCAACCTCCGCACAAAGGGCACCGACCTACTCATTGGGGACAGACTTAAATGACCAATCTTTGGGCAACCTGTCGGCACTTAGGCAAGGCTGTTCATTTAAGTCTGTCCCCAATGAGTAGGTGCGGAAAGGGTGTGAATGTTTGATTTACGCGCTATGATGTGCCCTTGCATACAGAGCTCGGCGG
>CATWID010000082.1 GCA_958350755.1 uncultured Collinsella sp.
CGCCCAATTATTAGTCTTGTTGCTTGCGGCATTTGCTGTGGCGGTCATCTGGGAGGGCTGCACCGTTCTTGGCTCGCCGGCTTCTCATTTCTCGAATATTGCTGACTGGAATAAAAAGCGGCTCATATTCTTTTTTCTGATTTTCTATTGCGCAATACTCTATTTATTCCAAAGCGGCTTTTCTCTGAAAGCGTTGTTCCATTCTGTTTCGGCGAGGGTCAAGGCTACCGACTACGTTTCCCTGCTGTTTATCGCATTCTTGATTGTTTTTGGCTGCTCAACGATTGCATTCGTGAATGGGTTCATTAATGCTGTTGTTTATTTCCTGCTGGCAATCATAACTTCGGTTTTCACGGCTTGCTCGGGCATTCGAAAGAGAAGCTCTGTCCTTCCCGTTGCTTTCTTTATCGCTGCATTCTCAATTGGTGTTTTCCTTGTGGTGAGCACTCCGATAACGACGGGCATTTCATGGGATGATCAAATTCACTATTCCAATGCCCTTTCGACATCTTATTTATTTGAAACTCAAAAAACTGATACGGATATCAACTTTACTGACGAAGCGGTCCGTCGTGCACAGGGCTATGAAGAGCCTTCTCTTTCCCATTTTGATCGAGCGGAAATTCTTGAGCATGCTAGGCAGTTGAATGGCTCCTATAGATCTGATATCGCTTCTGGTCATGTGCAAGTTAACAAGCATGAAGAATTCGTTTATACGCTTAGCAGCATTGGGTATATTCCATCGGCAATTGGCCTTTGGCTCGCTCGCCTTCTACATTTCGATTTTTCTTCTATGATTCAATTCGCTCGGATTTGCAATTTATTTAGTTACTGTCTTGCAATTGCCATTGCAATCAAGGTTACGCCCTCAAAAAAGGGACTATTTGCTTTTGTGGGAATGCTGCCAACTTCGATTTTTCTTGCGTCATGTTTCTCATATGATGCATGGCTCATTTCGTTTATTATTCTCGGTTTTGCTTATTTTTTGAGGTATGCATGGGGTGATTTAAATGAATTTACAGTTCGCAATATAGCACTCGCATTTTTATTTACCTTTTTAGGACTCGCAGTCAAAGCTGTGTATTTTCCGATAATCGGTCTTTTCTTTATGGTTCCGCGTAATCGTTTTACGGGCTCGAAGCAACGAGTTCATTACTATGCCGCCGTGTTTGTTTTGGGCTTGATTGCTTTTGCCTCATTTGCGCTTCCGTTCTTGTTTTCAACGGCCAGCGGATCTAACGTTGGCGATATGCGAGGCGGCTCCGATGTTAACTCTGGTCAGCAAATCGCTTTCATTCTCGCCGATCCATTGCGCTACGCGGAAATAGTCGCCAATTATTTTTCAACTTATTATTTAAATCCGATAACCTCTTCTGGATATGCATTGAACTTTGCATACCTTGGATCGCTTGCTGCTCAGATTTCTGTAAATGCAATCCGTGGGTTGGTTCAGGTGCTTCCAGCTGTTTGCCTATTGTTGTTTGGGCTTTTTTCGGCCGATTCGATTAGCGTTAATCATATTGGTCTCGCACAATTTCTTTGGGCCTCATTTGTGTTTTTGTTTACGGTGATTTTGGTGGCAACTGCACTTTATGTGTCTTTTACTCCCGTTGGATTGGGAACAGTTAATGGTTGCCAGAGTCGTTACCTTTTGCCACTTCTGGTTCCGTGCCTATCGTTTATCCTTAACCAAAGTCGCTTGGTCTTTGGGGACAGCAAACGATTCATATTGATATGCCTCGTATTCCCGTTTACTTTGGCTACGATTTGCGAGTTTGTTTTAGTTGTTGGAAAGTGTTGCTGATATGGGTATAGTTTTTAATACCGAATTTAACAATAAGCTAAATTGCCGTGGCGACGGCAAGCTATATCTACTGTATGAAGCCGCATCCGTTTTTCCTGATGCTGTTGAATCGCAATCACCCAATGGGCAAATTCTGCCCGCAAGAATCATCCCTTTTTCAGAGACTGAATTTGTTATTATTCTTGCCGATTTTGGTGTCGACCAATCGCTGTCTTTCTTTAGCGGAGATAATGAAATTTACCAGCGCCGTATCAATCCTGGCAAGTTTTCGATTGAGTCGAAAATTAACGGCTTGCTGCACGCGGAGCATTGTGGACAATTTCGCAATATTGACCGTTCTGGCGTGCATGCGCTCGCTTCTATCCAAATTGAGGACTTTATTCCCTGCGTTGATGGCGTAATCGTTAGAGGTGTTCTTTCGGGTACTGATTGCCTTGAGGGTGATCGTATTGTCGCTTTTAATGAAGAAGCCTGCGTTGTTGGGGAATCTTTGTTATCTAATAACTTAATAGCCGATGCGAATCCTGGTTTAATAAATTTCTCTCTTCATATTCCTGAGGTCGGGGATAGCCTGTGCATTTGCATGCATAGGGCTTCTGGTCATCTAGATACGTTTATCAATCTAAAGAAAGATATGCTTAAGGAGCTTTTGGATGAGGCTGATCGGAATCATGCGTGCGCATTCGATCAACCCCGTTATTTGTCCTGGTTTTCTGGGCGCAGATTGACTGGATCCGATTCGCGGGCACAAGCACAAATAAAACTTGCATACCAGCCCTTGTTTTCAATCATCGTTCCGCTATATAAGACTCCCTTGAATTTCTTCAGGGATATGGCTGATTCTGTCATTGCTCAGACGTATTCGAATTGGGAACTCATCCTGGTTAACTCTACGCCAGATTACGAGGGCCTTAGCGACTTGGTCTCCGAGTATGTGACTGCAGACTCTAGAATTAAAGTGACCAATCTTGAGGGCAATCTAGGTATCACTGAGAACACCAATGTCGGAATCAAGATGGCCAAGGGAGACTTCCTCTGCTTTTTCGATCATGATGATGTTCTCGAACCGAATATCTTGTTTGAGTACGCCTGTGCTTTAAATCAAAATGCTGAAATCAATCTTCTTTATTGTGATGAAGATAAGCTATTGCCTGACGGGTCCTTGGCTCATCCTACTTTTAAGCCGGATTTTAGTCTTGATATGGCTCGTGACAACAATTATATATGTCACCTTCTTACTGTTAAAAGGGCATGTTTAGACAGGATTGACCCTTCCAGCAGCGAGTTGGATGGCGCCCAAGACCATGCCATGGTGCTGAAGATTACCGAACTTGGTGGGACGATCCATCACGTTCCTAAAATCTTGTATCACTGGAGAATAAGCGAGAATTCGACTGCGGGTAATTCCGATAGTAAGCCCTATGCAACCCTTGCTGGAATAAAAGCGGTTCAGGAGCACCTTGATAGATGCGGTATTAAGGCGACTGTGGTCAACTCTCATAATCGTGCTTTTAGATATAGCCCTATTTATGATGTTTCTTCATCTGAGTCCTGTTCATTAATCGTTACCACTCGCGGCAATTCTTCGGTTCTTTCGACTCTTGTATCTTCAATCAATGACACCGATTTTGATGATCTTGAAGTTGTTTTCGTGTGCTCGCGGGTTGCGGAAGCTTCTGTTCAGCAATCGATCTCTGGACTTCGTTGTCGCTATATCGTTCACGCGCTTGATGGCCCGTTTAATATATCTGCATGGAGAAATGCCGGTGCTCTCGCCGCGCATGGTGAGCAACTCGTCTTTGTTCATGACGATATTCAGGCACTAGACTCCTTGTGGCTAAAGACTCTCGTTGGTTTTTCCCAACGAGAGGATGTTGGCGTTGTTGGAACAATGACGTGCGATCTTGACGGCATTGTGCAGCAGGCAGGCCTGTCTTATGTTGGAGAATCAATCGTCAACCTATCGCAAGGCATTCATCGCTCATCTCCTGGCTATATCTATATGCCATTGACCGTGAGGGATGTGTCGGCGGTGAGTGGTGTCTGTTTAGCTATTTCACGCGAACATTTTAATCGTCTGGGTGGTTTTGACGAGTCGTATCTTCTTGACTATTCGGATGTTGATATTTGCTTCAAGTCTTCTCAAGCTGGGTTAAAAGTAATCTATACACCAGAGGCATGTCTCTACCATTTGGCATGTGTTGACAAATCCCTTGATAGTAAATCTCGTTCTCATAAGCATTTTGAGGATAAGGCACGATTGCTGCATAACTGGTCCGAGCGATTCTCTGAGGGGGATCCATGGTTCTCCGTTAACTTTTCTCGAGATCCCAAGCGCGCAGCGTTATATAAGTTCGATCCTTTTGACTACGAAGCGATTTGAGTGCTTTAAATGAAACAAATTGCCTGGATAATATCTCCGCCGGCAAAGGGTTCTGGCGGCTTTCGAACCATCTGCAGCAAGGCTTCCTTTCTAGATTCACGCGGATATGAGAACTACTTTTACATTATGCCGGGCTGTGAAGCATACAAAAGCGCTCATAGAGTTCAGACCGAAATAAAGGATTGGTTTGGTTATTCGCCTAAAGAGGTTCTTGTGGCTCCGAGTGTGCCCGAGGATTTTTTTGCAGTAATCGCCACCGCTTGGAATACGGTGCACTTTGCATCTATGCAGAAATGCGCCCATAAGTTCTACTTCATTCAGGATTTTGAACCTTGGTTCTATCCGATGGGGGAGATGTATCTAAATGCCGAAGCAAGTTATCGTTATGAACTAAACCCCATAACGATAGGCAGATGGCTTTCTAAAAAAGTTGAACCCTATTATTTGCATGAAGTCCCATATTGTGATTTTGGCGTTAGCGATATATATACTGCGCAGGAACAAAATCTAAGCAGAGAGTATGCCGTCTGTGCTATTTATCAATCCAATAAGGATCGACGTTTGTCTGGCATGTTGCTTGATGCAATTAAATTGCTTCTCAAGCTCGACGATGCAGTTGTCGTATATTTATACGGCGAAGACACAATGCCTCCCATTCATGATTCACGTGTACGCAGCCTCGGCATCTTGACTGCTGATGAATGCGCCTCGCTTTATGCCAAGTGTGTTGCCGGCGTATCGTTGAGCGTGACCAATCCCTCTCGCCTGCCTTTCGAAATGCTTGCATCGAAGCTCTCGGTAATTGAAATAAACCGTGAGAATAACCTACTCGACTTTCCGGAGGGCACCATCCACCTCGCTGAGCCCTCTGCTTGTGGCATTGCTTCTTCTATTCTTGAGGCTCTTTCAGGCTCAAAATGCGATTCGCCTAATCGATTTAGCTGTACGTCGATTGAGCGCGAAAATGAAATGTTCTTCGAGGCCTTTACGCGTTATTTGAATGAAGAGCCATCCTTGGCTAGCGGGAAGTCCGCCTTCGGGAATGTGCTAAAAACTGAAGAACTAAGTAAGGTCTTCTTGCTCAGCGATCGTCTTGCTGATGCTCGATTGCTATCGTCTGCCATGTCTCAAACGCTCATCCAAGCTTCTTCTGTTGATTTGACTGTGCGTTTTGAGTCGGCTTTGGTGCCTGTGGATGTTCGCGCAGCTGTTTGGCGCGCCCTTGATCAGTCTGATATTCGCTGGATTAGTCTTGAATCTAGGGACGGCCATTTTGCGGGGCATGTTCCGCTGTTTTTAAATGATGATGAAGAGGCCTATCTTCGCATTCATATATACTCTTTTGCGGAAGACGGCAAAAATCCGCTTTGTGTCGCCGAGCTAAGCCAACTTGTCTGTCTTTCGCCTTCTCGCAACGCTCATCCTGTTGTTCGTTCGGTTGAAAGTGGCGCATGCAGCGTGTCTGCCGTTTTTAACCCATCTGATGAATATTGTGAACCGTGTCAGCCTTCTGCATCGACGGGTGTCGATGGCGGTCACGTTGCTCTACTCAAACGTTTATTTCGGAGAAACTAATGGCGCGCTTTAACCAATGGACTCAGCTACTTAAAGCCTCTGCGACATCGCGCAGGCACGATGAAAAATCCGATGGTGTTAAGCAAGAACGCTATCTCCTTTTGGACACGGCTATGGGAAGCGAGAACTCTGGTGACCATGTGATCATGGATGCCTGTGGCTGTATCGCGGATCAAATCTTTGGCGGTGCGTTGCCCCATGTGGCAACGCACTTTTATTCCAAAGAGCTTGAAATGTATCCTGAACACGTAAAGCTCTTGTGCGGCACAAATATTCTGTATACGCATATGGCTGATCAGCAGCAATGGGCGCTTGCCAAGCGGTTGGGCAATAATAGAAATGTTGTTTTGTTCGGCGTGGGCATGTCTGACATTGGGGTGGACGATGCTATCGACGCCTATACAAAGAAGTTCTATAAAACCTTGCTATCCGATGAATATCTTCATAGTGTTCGAGATGAAATGACTAAGAAGAGGCTTAACTCTATTGGCATAGAGAATGTTCTTAATACCGCATGTCCGACCATGTGGTCGTTAACCCCATCTAAGCAACTCGAGATTTCCTCCAAGCGTTCTAAAAACGTTGTTACGTCAATTACC
>CATWID010000083.1 GCA_958350755.1 uncultured Collinsella sp.
ATATCGCGGCCGGCATATTCCAAAAAGATGTCTTTAGCTTTGACTATGAGTTCCATAGGTTGAACCGCCTTTTGTGTATTAGCCTTTTACTGGAAGCGCAGCCATGCCAAAAAAGATTGCTCACGTCGATTTTTCGCCTTTGCCCAATTGCCGGCGCGAGCGTTTTGACCTTGCGCAAGCCGGCAAATCCGAAAATGATAGTTGGCGACGAATAAGGAGCGCGATGTGGGATGTCGGTGCAATACCTCGTCGTCGCAAGGGCTTGAAGGCTGACGCGTGAACCGATGGCTGCTGCCTCTTTTTTTCGAATACTTGGGCTATTGAATCCGCCCGGTATCTCTTTTCCCCACGTTTCGGACGCTCGGAGCAAGCAGCATAGCCATCGCAAGCAGTACCATGGTCGCTCCAGAGCCGACAAACCATAACGGAGCTCCAAGCAGATCCGCAAAAACGGAGGGGGCCGCGAGGCCCATGGGCATGGCCCACGCCATGATGGTTCCGTAGAGGCCGAAAACGCGGCCTAGGTACTCAGGAGGTATCTGCTCCTGCATAAGGGCAGTCTGGGTTCCCGCGTACAACGGGGAGCATGCGCCCATAAGAAAGCTCACCGGCAGGAAAGCAGCGAACAATGACGGGCCGAGCGATCCGGATACGATTGCGGCAATGCCGAAGCCGGCAATCGCGGCGACCATGGTGAACGACCTATTGCGGAACCCTCCCGTAACCGCCAAGATGCCGGACCCAGCCAGCATGCCTGCAGAAAAAAGGATTTCCGCCAAAGCGGCATCCCCCGTGCTACCGCCAAAATGCCCCAAGGTCATTATTGGGAACAATGCCGCGAGCGGAGAGAACGCGAAAGCGAAGACGAACCCGCACCAAAGAAGGGCGAGCAGCCCCCTGTACCCCCTAGTCAGCTTGTAGCCGTCCGAAATCTCAGAGAAGAGCTCTCGAACCTTATTGGAAAAGGGCAAGCTGCGGTCGGCTTCGTCGAGTCCCCCTGCGTCTATCTGTGCGGCGAGGACGGCTAAAGAAGCGAAAAGCGCTCCCAGCACGTCGAGGACAATCATAGCGGTAATGCCCGCCACGGGATAAATCACTGCTGCAAGCGCGGCGCCAAGAATGTATCCGCCGGACTGAATCGCCTGAGTCACCCCCGATAGGCGAACGAGATGCTCTGGCGGGGCGAGATGGGGCGTGAGAGATTGGGAGGCTGGCGTGTAGAACGAAGTGCCAACTGCACGGAGAAACAGGGCGATGAGAATTAGCCATGCAGGTAAGCTGCCGGCCAACGAGGCAATCGTCAAGGCGGCGCCCACCGCGGCAATGAAGAGGTCGGTGCCGATGAGGACACGTTTCAAAGGCAGTCTGTCGACAAGGGCGCCCGCAAGGATTCCGAACAAAGCAATCGGCAGAAAGCCTGCCAGCGATGCTAAGGAGAGGAGAGAAGACGACCCTGTCGTGAGGGCGAGATGCCAAATAAGACCCATTTGGAGAATCGAACTCGTCAATGTCGAAACGAGCTCCCCGCCCCATACGAAACAAAGCTTGAATTGCCATGAATGGCACAGCAGAGCAGACCTGCCCCGAGAGGTTTCAAATATCATGGTTATGTCCAATCGTGAAATGGCGTGCAGAAAAACAGCGCGACGCCACAACAGCGCCGCTTTCTAGGCGCTCATCCACGTGCGGAAAAGACCAACCACGACACCCCTCCTTTGTTAATTCGGTCTGGCAAACCATGTAATATTAACGAGGCTTGAGTTTGCCTGTCAAGAATCGACCATCGGAAAGGGCAATCCTCTCTGGCCATTCGATTCCTTTTGTATCTATGGCTGCATTTACGTTATGTGGTTATTTATTTCGTTAGAATTCCCAAGCAAAACGCTTTTATGCACCATGTCTGCGCAAGCGAGAAAAGCCATTTCTAAGCCTCGGTCCACGAAAATGTCAACTTGGCTTTTCATTGAGCCGATACTTCCAACACCGCTGAAAACGAACCAAACGCGTAGCTCTTGCGTGTCCGCAACTCGCACCATCAAAGTATGCAAGCATCCTGATGAGCAGGATAGCCTCTGATCGTCTGTATCTCAATTCGGAACAAAGATCCTGGGAAAAAGGGGATGCGGCGCCGAACGCGAACAATGTGTGTACGCTGTCGAGAAATGAGGCGCGCGCCGAGAAACCGGTGGTCCATACTCCACGCCGCACCCCCAACTGAGCCTCGTAGGATTGGACCTCTTTAAGCAACGGTTCGAGGTCTTTTTCGCGCTCAGCGGCGTCCCTGGCCTTGTCTTCGATGCCGGCGAGTTGCTCGGTAATCCAATCGATTACCTGACCGACGTCGTTGTACCTGCCCTCGATCTCGTTTCTTGCCGCCTGTCGTGCCTCGGCGGGCTTTTGGAGGTAATCGTCATGAAGGGCTGCGTAGGTCCTAGCGATGTCCAGGGCGTTTTTGACCTTCGCCCTCTGGTCGCCGGCGATCATGGAGGCGATCGATTCCAGCTTGGCGTCGATGCACTGGAGGCTGTCGCTGATTTCGGTCATGTACGCCTGACCGACAACCATCGCCGCTGCGGCAAGGCCGACGCTGGCGATCTGTGCGGGGCTGACCCCAGCGGCTTTGAGGGAGACGTCGCCGCTCAGGCGACCTTTCGGGTCTCGGACGAGGGCCCTTACCGCTTCCGGATCCTTCTTCGAGGCGACGAGGTCCTTAAAGCTGTAGCCTTCGGGAACCTCGACTTTGTAGAGCTGTTTTCCTCGACGAGGTCTATGACGTCCGAGGCGAGGCCGAGAATGGCGTCCGCCCGCTCTCCGATGCCGACGTTGTTCTCTTTGCCCGCATCGGCGTTCGCGACGAGCCTGATGTTCTCCAAGTCCTCGACGGGAACGACCTCGACGCTGATTGGCGCAAGTTCTTTGTCGCTCATGCTCTTAGCGCCTATCTCGCCTCATCGGAACGCGCCAGGACGTCCCATTTGTTGTACGAGCCCTCGGCCTGAAGATCCCTGACGAGGGCCTCATAGCGGGTCTCGAGGTCTTTCTCCTCACACGGGAAGAGCAGAATCATCATTGGTCTTTTGAACTTGAAGTCAGCGTAGACGTCGATGTTGCCGAAACCGCAAAGCTGTGTGTATATGCTGAAGCCCATGGATTTGCCGCAACCGACATAGACGTCCTCGTAGGCGGAAGGGTCTTTCTCTCGTGCCGATTTCATCGTGACGACGGCGTAGCAGCCGGCGATCGCCATGTACCCATCGCTGAGGTCGGCTTCGCTGGAGACGTTGTTCTCGAAGTTCTCGAAGAAATCTTTTGCGGAGATCGGCGGAAGCGAGCTTGCCACGGCCTTCTTGCGGGATGCCTCGAGTGACTTTTGCTGCTCCTTCTTGTCTTTGATTGCCCGACCCTTTGAAAGGAATGAGTCCCTGGCTTCTCCCAGGCTATCTGCCGCCTGCTTCCCCCTTTGCTGCCCCCAGTCGATCAGAGCGGGCCCGTATTTGTTCACAGCGGGCTCAACGAAGGGCAGAACGTCTTTTCCGATGTCGATGGCCCTTTTGACGTCTTGCAGCTTAATCTTTCCCAATTGCGTACCTCTATTCATGGACAACCGGAAGCTTATCGAGAAGCAGCCGGCAGCGTCTTGTTTCTATCAAGTGCGTAAATTATCTCACCACATGCAAGACCCCTTGCCGAGATATAGCGGCAAGGGGTCGAAGGGCCATATTCGGTTGTAGTTTCGATCTGCAAGTCCTAGTCTCGGTCGTCGTCGCCGGCTGCGCAGCAGGCGTAGGCCGTGAGCGTGAGGAGCCCCATGAGGAGCCCTATTCCGAAGGGCGCGAATCCCATGTTTCCACCTCCTTCGCGTAGACCACGGTGCGGGAGTTGCTCGTCTGGTAGCTGCACGTCACGAAGGCCCAGGCATGCGCGATGTCCGCCGAATCTTCCAGGACGACCTCGCACTGGGACAATTTGTCCCCGAGGTAGGCGTCGAGCTCCGCAGCGCCGGCGAAGTTGGTCCGCTTGCCCTCTGAGCTCGCGTCGACCACGTC
Organism: uncultured Collinsella sp.; assembly: GCA_958350755.1. Classification (GTDB taxonomy): domain Bacteria; phylum Actinomycetota; class Coriobacteriia; order Coriobacteriales; family Coriobacteriaceae; genus Collinsella. The sequence goes on from CATWID010000083.1 coordinate 4,047, forward strand.
AGCCGCGAAGACCTCGAGCTCGATCGCATTCTCGCGGGTGTAGACCCGGATGGTGCGGTGCCCCTCGGCGAAACCGCGCGACGAGTATTGCGCGAGCGGCGCGAACATAGTGCCGTCGGACATGTGGTGCCCGTAGACGATGACGAGCGGGCTCTCGGCGCCCTGCGCGCACCCGGCGTCGATGTAGGGAGCGCCCCACGCTGATCTTTCGCCGCCGGCGTCGTGCGTGAGGTAGAAGTCGGGCGATTCGGGCCGGCCCTGGACGATCGGGTAGTCGACGGTCGTGCCCGGCACGCGCACCCAAGCGACGACGGAGGCGGGAAGGGCGTCCCAGTCGATGCCGCCTCCCGTCTCTTGAGCCTCCATTGCCGCATCCTTTTCCGCAGCAGGCGCCTCGTGCACCCCGTACGGGTTCCTCTCGGGCAGCGGCAGGACGGCGAGCGCCGCCAGCGCCAGCAACGCCACGGCAATGGCGAGTGCCGTGGCGGCTTTCCCTTTGTTCATGTCCTCCCCCGTTCGCAGGGGAGGCCCCGGGCGGGCGCCCAGGGCCTCCGGTTCGGTATCGATGCGGCGCCGCTACTCTTCCGGCTCTTCGGCAGGCTCTTCGGCTGCCGCGTCCTTGCTTGCGCCGGCCGTCTTGCGCTTGCGGTACGCGAGCACTCCGCCCGCGCCCGCCGCAGCTGCTAGAGCGATGCCTGCGGCCACGGCGTAGCCGGTGGCGTCGGGGGCGTCGGCCCCGGTCTTGGCGTAGGGCTCCTCGGGCACCTCGGGCGTGTCGGGGTTGTCCACGACGACGCTCTGCTCGGCGGAGTCGATGTCCTCGTGGGTCGCAACGACGTTGCCGGCGGAGTCCAGGACCTTCTCGAAGACGACGAGCTCGTCTCCCTCGGCCAGGCCCTCGGTGTCGAACTCGAAGGTCACCTCGACGGTGCCGGAGGGCGCCTCTGGCTCGAAGGGCGTGCGCGCGGTCACCTCGTTGCCGTCCTTGTCGAGGAACGGCTCTCCGGTGCCCTTGTCCATGAGCGTGCCCACGGCGATGTAGGTCTCGCCGGGGACGAGGCCCTTGTAGGCCACCGTGTCGACGACCTTTGCCTTGCCGGCCTCGATGACCTGGTCGCCGTCGGCGGCGTCGGCCGCCTGGGTGCCCACCTCGACGGCGACGTGGACGGTCTGGCCCTCGTCGGAGAGGTCCGCGTGCGACGCCACCTCGGCGCCGTCCTTGCGAAGGCTCTCGAACACGACCAGGTCGCGGCCGCCGAGCAGGCTCGCGTCGAAGGACATCTCTACGTCCTGGCTGCCCGTCGAGAGCGCGGGCGCGAACTCGGCCTTGGCCCCCACGGGCTTGCCCGAGGCATCGGTCACGGGCTCGCCGGTCGCCTTGTCGACGAGGGTTGCCGAGAGCTCGTATTCCTCGCCGGCCTTCAGCCCCTCGTAGGCCACCGCGTCGACGACCTTGGCCTCGGCGTCGGCCGAGACGTCCTTGTCGCCGTCCGCCCCGTCCTTTGCTGTGGTGGAGATGCGCGGGCCCTCCTGGTCGTCAAGGCCCATCCACACGGCCTTGGCCACCGTCGAGTCGCGCTCGATCCAGAAGCTCCTGGTGATGAGCTCGAGGCCCTCGTTGGCCTCGCAGCGCAGCTCGGTCATGGTGTAGGCGCCGTACGGCAGTGCCGCCAGCGAGTCGTCGACCGGCGCCGAGGAGCCGTCCTCGCCGAGCGAGAACCAGATGCCGGCCTTCGGGTCCATGTCGGCGGCAGCAATCGGGCCCTCATGGCCGAGCAGGGCGTCGTTGGCGTTGGTGTCCCTCGAGTGCCTGTTCCAGCTGCTCGCGGTGGACGCGTCGCCGTTGCGGTCCGTCACCAGCACGTGCGTCTCGCCGGTGGCCGCGTTCTCGATGGCGAACGGGACCATGAGGCCGGCGTTGTCGGTCTCGCTCTTCTTGGAGAGCTCGAGGTCGTTGCGCACCACCTGGTCGCGGAACTCGAGCGCGGCGCCGTCCGCGGAGGCGCTCACGATCTCGCCGCCGGTGCGGACCTCGAAGGTGCGGGGCTCGCCGTCGGTCAGTAGGTAGCTCCCGTTCG
>CATWID010000084.1 GCA_958350755.1 uncultured Collinsella sp.
AAAGGAAAGCACTTAATGTGCTTTCCGTCTTGCGCAGGACTGTAGAGCAGGAAAGTTCATATGCGCCGCCCGGCTCCCGCGGCTCCCGAGGGGTATCTCCCATGCAAAAACTTTTGTTGGGTAAAGTCCGAGGTCAGTGGCGTTTTATAACGAGAAATTCAAAAAAGTTGAAAATCCATTACAAATTTGCGTTGACTTTAGGTAACTAAAGTTTCATACTCCTTTTCAACCACTGGGGGATGTGAACACGCACGGATCGTTCACATCATGATTGAAGAGGATTTCTTAGACATGTTCACGCATCAGCTAAACATTATCAGCGTAGTAATTATCTGATGCGGGTTAGCACATACAGCTAGCCCGTACGATAACGGGCGGCTGATGAAGATGAGGGCCGTCGAGCGCAACCGACGGCCCTCATTTTTTATGTCTAGGAAGTTCTTTTTAGAGGAGGAAATGTAATGAACGGAGTTTTGCTCATGGTTGTGGCCGCGGCGGTGCTCGCCTGTGGCTATCTGGGCTACGGCCGCTGGCTGGCCAACAAGTGGGGCGTTGACAAAGAGGCCCTCACGCCGGCCAAGCGCATGAAGGACGGCAAGAGCTTCTCGCCCGTCTCCGCCTTTACCGCGTTCTCGCACCAGTTCAGCTCGATCTGCGGTGCTGGCCCTGTCACGGGTACGATCGTCGCCATGGCCTTTGGCTGGCTGCCCGTCGTGCTCTGGGTCCTCGTCGGCGGCATCTTCTTTGGCGCCGTCCACGACTTTGGTGCTCTGTACGCTTCGATGAAGAACAACGGCAAGTCGCTCGCTCAGCTCATCGAGAAGTACATCGGCAAGACCGGCCGTCGCCTGTTCCTGCTGTTCTGCTGGCTGTTCTGCATCATCGTCATCGCCGCCTTCACCGACATGGTCTGCAAGACGTTCATGTTCACCCCGGCCGTTGACGCTTCTGGTGCTGCTACCGGTGCCATCGACTTCACCAAGTCCTATGCCGCCGGCTGCGCTGGTACCATCTCCATCCTGTTCACCTTCGTCGCTATCGCCTTTGGTTGGGCCCAGAAGAAGTTCAACCTCACCGGTGCTACCGAGTTCGTCACCGGCGTGGTCCTCATGGTTCTCATGTTCGCCGTCGGTATGCAGTTCCCGGTCTACCTGGATAAGTTCCAGTGGTTCGCCGTCGTCATGGTCTACCTGGTCTTCGCTGGCGCTATGCCCATCCAGATGCTCAAGACCCCGCGTGACTACCTCACTTCCATCATGATGATCGTCATGATCGTTTGCGCTGTCCTCGGCATCGTCGTCCTGGGCGTCAACGGTCAGGCCACCATCACCGCTCCGGTCTTCACCGGCTTCTCCACTGCCTCCGGCATGATGTTCCCGGTCCTGTTCGTCTCCGTCGCTTGCGGTGCTCTCTCCGGTTTCCACAGCCTCGTTTCTTCCGGCACCTCTTCTAAGCAGGTCGAGAAGGAGCAGGACGCCGTCAAGGTCGGTTACGGCGCAATGATCGTCGAGTCCTTCGTCGGCATCCTTGCCATCATCGTCGCCGGCATCATGTTCTCCGATATGAACACCGCCGGTACCGGCGCCCTCAACGCCGGTGTCGCTTCCACCCCGTTTCAGATCTTCGCCGCTGGCATCTCCCGCGGTATGCAGGCCTTCGGTGTTGACGGCACGCTCGCTACCGTCTTCATGACTATGAACGTCTCCGCTCTGGCCCTGACCTCGCTCGACGCCGTCGCCCGCATCGCCCGCACCTCGTTCTCCGAGTTCTTTGCCCAGACCAACGATGCTCTGGCCATCGAGTCCAAGGCCGGCTATATGAAGGTCCTCGGCAACCCCTGGTTCGCCACGGTCGTTACCCTGCTTCCCGGTCTCGCCCTCGCTTTTGGTGGCTATGCCAACATCTGGCCGCTCTTTGGTGCTTCCAACCAGCTGCTCGGCGGTATGACCATGATCACCCTCGCCGTGTTCTGCAAGTGCACCGGTCGCAAGGGCTGGATGCTCTACGTGCCCGTCGCCTTCCTGCTCTGCTGCACCTTCACCTCGCTGGTCCAGAGCGCCATGGGCTGCATGACCGCCGTCCAGGCCTACGGTTTCTTCGGTACCATCCCGGCTACCGCCACCACGGCCGCCGTCTCCGTCGCCGCCACCAAGGGCCTGCAGCTCGTCTTTGCCGTTCTGCTGATGGTCCTGGGCCTCATCGTCGCCGTCAACTGCCTCAAGGAGTTCTTCGGCAAGGAGGCTGGCTCCATGCCTGATGAGGAGCCCGAGTGGTCCGAGATGGGCAAGGCCGAGTACGGTCGCGCCGCTGCCGCTGAAGCTCCTGCCGACGCCGAGGCCGCCAAGGCCTAGTCGGTCGGACGGGTTGAATCTCCCGTCTATTTGACTCGGAAAGACCGGGTCCGCAATCAAGCGGACCCGGTCTTTTTTCTTGTGAGAACAGGTGGTGCAAGGGCGTTCTCGCAGATGTTTTGCGTGGATAGGCTCGTGCGTTGTACCATATGGACGTATATGTGTGCATATGAAAGGGGCCCCGTGGCCAAGACGGTATATTCCGATAATCAAAACAATGTCGATGCCCTGGCTGAGCGTCTGAGCAGCCAGACGTCGCTTTCTGCCGAGCGCGCCAAGCTGGTTGCCTACGACCTGCTCTGCCGCAAGGCGCTCAAGATTAAGTCGAGCGCGCTGGCGCAGATTTTCCGCTCCGTCGATAAGGAATGCGATACCAAGGCGATGCGCGATGAGCTTATCGCGGCAAATATCGTGACCAAGATCGAGGGCAGCGGCATTAACGGGCGCCCGGCGTTCTATACCATCAATGTCGAGATCCGCGATGCCCAGGAGCAGCCTGCCGAGTCCGTCGAAGATTTTGTCGTCGAGGATTCCGCTGACGTGCCTGCTGTGGAAGAAGTTGCTCCGCGTGAGCATGTTGATACCGATGAGTTGCTCGATGAGAACGTCGTGCGTGCCTTTACGGCCAAGGCAGGGCGCGGCGGTTTTGGCGGGGGTGGCAAGCGCGATGCGCAGCGTCGCGCCCAGCAGGAGCGCTTCCGTCGCGCCGTTGCTCGAAAGGGTGAGACGGATGCCGAGGCTGTTGAGAACGAGGTTGCTGCCGAGTCGCAGAGGCCCGCGAAGGAGCAAAAGCCCGTGGAGGCCCAGGAGCCCCAGCATCGCCGTGGTGCCCACTTTAAGGCTGCGCAGCAGGATGTCGCGCATGAGGTTGAAGAGCTTTCCGAGGCCGCAGACGATGTTGAGGAGTCTGCCAAGAAGGCCCCGGGCTCATGTCGTCCCGGACGTGGTTTTGCGAGGCGCGCGTATCCCGTAAGGCGTCAGGAGAAGGGCGAGCCGGCTCCGACCGCTCAGGCCGAGAAGGCCGAACAAACCGAGAAAACCGTTGAGCCGGCGGCTCGCGAGCAGCAACCTTCCGAGTCGCAGCCTGCGGCTGACACTGAGGTCAAAGCTCAACAGACCGCTGATAAGCAGGCGGGGGAGAGCGCCTCAGGCAAGCCCCGCCGTCGTCGTCACCGCGGCGGTCGTGGCTCAAATGCCGAGGCCGCGGCCGAGAAGACAGCGACACAAAACGGAGATGAGAAGGCCGAGACTCCGGTGGATCAGGTCAAGCGCCAGCCGGCGAAGGAGGCCAAGTCCGATCGTCCGCAAAAGCGCTCGTCTGCGCCCAAGCAGGAACGTAATACCCGGGCAGATTCCAAGCGTAAGCCTCATGCACAGGCTGAGCCTGCCGCGGCTGATAGTGCTACCCAGCAGCCCGAGTCGGCCGTCCACGGCGAGGTATCGGCGTTTGCCCTTGCCCGCGTTTTGGGCAGGCAGCTGCTCAAAGTTGTCCCTACGCCTACGGCGCTCTCTAAGATCAAGGAACAGCAGACTCAAATTGTTAAGGTCGAGGGCAAGGACGGCAAAAAGGCGCCGCAGCGCACTCAGCACAACGAGATGTCCAACCGCAAGATTGCCGAGGAAATCGCAATCATCCAGGCTTGGATCGAGCAAAACCGAGGTGCCGATACGCCGGTTGCCTCGCGCCGCCAGCGTGCCTACCAGATTTTTAACGACGAGAAGGCTTTTGACGGCAAGCACGGTGAGCGCCTGATAAGGCGCATGACCGAAAAGGGCATCAGCATGCAGGCGATCAAGGTCGCCCCCAACCGCCCCGTGCACTTTACGGGTTTCTTTACGCTGGGCGCCGATAAGCCGTTCATTATGGTCGAGAACCTGGACACCTACGACGAGATCGTCAGGCTGCTGCGTGGCCGCAAGCACGCCAAGCTCTTTGGCATCAAGGTGGGCGGCGTGATTTTTGGCGGCGGATGCAAGGCGAGCGTCTCGCATGCCCTGGACGATTATCTGGCCGAGATCGGCTATCGCTTTAACTACGTCTACTACGTGGGCGATATCGACCGCGAGGGCGCGCGCATCGTCGAGCAGGCTCGCAATGCCAATGTGGTTGAGATTCGCCTGCATGCCGGTATGTACCGCGCCATGCTCGCCGAGCATAAGCGTCGCGTGAAGGCCGGCGGCGAGTGCGAGCGCGCGGCTGCCAACCAGGGCGTGCCGCAGAACTTGGCGGCGACGATCAAGGATCTGCCCATGGTCACGCGCGTGCAGTTCCGCAATGTGCTACGTGAAGGCGGGCGCATTCCGCAGGAGATTCTGATGACCGCCGACTATCGGGATGGCGACTCGGGAAGCTTCGACCGCATGCTGAACAACTAAATTCCGCCGGCCCCGGGAGAGCGGGGACACCGGCTTAGGTTTCCTGCTCTACAGTCCTGCTCACGACGGAGGCCACATTAAGTGGCCTCCTGTTCGTGCGGAACTCGCGATAAACCTAAGCCGGTGTCCCCGCTCTCCCGGGGCCTGTCGTGGCTTGGCCGTTGCATGCGGCTCGCTTTTCGGAACGGGGCTGACGGACACGTTCCGAAATCTACCACCGTCGCTGTACAGGGTGTCTATAAAGAGCCGTGGCCAAAAAACGGCAAATATGAGTACTGATACTCTTTTAGTAGCAGTAATTTTGACCAAATTTAAGGTGATTTGACGTGTCGATCGAGCAGATAAGCTGCCGTATCTCCTCAAGTGTTCATTAAAGGAAGACCTTGATGCGAATAAATCTCATTAAGATCTTCTTTTATTAACGAAAATAATGTAGCTACAACGGTAACAGTACTCATATTTGCCGTTTTTTGGCCACAGTCCTTCGGAGGGTCCTCGAAAATAGTCCCGAGCCGGCACTTGGGGACGTTCCTATAATGCCGGCACTTAGGAGCGTCCCCAAGTGCCGACACCGCGTCTGCCTGCGGCGGCCGCGCCCCGCTGCGTCGCTCCGCACCCTTGCGGGTTCGAATCCCTCCGCTTGGCGGCGTTGGCTCGATTTGCTTGACGTGAGGGGCTCTTGGCTGGTGTGGGACGGAGGGATTCCGCGTCCGCCTGGTCGGCGGCCGCGCCCCGCTGCGTCGCTTCGCTCCTTGCGTGCTGCGCTGGAAAACGCTTCGCGTTTCCTCAGCTCCGCACCCTTGCGGGTTCGAATTCCTCCGCTTGCCCACAAGAAAGCGCCCTGGGCCGTTATGGGCTTAGGGCGCTCAGTTTTAATGGCTGGGACGGAGGGATTCGAACCCCCAACAGCCGGCACCAAAAACCGGAGTTCTACCGTTGAACTACGTCCCAATGTGTGGTGTTGCCCAAAAGCAACTCGTCTAGTTTACCTAATCTGCGAGGGCATCGCAAACGCCGTCGAGTAGGCGTACGGCGAGCGTCTGCGCGTCGCTGGCCGTGAAGGTGCCGTTGTAGCGCGTCATGCCCGTGAGCTCAATGCGAATGCGAGCCGGCTTCTGCTGCGCGGCGACATTGGCGGTGCGGATGCGCTGGGCCAGGTTGTGGCACTCGGCGAGGGCAATCGTGGCGCGTGGCGCGGCGTCGGCGGGCAGCTCGTCGCTTGCGATCTCGAGCACCAGGTCAACGTCGGTTGGGACCTCGGAGTCGCAGAGCATCATGCCGCTGTTGTCGGTCGTTGCCGTGGCGATGTTCCACATGCGCGAAGCAACGCTGCGTGCGATGGGGTCCTCACCGATAACGGCGATCTGGAAGCGCTCGAGCACGTTGGCGGC
>CATWID010000085.1 GCA_958350755.1 uncultured Collinsella sp.
AGTCAAGCCCTCCTTCCCTATTGTAATTCTCAACTTATGATTTTACCTACCAATTCAATCGTAAGTGGGGGATTACAAAAGCCGAAAGGGAGAGGACTTCTTTACGAAGCCTCTCCCTTTCGGGGCCTTCTATTTAGAGGAATTCGCCTACTCGGTGGACTTCGGGCTTGGTGTTTGGAGCCGATGGCCCACCAAAAGTGAAAGATGAAATATAACCTAACTGCAATAATCGTCTTATTGGGGCTCGAATTGGTCATATAGATCTAAAATAGTCGCAATATAAAAGTGTCGAAAGATGCTGGGGATGGATATGACAAAATCTAGAACTTCCCTTTTGTTAGCCCTTTAGTCGGGAGGCATTCATGGACACCATATATGACGGAGATGACTGGGTCGATTATTATAGTTGGCGACTAGTCGGCTCGAACGACAATGGGGATGTGGTGTTTGATGGACTATGTCCAAAGCATCTCCATCCTTTTGTTTCGTCGTTAATTGAGAGTTCCGCTCGTGTTGCCCCTTACAGCTCGGCGTCGCTTCATGATACGGATGTTTTGAAGACCATAAAGGAATCAATTGACGAGGGCACGATGAGCAGCTCGCTGTTTTCTCGGCTTGTGGGGCTAGATGAGATTGGCTCGAAACGACTACTTGCGGGCGAAAAGGTGGAACTCACTTATCGTTCGATGATTTCAATCCTGCGGATGGCCGATGCTCTTCGCAATTAAAAGATAACGGAACAAGTGAGCTAAATCACTTGTTCCGTTATTGATTAAGGTGGGTTACAACGAGCGTGCTATAGGAATTCGCCTACTCGGTGGACTTCGGGTTCTAGGTCTACTCCGAATTGGTCTTTGACGGTTGTTTGGATGTGGCGGATGAGTTCGTCGACATCGGCGGCGGTGGCGTGGTCGGCGTTGACGATGAAGCCGCAGTGCTTCTCGCTCACCTGCGCGCCGCCAATGGCGTGTCCTCGCAGGCCGGCGTCCATGATGAGCTTGCCGGCAAAGTGGCCCTCGGGGCGCTTGAAGGTGGAGCCGGCACTCGGCATGTCGAGCGGCTGCTTGTCCTCGCGGCGCTGGCGGTAGTCGTCCATGTCGGCCTTGATCATCGCGGCGTTGCCCGGGGCGAGATTGAAAGTGGCCGAAAGCACGATGAAACCGTCGTCGGCAATGCGGCTCTTGCGATAGCCCAGGTTGAGCTCATCGACATCGAACTCGATAATGCTGCCGCTACCGCGGGTGCCGTCGTCGAGCATGCGGGCGGGCTTGTAGACGCGCACGGACTCCAGCACATCGGCCATGCAAGCGCCGTATGCTCCGGCGTTCATGTAGCAGGCACCGCCGACCGATCCGGGAATGCCCGAGATGGGCTCCATGCCGGTAAGGCCGGCCTCGGCTGCCGCGGCTGCGACATCGGAAAGCAAGGCGCCGGCTGCCGCCGTGACGTGCGTGCCGTCGACCGTAATGTCGGAGAGGCCCTCGCCCAGCGCTACGACGACGCCGCGGATGCCCTTGTCGCCGACGAGCAAGTCGGAGCCGTTGCCCACGATGGTGAGTGGTAGATTGCAGCGATAGCAGGTATCGAGCGTGGCGACGAGGCCCTGCTCAGTATCGGGCGTGACAAAGACGTCGGCCGGACCGCCGATCTTAAACGTGGTGTGCTCGCGCATGGGCTCGCTCATCAGCACGTTGTCCTCGCCGGCAACGCCAGCGAGCGCGCACAGCAGATCCTCGTTAAAAAAATCGTTCTCGTGCATACGAATATCCGCCTTTTGGTGGTCGTTGTCATCAATCGATTGCAATATACCCCACCCGGACGGATTTGGTGCGCTGGCGGCGATAAAACAGCCGTCCACCGGATTGGTAAAGTGTTTATCACCGAGGTAGAGGGGTAGTCGCTATACTTTCAAGAGATTGCGCGTAAACCCGGAAGGAGCGAGATGGCCAACAAAGTCACCCTCAAGCAGATCGCCCAGGAGGTGGGGCTTTCCCCCTCGTCGGTCTCGCTTGTTCTCAATAATCGGCCCTGTCGCATCTCGGAAGAAAACCGCAAGCTCATCAAAGAGGTCGCGGCGCGCAACCACTATGTTCCCAACCAGATTGCGCGCAGCTTGGTCATGCGCGAGTCGCGCACGCTGGGCCTTATCGTCCCTAACATCGAGAGCCGCTTTTTTGCCTCGCTCGCCGGTAGCCTGGAAAAGCGCTGCCGCGAGGACGGCTATGCGCTCTTCATTACCAGCTCGGGCGGAAGCGCCGATGACGATCTGGAGCTGCTGCGCCAGCTGGTGACGCGCGGCGTTGATGGCGTCTTCCTGGTGGTGGGTGACGAGTTCTCCGATGACCGCGCCCTGCGCGAAGAGGTCAGCCACCTGCCCATCCCGGCCGTAATGGTCGACCGTGCTATTGAGGGGCTCGAGTGCGACAAGGTGATGTTCGACCACGAGATGGGCGGCTATATGGCCACCCGCTATCTGATCGAGCAAGGCCACCGCCGTATTGCCTGCCTGGTTAATGCCCGCCGTTCCAATACGGGTCGCAAGCGACTTGCCGGCTATGAGCGCGCGCTGCGCGAGGTTGGCCTGCCGATCGACGCGCGTTTGGAGTTTGAGAGTGAGTACTACATTCCGAGCGCATACGAGGCCTCGGAGGCAGTGCTCGCAGCTGACGCCACTGCCGTGTTCGCAAGCTCAGATAACATTGCCCTCGGTTTGCTCAAGCGCTTACACGAGATGGGGAAGAGCATCCCGGGCGATATCTCGGTGGTGAGCTATGACAACTCGGCGGCCGACGTTCTCTTTGAGCCGGCGCTGACCGCGATTGAGCAGGACCCTGGTGTCCTTGCGGAGCATGCTTTTGGCTGCATGTCCAAGCGTCTTGCCGGTAGGGGCGGCAGGCGTGCCGAAGAGGTCGTTCTGGAGCCGGAGCTTATCGTTAAGGACAGCGTGCTCGAGCTTACTAAACACAACTAAACACGTTTACCAATTTGCAGAGACCGAATGTGGAGCACCTGTGACAATCAACGCCGCAGGTGAATGTCGCGTTTTGCTAATCGATGGGATTGATAAGGGTGGTAAAACGTTTTTTCACCATGATAAAACGTTTTAGCAAATATACTGGTCCCAACGAAAGGTTGCCGTATTGGAGGGTGACCGCACAGCGAAGGGACATAAACAATGGCTAAAACACTGGGGACGCCGTGGCAAAAGCTGGGCCACGAGGTGCCGGCTTCCGAGCTCGAGGGCGTCGACCTGTATTGGCGCGCATCGAACTATCTGTCCGTCGGTCAGATCTACCTTCGCTCTAACCCGCTAATGCGCCCCGACTTTGTCGACGAGAAAACCGGTGAGGTGCGCGACTTCGGTCGTCCGGACGTTAAGCACCGCCTGGTTGGCCACTGGGGCACCACGCCCGGCATCAACTTCCTGTTCGGTCACGTCAATCGACTGATCGCCGACCACAACCAGAATGCTATCTTCTTGATGGGCCCTGGTCACGGTGGCCCCGCCGGTACTGCTCAGTCGCTGCTCGACGGCACCTACCGCGAGATTCGCCCCGACATCACCAATGACGAGGCAGGCCTGCAGAAGTTCTTCCGCCAGTTCTCCTATCCCGGCGGCATCCCGAGCCACTTTGCGCCCGAGACGCCCGGTTCCATCCACGAGGGCGGCGAGCTCGGCTACACGCTCAGCCACGCTTACGGTGCCGTCATGGACAACCCGAGCCTGCTGGCCGTGGCCGTGGTGGGCGATGGCGAGTCCGAGACCGGTCCGCTCGCGACCTCTTGGCAGTCCAACAAGCTCGTGAACCCGGCAACCGACGGCATCGTCCTGCCGATCCTGCACCTCAACGGCTACAAGATCGCCAATCCCACCATCCTTGCCCGCGTGTCCGATGAGGAGCTCACCAAGTTCTTTGAGGGCATGGGCTATAAGCCGCACTTCTTTGTCGCCGGCTTTGACGACGAGAGCCACGCAAGCATTCATGCGCGTTTCGCTGCCCTGTTTGAGCAGGTCTTTGACGAGATCTGTGACATCAAGGTCACCGCGCAGGCCCAGGCCGCCGCAGGCGAGACCGTGGTCCGCCCGGCCTACCCCATGATTGTGTTCCGTACGCCCAAGGGCTGGACTTGCCCCAAGCACATCGACGGCAAGAAGACCGAGGACTCCTGGCGCGCGCATCAGGTGCCGCTGGCGAGTGCCAAGGACACCCACGAGCACTTCCGCGTGCTGCGCGAGTGGCTGCGTTCCTACAAGCCCGAGGAGCTCTTTACGCCCGAGGGCCAGGTGCGCCCCGAGGTGACGGCCTTTATGCCGACCGGCGAGTTGCGCATCGGCGCCAACCCCAACGCGAACGGCGGTAAGGTGCGTCGCGAGCTCGAGCTGCCCGATATTCATGCCCACGAGGTCCCCGTCGCAACTAAGGGTCATGGCTGGGGCTCCACCGAGGCCGCCCGCGTCTTTGGTGAGTACACTGCCGACGTTCTGGCCAAGAACATGGATGACTTCCGCATCTTTGGTCCCGACGAGACCGCGTCCAACCGTCTGCAGGCTGCCTACAAGGTGACCAAGAAGCAGTGGGACGCCGGCTTCTACGAGGACGAGGCCAACGACGAGCTGCTGGCAGGCTCCGGTAAGGTCGTCGAGCAGCTGTCCGAGCACCAATGCGAGGGCTTCCTCGAGGCCTACGTGCTCACTGGCCGTTCCGGCGTGTGGAGCTCCTACGAGAGCTTTGTCCATGTGGTCGACTCCATGGTCAACCAGCACTGCAAGTGGCTCGAGGCTACCAAGCGCGAGATTCCGTGGCGTGCCCCCATCAGCGGCCTTAACATTTTGCTGTCGAGCCACGTCTGGCGTCAGGACCACAACGGCTTCTCGCATCAGGACCCCGGCTTTATCGACCTGCTGCTCAACAAGGCCAACGACACGCACATCGTAAACGCCTACTATCCGGCCGACGCCAACATGGCTCTCGCCGTGGCCGAGCGCGTCTACCAGTCCACAGACTGCGCCAACGCCATCTTCTGCGGCAAGCAGCCTGCTCCGACCTTCCAGACGGTCGACGAGGCCAAGGCGGAGCTCGCCGAGGGCGTTGCGACCTGGGAGTGGGCATCGACCGCCGATTCGCTCGCCGAGGCCGACGTCGTGGTCGCCACCTGCGGTGACGTGCCGACGCTTGAGGCTCTGGCTGCAACCGACATGCTGCGCGAGCTGGGCATCAAGGTATGGTTCGTCAACGTGGTCGACCTGCTCAAGATCCAGAACGTCTGCGAGAACGACCAGGCTCTCAGCGACGAGCGCTGGGCTGAGCTGTTCGGCTGCGGCGAGAAGCCCGTCCTCTTCGCGTTCCACGCTTATGCCGGCACGATTCGCCGTCTGATTTGGAACCGCCCCGGCCACGATGCCTTCCGCGTCCACGGCTACGAGGAGAAAGGCTCCACGACAACGCCGTTCGACATGCTGCGCCTGAACAACATGGACCGCTGGGCACTGGCCGCCGACGTGCTGCGCCTGGTCGACGCCGATAAGTTTGCGGAGCAGATTGATAAGTGGGAGGCATTCCGCACCGAGGCCTTCGAGTTCGCGTGCGATGAGGGCTACGATCACCCGGCCTTTACCGACTGGGTCTGGCCCGACGCAGCAGCTGCAACCGCTGCCGACGGCGCACTCTCCGCAACGCAGCTAACTGCCGGCGACAACGAATAACATCCGGGACGGTCTCGCGCTGGGGCCGCCTCCGGGCGGGTGCCTTCCTCTGAGAAGTGGGCTTCGCGAACTTCTCAGAGGAAGGCACCCGCCCGGAGGCGGCCCTCTCGACCG
>CATWID010000086.1 GCA_958350755.1 uncultured Collinsella sp.
AAGAGCTCCTCGTCCACTGCGCGCGCCTTATCGTGTGCCCCGCCGCCTTCGGCACCATTAACGCCCGCAACGCAGAGCTCGTCGAGTTCGCACGCTCGCACGGTATCGAGGTCATGCGAGCGTGCGAAGGCGCATCGGAGGATTCCCAATTGGGGTGGAAAGGATAAACTGGACTTTCTTTTAAGGATCCTCAGGCTACAGCTCCTACGCCGGCGAGGTCTACAAGGCGCCGGAGAACCTCGTAAACAGGAATTTCCACGCCGACGAGCCCAACCTGCTGTGGCTCACCGACATCACCGAGTTCAGGCTCCCGGGCGGCGAGAAGGTCTACCTGAGCCCGGTCATCGACTGCTTCGGCGGGATGCTCGTCGCCTGGTCGATCGGGCTGCACCCCGACAAGCGCCTCGCGAACTCGAGCCTGCGCCTAATCCAAGCGAGATTCCAGACTCGACAGGCCATTGAGAGTCAGGTCGTTGGCGACCTCCGAGACGCGCTCGATAGGAACCGAGCCGTCAGACAGCGCCCATGTGCGATAGATTCCGATAATACCCGACAGCAAAAACGCCAGATAGTAGTCGAACATCTCGTCCTTGAGACCGTGGGGCAGCAGATCGCGCTCGGCAATCTCGTGCTCGAGCGGCGCACGAAGACGAGCCATAAAATCATCGAGCGGAATGTTCTCGATCAGCTGACGATTGAGCACCAGGTTGTTGCACAGCGCCTCGTTAACGGTTTTAAAGAAGGTCGCCGCCGCGCCCAGGGCGCGCTCGTTGGTGTCACCGTCCATGGAAGCAAGCGTTTTCTCGACCGAGTCGACAATCATCTCCACCACATCGACGGCAATGGCATCGAGCAAGCCATCAACCGTACCAAAGTGCACGTAGAAGGTTTTACGGTCGACATTGGCCTCGCGCGCGATGGCACTCACCGTAATGTCTGCCAGCGGCTTTTCCATGAGCAAGCGCTCAAAAGCGGAAAGGATGGCATTGCGGCTGCGAACGATACGGCGATCAATACGCGGTTTACTGGTGGCCATGGGTGTGTCCCTTCGATATGCGAGCATTCATCAACAGATGAGAGATAATCTACGTAAGAGGATTATCCCCCATACAGCTCAAATATGCCCCGCATCATGAAGAACGCACGACTGCCCTACCGCGACTTAGGGTGCTTCTTCTTATTGAGCGCCGACGGAGATACGCGGATACCGTCGCCCGTCTGGCGCACATAGGCTTTATGAGCCGGCTTAGCGGTCCCAGAAGCCTTCTGAGCGTGCTTCCTGGGATCAACGGTAACAGCATTCGTGGGGTGCGGCTTAGTGGGCGCAGAGGGCGTCTGAGGCTCGCGGCCGAGTTTGCGCATCACGCGATCCCAGCGCGCATGGATGCTCTCGTTGTGGGCGCTCTTAAGTCCCAGCAGGGGCGCAGCCAAAATGGTCGGCGCAATAAACGTAATGAGGCGCCACAGCAGATAGCCGGCGGTCGAAGCCGACCCAAAGAAATGACCCAAGAACAAAGCAAAGCCGCCCTCAGCGCCACCAGTTCCACCGGGCAAGGGAACCGCAGAGCTCAGCAGCTGGACAAAGGCGCTCGCGGCCATGACCGAGAAAAAGTCGACCTCGTGATGGCCAAAGGCAAGCATCAGGAAATACGGAACCAGATAGAAAAACGCGAGCTGCAGCATGGTGATAAACACGGTGAGCAGCATGGACGAAAAATGTCCGGCCGAAAGCTTGAACTTCTCGGAGAAGGAGTAGATCTCGCCGTCGACAAACGTGCGCCATCCCTCGATCTTAGTGGCCGAGACACCTATGCGCTCGAGCCAATTGATGATGCAATGGGCAACGCGCGTGACGGTCTTAGGCATGAGCGCGACGGCGAAGATGCCCAGCAAGATGCAGCAATGCCCACCAAAGCTAAAGACGCACAGCAGCGTCATGTCGCCATAGCGCTCGGCAAAAAACGGCATGCGAGCAAGCAGTAGGATAGCCCCCCAGGCAACGAGGCCAAACTGGTACACGATAAAGCGCGTGAACTGCGTGGCTCCGGCCTCGCCGACATTTTGGCCCGCCTTGGTCAGGCGGTAGATCTGGGCGGGAGTCGAGCCCATCATCATAGGCGTGAGGTTGCCAAAGAAGATGCCACTCGCCTCGACCGAGATCAGGTCGCGAATGCCGACGGGTGAATTGGGGTCAAGCCATACGGCGATCGCATAGGCCACAATGCCAAAGAACAGATACATGAACATGCAAAGACACGCGACAAAGAGCCATGACGCCTGCACGCTCGACATAGCGGCCCAGAACTGCCCCATCTGCCCGGTTACCACCAGATAGACAATATAACCCACCAGCACGACGCCGATAAAGATGGCGCCGCGGCGTGCGCTCTTATTGTCATCTCCGCCCGAGGCCTCAACCTCGACCTGGGGCTTAGACGTATGCTGAGAGGACTCCGTCATGAGACTCCTTCTAACAGTCAAAATATCTTGGTTATTGTACCCGTAAGGGCCATAGGAAGAACGCAAAGCTCTGGTTCAAACGGGAATTGCAGACGGTTGTTTGGAAATAAAAAACCCGGGCTTCCATGGGAAGACCGGGTATCAGATGCGTGGTAGCCCGTACCAGATTCGAACTGGTGATCTCCGCCTTGAGAGGGCGGCGTCCTAAACCGCTAGACGAACGGGCCATAGACCTCAGCAGAAAAGAAGTGGTAGCCCGTACCAGATTCGAACTGGTGATCTCCGCCTTGAGAGGGCGGCGTCCTAAACCGCTAGACGAACGGGCCACATGACATCTGCACTGCCGTGCTGCGAGGAAATATATTACGGGACAAAAAACATCAGCGCAAGAAGAAATTCCAAATTGCCGAAAAATTGTCGACAGGTTATGGAACGCGCAGGTCAACTAATTAGCTAATTCAAGTTGAGATGAACCAAAAGGGTTTCGCGATCGTTGGGGATGTTGTCCTCGATAACGGCTTCGAGGGCGGCGTTGAGTAGCTGGCCTAGCTCGGGCCCCGGCTTCACACCGGCACGAATCAAGTCGCCGCCGTTGATAGCAAGCATCTTGAGCGAATAGGGCTCCCCCGCCTCCAACAAATCATGGGCGAGTGAGCGCATCTCTTCGATCGTCTCGACGTAATAGAAGCACGACGGCGCCTTGCCCAGCGTGTCGGCACGCTTAAGGTCCATAAGCTCGTCCATCAGGCGCGGCGTATCGACGCCCTCGCCCGAAAGCAAGCGCATCATATTGAGCAAGCAGGAGCGCTCGGGGCGCAGCGGCTTGTCGTGGTACTTAATGAGCAGGCACACGTCGCGGACCAAGTCGTGCGAAAGCGCCAAGCGATCCATGATGGCGCGCGCCTTCTTGGCCCCGAGCTCGGGGTGACCGTAAAAGTGGCCGCTGCCCGCATGGTCGACCGTAAAGCAATCGGGCTTGGAAACGTCGTGCAAAAACGCCGCCCACATTAGGCTCATTGAGGGTGTAAAGCCGTCGCACAGCGCCAACTCCCCCGCCACCGTCAGCACACGGGCGATATGCTCGTAAACGTTAAACGCATGATAGACGCTGCGCTGATCAAACCCGCGAGCGGACGCGAGCTCGGGCACGGCGGCGCAAACAAGCTCGGGGTAGCGCAGCATCGCGTCTCCCCCGTGGCCCGTCGAAAGGATGCCCTCGAGCTCAATGCCCACGCGCTCGCGCGCCACAGCATCGAGCAGCGGCGCGCACTCGGCAAGCGCCTGTTTGGTCCTAGGCTCGATCATAAAATCCAGACGGCAGGCAAAACGCACCGCGCGCAGCATGCGAAGCGCGTCCTCGTTAAAACGACGCTTGGGATCTCCAACAGCGCGGATGAGCTTACGCTTCAGGTCGCCCTGGCCATCGTAGCGGTCGACAAGACCGCGCTCAGGATGCCAGGCCATAGCGTTAACGGTAAAGTCACGACGCGCCAGATCGTCCTCAAGCGACGCCGCACGCTCCACACTCTGGGGATGGCGACCATCGGTGTAAAAGCCATCCAGACGGTACGTGGTGACCTCGATACGCTCGCCATCGGAAATAGCCGTGATTCCGCCAAATTTAATGCCGGACTCCACAACCGCGATGCCGGCGGCCTCGAGCGCCGCTTTGGACTCCTGCCACAGGCCGCTACAGCACATATCAACATCGTGGCTGGGGCACCCCATCAGGGCGTCGCGCACCCAACCGCCCACGTACCAAGCCTCAAGACCAGCCGCCTCAAGCGCGCGCAGGACGCACAGGGACGCATCGGACGGTTGAGTACCGTTGAGCGAAACATTGCACATGCCTATGGCCTCCTGCACTTGTGAGCATAAATCGATGGTTCTCAAGAAGTCTAACAAGAAACGAGAAAACACGCACACGCAATCGCGTTGTCGATTAGATAAATCGAGACAGCAGACGCCACATACGTTCAGCGCGCAAAAAACACCCGCCTTGGTAATCCAAAGCGGGTGTTCGGCAACGACGTATCGATGCTGCTAGCAGACCTGGCGAACCTCAATGTGCTTCATATATTCGTCCACCTTGGCAAAATCGCCCAGACCGGGGCACTCGACCACGTTGGCGCCGGTGGCCATCGAAAGACGCAAGGCATCCTCAACACGCTCGGGGGCGTCGTGCCACACGGACAGGAAGGCGGCCAGCGAGGAATCGCCAGCGCAGACGGTCGACAGCAGCTTGACCTCAAAGGTGCGGTTGGCAAACCAGATATGCTCGCCGTTGGAGAAGTACGCACCGGCGCCACCGAGGGTCAGCAGTACGTTCTTGGCGCCCTTGGCGTGCAGCTCGGCCATAGCGCCCTTGACGGACTCGTCGTCGCCACCGCTCACCTTGATGCCAAAGATGTCGAGCAGCTCGTCGTCATTGGGCTTGATTAGCAGCGGCTCCATGGCAATGAGGTCTGCCAGCTGATGGCTCGAGATATCGAGGACGAACTCGGCCCCCTTGGCCTTGACGCGGCGCAGGACCTCGGCCAGGAAGCCCTCGGAAGTGTTGGGAGGCAGCGAGCCGCTGATGACCAGGCAGGTCATGTCATCGAGCGAATCGATAAGCTCAAACATCTCCTGCTCATTGGCCTCGTTGATGGCGGCACCGGCGTTGACCATGTTGTACTCGGTGTCGGGGCCGGCGTTGAGGAACACGTTGACGCGCGTGATGCCGTCGGTCCACACGGGCTTGACGGGCACGCCCAGGGCCTCAGCGCCCTTAACGATAAACTCGCCCGAGAAGCCGGCGAAGAAACCCAGGATCGTGGTGTCGACACCGTAGTGGTCAAGCGTAAACGAGACGTTGAGGCCCTTGCCGTTGGGCGTGTAGACGGCGTTGCGGGTACGCGTGACGGTGTTGGCGGCAAGGCCGTCGCAGGAGATGTTGTAGTCAATGGCGGGATTTGCAGTGAGCGTATAAATCATGAATGTTCCTTTCACGAAGCAACGTGTTAATGAAATTATATTCCACGCATCGGCAAAAGGCTACAACAACTCGGTGAACGGTGTGGAAGCGATGAAGTACCTTGATTATCGACTTTATCCGAACACCTCCCACATTCATCCGTACATGTACGG
>CATWID010000087.1 GCA_958350755.1 uncultured Collinsella sp.
CAACAAGTACCTCGGACTCTCCGGGTCAAAGACCTCGCGTTCATATAGAACTTACCAAAGGCGTCCTCCCCCACGGAGGGCGCCTTTTTTGCACTCATTGGGGACAGACTTACATGAGTGTTTTCACGCATTGGGGACAGACATGACGCACGCATGCGGCGTCCCGATCGGCTCCGGCCCCTATCTCACGCTGCATCCTTCCAGCCTGCAGTAGCCTTGGTCACGCTTGTGGCGCCGATACCGGTGATACGGGCAATTTGCTTGACCGTGAGATGTGCCCGCCTGAGCCTCAGCAGGCAGGCATCGCGTTCGGGGCGTGGCAGGGCCTTGAGCAACGCAGGATCTATGCTCGTCAGGACTTCGCGCGCAACGAAAAGGGCCTCCTCATCGGGGATCCGCCGGCGCGGAAGAACCTCCACTGACCAGATGCGCCCGGCAACTTTCTTGAGATGCTCGCAATAGCGACGGGAGCCTCCGACAACATCAAGCATAGGGGCCGCATCACAGATGTCAAAGGGATCATAGCCCAGCTGATACGCCTTATAGCTTGACCAGCGGTACGCCTCGAGCGAGTCAAGCGCACCCTTCACGGGATTGAGATGAATATAGTCGAGCAGCTGCACTGCCTGCGTGTCCGACTCAACCGCGACCCGCGAATAGCGATTGTCAAACAGATGGCCCGTTCTTCCCGTTTTCCCATTGAAATACTTGGCATACGCCGTCAGCGCGCACTGCATTGCCTTTGAAAGGTTGTCATATGGGTCATCAACCATCAAATGGAAGTGGTTGTCCATAAGACACCAGGCCAACACCGCCACGTCATGGCACGCAAACCTGTCCGATATGTCCGATAGGAAACGATAGCGGTCGGAATCATCTTCAAAAATGATCTGTTTGGAGTTACCGCGGTCAAAGACGTGGTAATAGCCGGTGAGCGAAATTTCGCGGGCGCATCGGGGCATGGTCTCTCCTTTCAAAGCCGTACAGGCAACACCTAAAAGGAGAGAAGAAACGCGAAATGCTGAGCCTGTGACCTATTTATATCCAATCAGCGACAAAAACAGGCCCAAAACGACAAAATCGCAAATCGATGTCTGTCCCAAATGAGTGAAACCACTCATTGTAAGTCTGTCCCCAATGAGCGGGGCGATGCACTGGCAGATAGTTTTAGTTAAAACGCTTCAGTTTATTGAAGCGTTTTAGTATGCCTTTTACGGGAATCTTACCGTTCGCCGAATAATTTCTTGCTATCATGCAAGGCGTAGGGTAAATCTCCGATCGCAAGGAGACACAAATGGTGAAAAAGTCACCGGAAAACACTACTCCCGCAATTGTGGACAACGTAGAGGCGCTTGAGGCTAAGCTCGCTCAGATGCGAGAGGCCCAGGCGCTTTTTGCTACGTACACGCAGGAGCAGGTCGACAAGATCTTCTATGAGGCCGCCATGGCCGCCAACAAGGCTCGTATCCCGTTGGCGAAGATGGCCATCGAGGAGACCGGCCGCGGCGTTCTTGAGGACAAGGTCATCAAGAACCACTACGCCGCAGAGTACATCTACAACGCTTACAAGAACACCAAGACCTGTGGTGTCCTGGAGCGCGACGAGGCTTACGGCATCACCAAGATCGCCGAGCCCATCGGCATCGTGGGCGCCGTCATCCCGACGACCAACCCCACCTCCACCGCGATCTTCAAGACGCTGATCAGCCTGAAGACCCGCAACGCCATCATCATCTCCCCGCACCCGGCTGCCGCCAAGTGCACCATCGCCGCCGCCAAGCTCGTGCTTGACGCCGCCGTCAAGGCCGGCGCCCCCGAGGGTATCATCGGCTGGGTCGATGTCCCCTCCATCGAGCTGACCAACATGGTCATGCGCGACGTCGACATCATCCTCGCCACCGGTGGCCCGGGCATGGTCAAGGCCGCCTACTCCTCGGGCAAGCCCGCCCTGGGCGTTGGCGCCGGTAACACCCCGGTCGTCATCGACGACACCGCCGACGTGCTGCTCGCCGTCAACTCCATCATCCACTCCAAGACCTTCGACAACGGCATGATCTGCGCTTCCGAGCAGTCCGTGACCGTCATCGACACCATCTATGACCAGGTTAAGGCCGAGTTCCAGAAGCGCGGCTGCTACTTCGTCAAGCAGGGTGCCGAGATGGAGGCCCTGCGTGCCGCCATGTTCAAGAACGGCGCCCTCGATCACCGCATCCCCGGCATGGCTGCCGCCAAGATCGCCGAGCTCGCCGGCATCGAGGTTCCCGCCAAGACCAAGATCCTGATCGCCGAGGTCACCTCCACCGACCCCGCCAAGGAAGAGTTCTCCCACGAGAAGCTCTCCCCGGTCCTGGCCATGTATCACGCCAAGGACTTCCAGGAGGCCGTCGACAAGGCCGAGCACCTGGTGCTCGCCGGTGGCCCGGGCCACACCGCCTCTCTGTACGTGCACCCCGCCCAGGCCAAGAAGATCAGCCTGTTCGAGCACGTCATGAAGGCCTGCCGTATCGTCATCAACACCCCGTCCTCGCACGGCGGCATCGGTGATCTGTACAACTTTGGCATGAAGCCGTCTCTGACCCTGGGCTGCGGCTCCTGGGGCGGCAACTCCGTCTCCGAGAACGTTGGGGTGAAGCACTTGATCAACGTTAAGACTGTGGCCGAGCGCCGTGAGAACATGCTGTGGTTCCGCGCTCCCGAGAAGGTCTACTTCAAGAAGGGTTCCACGCCCGTCGCCCTCGACGAGCTCGGTACCGTCATGGGCAAGAAGCGCGCCTTCATCGTCACCGACCAGTTCCTCTTCAAGAATGGCAACACCCGCGCCATCGAGGCCAAGCTCGACGAGATGGGCATCGCCCACGACTGCTTCTACGACGTCGAGCCCGATCCGTCGCTGCAGTGCGCACGTCGCGGCGCCAAGCAGATGGCTCTCTTTGAGCCTGACGTGATCATCGCCGTCGGCGGTGGCTCCGCTATGGACGCCGGCAAGATCATGTGGATGATGTACGAGCACCCCGAGTGCAAGTTTGAGGACATGGCCATGGACTTCATGGACATCCGCAAGCGTATCTTCACTTTCCCCGAGATGGGCAAGAAGGCCTACTTCGTCGCCGTCCCGACCTCTTCGGGTACCGGCTCCGAGTGCACGCCGTTCGCCATCATCACCGACAAGGAGACCGGCATCAAGTGGCCGCTCGCCGACTACGCGCTGCTCCCCAACATGGCTATCGTCGACGCCGACAACTGCATGACCGCCCCGCGCGGCCTGACCGCTGCCTCCGGCATCGACGTCATGACCCACGCCATCGAGTCCTACGTCTCCATCATGGCTTCCGACTACACCAAGGGCCTCTCCGAGCGCGCTGCTAAGCTCGTCTTCGAGAACCTGCCCTCCAGCTTCACGAACGGCGCCAAGGACCCGCACGCCCGCGAGGAGATGCACAACGCCTCCTGCATGGCCGGCATGGCCTTCGCCAACGCCTTCCTGGGCCTCAACCACTCCATGGCTCACAAGCTCGGCGCCTTCCATCACCTGCCCCACGGCCTCGCCAACGCCGTCATCCTGACCCGCGTTATGCGCTACAACGCCGCCGAGGCTCCCGTCAAGATGGGCACGTTCTCCCAGTATCCTTACCCCAACGCGCTGCACAACTACGCCGAGATGGCCAAGTACTGCGGCATCGAGGGCAAGGACGACAAGGAGGTCTTCGAGAACTTCATCACGAAGCTCGAGGAGCTCAAGGACTTCATCGGCGTCAAGAAGACCATCGCCGACTACGGTGTTGACGAGCAGTACTTCCTCGACACCCTCGACGAGATGACCGAGCAGGCATTCAACGACCAGTGCACCGGCGCAAACCCGCGCTACCCGCTCATGAGCGAGATCAAGGAGCTCTACCTGGACGCCTACTACGGCCGCGAGCCTCAGGACTACGCCGTCTGCTAGTTTTAGCACGGTTTTTAACGGCGGGGGTGCACGGGTGTTTCACACACCCCCGCCGTCGCTTCTATCGCATCGTTGAAAGGATGCAACCATGCTGCTACCCGATTCCAAGACCGAGCTCGTCCGCCGTGGCAACAAGGTCGTTTACGACCTGGGCGACAAGATCGTCAAGGTCTTTAACGAGACCAAGCCTGTCTCCGACGTGTTCAACGAGGCTTTGAATCTTGCCCGCATCAATGAGTGCGGCATCCGCAGCCCCAAGGCTCTCGAGGTTTCCCAGCTCGAGAACGCCAACGGCTGGGCGCTCGTGACCGAGAAGGTTCCGGGCACCACCCTTGCCGAGAAGATGACTGCCGAGCCCCAGCGCTTTGGTGAGTATCTCGAGATGTTCGTCGACCTCCAGATCGAGATCCACGGCTACACCTCCCCGCTGCTCAACCGTCAGCGCGACAAGTTCGCCCGCATGATCGACAGCCTTGATCAGCTCAATGCCACCACGCGCTACAACCTTCAGGAGCGTTTGGACGGAATGACCAAGGAGTTCAAGGTCTGCCACGGCGACTTCAACCCCTCCAACGTCATCGTCGGCGACGACGGCCAGCTCTATGTGTGCGACTGGGCACACGCCACCCAGGGCTCCCCTGCTGCCGACGTTGCCACCACCTACCTGCTCTTCGCCCTCAACAGCAAGGATCAGGCTGAGGCCTACCTGGAGCTCTACTGCGACCGCGCCGACATGCCCATGCAGGTCGTGCGTCAGTGGACGAGCATCGTCGCCGCTTCCGAGCTCGCTCGTAAGCGCAACGTGAACGATGAGTTCCTGAAGAACTGGATCGACGTCGTCGATTATCAGTAATATCTGAGCGATTTATTTCGCATCGGAGGCACAAGAAAACCCCGCAGCTCATATGGGCTGTGGGGTTTTCCTTTACCCATCGAGTTTATTCACGCAACAAAATAGACTACTCCGCATCTCTTCCTAAGAGAGATACGGAGCAGTCCCGCAATTACATCTAATAGCAGAAACGTCGATTAACGGCGGGCCGCCTTAACAAGCTCGGCAATCTTGGCGACGACCTCGTCGATCGCCACGTCCTCACGCTCGCCCGTGGCACGGTCCTTGAGCTCCACAGTACCATTCTTGAGGCCACGCTTGCCAAGCACGACCTGATACGGGAAGCCCATGAGGTCGTTATCGGCAAACTTAAAGCCAGGACGCTCGTCACGGTCATCGACGACAACCTCGATACCCTCGGCGCACAGGCCATCAACAATCTGCTCGCAGACGGTAGCGCACTCCTCCTTCTTGGGATCGAGCGGAATCACCGCGACCTCGTACGGGGCAACGGAGACCGGCCAGACGATGCCGTGTTCGTCGTTGTGCTGCTCCACGACGGCAGCGAGCGAGCGGGACACACCAACGCCGTAGCAACCCATGATAAGCGGCTTCTCCTTGCCGTCCTCGTCCATAAAGGTGGCACCCATGGCCTCGGAGTACTTG
>CATWID010000088.1 GCA_958350755.1 uncultured Collinsella sp.
ATCTCGGGCACTTGGAAAACCCTTAATGGGATGTTGCTCTATCCCATTAAGCTGATCGGTCGCCTGACCATATCGTCAAAATAATCTCCGCAAAAGACGGCTGCTCCGTTTGGAGGGCCGTCTTTTTGGTATAAGAGGACGGAATGACTAACACGAAAGGTATGACCATGCCCCAGATTGATGATGCCGAGCTGTTTGGCAATGCCGAGGACCAGCGTGCGTACGAGGACTTTTGCGCCAATCAGGAGGCGGTCGAGAAGTTCACGCTCGACAAGCCCGCGCTTGTCTGCCGTTGGCGCATGTCCAACAAAAAGGTGCCCATGCTCAACCGCCACATTCGCGCGCTATCCGAGCGCCTGATGCAGGGCGAGCCGCTTACCCATAACATGCTCAGCTGGGCCAAACAGCACGTTGAGTGGTCGCTTGCCGAAGGCGACTACACCGCACGCGACGGCGTGCTCATGCTGGTGATCGACATCAACGGCAACGCCGCCATGACGGTGGGGGAGTACGAGCCGCTCGCCGATACGTCGGCCAAGGCGCTGCGTGCCCGCTCTGCCGAGGCCCGCTCCGAGGCTGACGAAACTGGTGTGGCGCCCGAGCTGCTCGCCGCCGTCAACAACGGCGAGCTCGCCTTTGTGGCGCCGGCGGACGAGTTCCTGTGCGGCACGGCGACGCTCATCGAGCAGCTGGCCCAGACCAAGGGCATCCCGGTCACGCGCGTAGACATTCCCGCGCAGCTTAAGGGCGCGTTGTTCCTGGTGAGCGACGAGCACGGCGTGGTCCCCGCAACCGAGACGGACGCCGCCGAGGCCGACGCCGCGACGGTCGCCTTCTTCGCCGAAGGCTACGAAAAGCTCCGTGCCCGCTGCTAAATGATTTTTCTGGGACGGGGATTTTAATAATCATTTGATCCCCGCGCCCGTTGCGAGCGAGGGGCGAGCCAACGCTTTCGTTCGCGAACAGTTCTGTCACCTTGTCGCCGCGCGAGGCGCGTACTTGCGGCTCCGCAGCCATAATGGTGGCAAGACAACCAAGAAGGGAGCGGAATCCATGGCGCTGATTTATATCGTTGAGGACGACGAGCCCATTCGTCGTGAGCTTATCGACATCCTTGCCCGCGCCGGGTTTGAAATCGAGGCCTGCGAATCGTTCGAGCATGTCTCGCGCGATATTCTCGCCGCCGCGCCCGATCTGGTGCTGCTCGACCTCACGCTTCCCGTCAAGGACGGCCAGCATATCTGCCACGAGGTTCGCCGCGAATCCGAGGTCCCCATCATCGTCCTCACGTCGCGCACGACCGAGATCGACGAGGTCATGGCCATGACGCTCGGCGCGGACGACTTTGTTCCCAAGCCCTATAGCGCCCGTGTGCTCGTGGCGCGCATCAATGCCTTGCTGCGTCGCACCGCGGCGGCGGGCGAGCGCAGCACGCTCGTCCACAAGGGACTGGAGCTCGACCTCGCACGCTCCATGGTCACCAACACGCAAACGGGCACCAGCACCGAGCTCACCAAAAACGAGCTGCGTATCCTCTCGCTGCTTCTGAGCCGCGCGGGCAAGATCGTTTCGCGCTCGGCCATCATGCAGGACCTGTGGGACTCCGACGCCTTTGTGGACGACAATACGCTCACCGTCAACATCAACCGCCTGCGCACCACGCTCGAAAAAATCGGCATCAAGGGGTATTTGACGACGCATCGCGGCCAAGGCTATTCGGTCTAGGGGCCGGCTATGTCGTTTGGCAAGTTCTTTAAAGATGCACTGCTTCCCGTCGCCGTGTGGACGTGCGGCGTGCTGCTGAGCTGCTTTGTGCTGACGGTCGCCGGCGCACCCGTTTCTATCGTGGTCGTGGCGGTTGGCGTGTCCTTTATCTTCGGTATGCTCGGCATCGTGATCGAGTACGCTCGCCGTCGCCGTTTTCTGCGTCAGTTGGAGCGCGCGGCAGAGGAGCTCGAGAGTCCCGCATGGGTGCAGGAGATGGTGCAATGCCCAACCTATGCCGAGGGCGAGCTCGAGTACGAGGTCCTGTGCCGGGTGGGCAAAGCCGCCTGCGACGAGGTTGCCGAGGGCCGGCGTCAGACCGAAGACTATCGCGACTATATCGAGAGCTGGGTCCACGAGGCCAAGCTGCCCCTGGCGGCGGCTCACCTGATTCTGGAAAACCTCGACGGCGGCGCAGATGACCCAACACGTGTCGATGACCTGGGTCGCGAGTTGGCTCGCGTGGAACGCTATATCGACCAGGCGCTGTACTACGCGCGCTCGGAAGTCGTGGAGCGCGACTACCTGATTCGCCGCTGGGACCTTAAGACCTTGGTGACGGGTGCGATTAAGGCCAACGCGCGCGAGCTCATTGCGGCGCACGTGGCTCCGGTGTGCGAGAACCTCGACTTCGAGGTCTTTACCGACGAAAAATGGCTCGAGTTTATCCTGGGCCAGCTCATTCAGAACAGCATTAAATATGCGCGCGAGGACGGCGCGAAGATCGTGTTTTCGGGCGCGTTACTGGACGAGGGCCTGGCGAGCGAGCGCATCGAGCTCACCGTTGCGGACAACGGCTGCGGCGTGTGTGCGGCAGACCTGCCGCGCGTGTTCGAGAAGGGCTTTACCGGCGACAACGGCCGCACCACCAAGCGCGCAACGGGCATCGGCCTCTACCTGGTGGCGCGCCTATGCTCCAAGATGGGCATCGACGTCACGGCGGCATCCGACTCCGGCGAAGGCTTTGTCGTAACGTTCGCCTTCTCGACGAACAAGTTCCAATACTTTGAGTAGCCGGGCCGTCTTGCGCTGCGGACGGCTATGTTCCCGAACGTGAACATAACTATGAGGCTCAAATGGATCTCCCAAAACAAAAACGTGCAGCCCAAACAAAACGTGCCGCCCCAAACGGGGCGGCACGCCATCTTTTATCAGCCAACTCGCTGAAGTAAGGCTGCGAAGGCCGCGAGGCCGGGAGGGGTTTCCTAAGGGCACATCCCGCAGCCGCAACGCGGCGAGGACGTGCCCGTGGAAACCCCGCAGGCCCCGCGGCCGGTGGGAGCAACGCTACTTTACGACCAAAATGTCGCAGTCGGTATTGCGCAGCAGGAACGTCGAAATCGAACCCAGAAGCGCATACTTGATCGAGGACAGGCCGCGAGCGCCGCAGAGCACCAGGTCGGGCTTGACCACGTCGAGCATCTCGTCTTTGAGCGTCTCGCGAATACGACCGGCACGTATCATGACCTCGACCTCGGGAATATCGGGATTGGCCTTGGCCTCTTCGAGCTGCTTTTCGATGGAGTTCTTAAAGGCCTCCTCCAGACCGTTGACCAAATCGACCGGATAGGAGCCGGCGCTCTCGAGCGCCGTGGAATCGATAACGTGGCCGATAATCAGCTTGGCGCCGTTGTTCGCGGCGACCTTGATGGCGCGTGCGAGCACAAAATCCTGCTGCTCAGTACCGTCGAGTGAAACAAATACCTTGGTGTAACCCTCGTTCATGGTTTCCTCCTTGGTCTATCGCACGGGCGCGGGGCTCGTGCGTCGGGCGGGCGCGGGTGCGTTGACCGCCGGACACTTTATCTTGTTGCAGTTATACCCAAGGATTTCGGTTTAACTGCTCGCAATTCTGTGAACGGGCGAGTTTTTTGGTAAGGGTAGGCGCGGTCGCACCGCCAACGGTTGATAATGGGACATCGCCCGCATCGTCCGCAGAACATCTACCGGCGGGTGTCTAACGAGGGGGTCCCTTTGGATATCATCGAGCTTTTAAAATCTGCCTTCATGGGCCTGGTCGAGGGCATCACCGAATGGCTGCCCGTTTCGTCGACCGGTCACATGATCTTGGTGGACGAGTTCGTCAAGATGAACGTGAGCGAGACGTTCTGGAACATGTTCCTGGTCGTGATTCAGCTTGGCGCCATTTTGGCCGTCTGTGTGCTGTTCTTCCATGAGCTCAATCCGTTCTCGCCCAGCAAGGGCAAGGAGGGCCGTCACGACACCTGGGTGCTGTGGGGCAAGATTGTGCTCGGTTGCATTCCTGCGGCGGCGATCGGCCTGCCGCTCAACGACTGGATGGAGGAGCATTTCTACAACGCTCCCGTCGTGGCGCTGGCGCTCATTGTGTACGGCGTGCTGTTTATCGTGATCGAGAACTGGCGCGCGAGCAAGCGCGAGGAAATGGCCGTTGCCGGTTCGTTTGGTTCGCGTGCTGTGGTGTCGGGTGGACGTCCCGCCGGTGCGCACTTTGCGGCGCCCGCCACGGCTACCGCTGAGGATGAGGACGATGACGAGAATCTGGACTTTGGTTCCATCGCCACGCTCGAGGATCTAAGCTGGAAGACTGCGCTGGGTATCGGCTGCTTCCAGGTGCTTTCGCTGGTGCCTGGTACGTCTCGCTCCGGTTCTACCATCATCGGCGGCCTGCTTTTGGGCTGCACGCGCTCGGTGGCGTCTAAGTTCACGTTCTTCCTGGCCATCCCTGTCATGTTTGGCGCGAGTGCGCTCAAGCTGGTCAAGTACTTCATCAAGGGCGGCACGTTCGGCACCAACGAGATCGCCATCTTGGGCGTGGGCTGCGTCGTCGCCTTTGTGGTGTCGCTCATTGCCATCAAGTGGCTTATGGGCTTCGTTCGCCGTCACGACTTCAAGTGCTTCGGCGTCTACCGCATCATCCTGGGCATCGTGGTGCTCGCGTACTTCTTCGTTCTGGAGCCTATGCTCGGCCTGTAACTTGGTTGACGCTGCGCAGCGGCCAGAGCGACAACTTGTCATTCAACGAGGGCGGCATGACCAAAAGGTCTATGCTGCCCTCTTTTTTGGGCGATGGGGTGGGTCCGATGGTGGCGCACGGAGTCGTGGTGTGATTTGCGTCGGTGTCCGCGCGGCTCGGTATACTGGTACGGCTCAAACTATGGCGCTGCCCGCAGGCGCGCCGTCCGTCAGATGAGGAGTCGCCCATGACCCAGCCCCTGCCCTGGGAAAAGAATGCTGCGGTACCCGTGCCGCCCGCGCCGGAACCCGTGCCACTCGATGCATACACCGCCCCCGCTGCGCCGGAGCCCGAGCTCGTTCCGCTCGACATCTACGACGCTCCTGCGCCGGCACCCAAACCCGCCAAGCCGCTCGTCGACATCGACAGCCTTAATCCCGCCCAGCGCGAGGCGGTCCTGACCACCGAGGGCCCGTTGCTGGTGCTCGCCGGCGCCGGCTCGGGCAAGACCCGCGTCTTGACCTTCCGCATCGCACATATGCTCGGCGACTTGGGTGTTAAGCCTTGGCAGGTTCTTGCCATTACGTTTACCAACAAGGCTGCGGCAGAGATGCGCGAGCGTCTGACGGCACTCATCCCCAGCGGCACCCGTGGCATGTGGGTGTGCACCTTCCATGCCATGTGCGTGCGCATGCTGCGCGAGGACGCCGA
>CATWID010000089.1 GCA_958350755.1 uncultured Collinsella sp.
CCGAGATCTACTTTGACATGGGCGAGGAGGTCGGTTGCGGCAGCCCCGACTGCAAGCCTGGCTGCGACTGCGACCGCTTCCTTGAGTTCTGGAACCTCGTGTTTACCCAGTACGACCGCCAGGAGGACGGCTCCATGCCGGAGCTGCCGCACCGCAACCTCGATACGGGCATGGGTCTGGAGCGCATGGCCGCTATCATGCAGCACAAGACCGCTAACTACGACGGCGATCTGATGCAGCACCTCATCAAGCTCGGTGAGAAGATCAGCGGCAAGACCTATGACGCCGACGATTACTCCGGTGCCAGCCGCTCCCTGCGCATCATCGCCGACCACTCCCGTGCCGTCGACTTTATGATCTCGGACGGCATCCTGCCCGGTAACGAGGGTCGCGAGTACGTCCTGCGCCGCCTGCTCCGTCGTGCCGTGTTCCACGGTCGTCTGCTGGGCATCGAGGGCGCCTTCCTGACCAAGTTTATCGACGAGGTCAACGCTCAGATGGGCGAGGCTTATCCCGAGCTGCTCAAGAACGTCGCGCTCGTTAAGGGCATCGTCGCCTCCGAGGAGGAGCGTTTCTCAACGACGCTCGACAACGGCCGCGTTTACCTGGACGAGGCCCTGGCCGCGCTCGCCGACGGCGCTGTCCTTCCGGGCGATGTTGCCTTTAAGCTTCACGACACCTTTGGTTTCCCCATTGACCTGACTGTCGAGATCGCCGGCACCGCCGGTCACGACGTCGACATGGATGGCTTTACCGCTTGCATGGAGGACCAGAAGGCCCGTGCCCGCGCCAACGCTAAGGGCGATGCCTGGGGTAGCTTTAACGACGTGTGGGTCGAGCTTTCCGACAAGGTTGCCGCGACCGAGTTCGACGGCTATGACAACGACGCCATCGAGGGCGCCAAGGTTGTCGCCATCGTGCGCAACGGCGAGTCCGTCGAGTCCGCTGCTGCCGGCGAGGATGTTGAGGTCGTGCTCGACCGCACCCCGTTCTATGCCGAGATGGGTGGCCAGCAGGGCGATGCCGGCAAGCTTTCCGCCGAGGGCGTTGTTCTGGCCGTTGCCGACACCAAGAACCACAACGGCCTGTATGCTCACGTCGCGCACGTTGCCGAGGGCACGCTGACCGTCGGTGCTACCGTGACCGCCGCGCTCGACGCCGAGCGCCGTGGCTTCCTGCGCCGCAATCACACCGCCACCCACCTTCTCGACGCTGCGCTTAAGCAGGTTCTGGGCGAGCATGTCTCCCAGGCCGGCTCGCTGGTGACGCCCGAGCACCTGCGCTTTGACTTCACGCACTTCGAGGCTCTGTCTTCCGAGCAGCTCAAGGCTGTCGAGGACCTGGTCAACCAGCAGATCTTCGCTTCCAAGCCGGTTGTGACCCGCGTTATGGGCATCGATGAGGCCAAGGCCGCCGGTGCTGTTGCCCTGTTTGGCGAGAAGTACGGCGACGTCGTCCGCGTCGTTTCCGCGGGCGCCGAGGACCAGCCGTTCTCCCGCGAGCTCTGCGGTGGCACCCATGCCGCCAATACCGCCGAGATCGGCCTGTTCAAGATCATTTCCGAGTCCTCCACGGGCTCGAACGTCCGTCGTATCGAGGCCGTGACCTCTAAGGGCGCTCTCGATTACATGGCCGACCGCCTGGCACTTGTTGACGCCGCTGCCGCTGCGCTCAAGTGCCGCGCGGACGAGGTTCCCGCTCGCGTGGAGAACCTGCAGGCCGACCTGCGCGAGACGTCCAATAAGCTCAAGAAGGCTCTGACCGGTGGCTCCTCCGATGCCATTTCCGGCGCCATCGACGGCGCTGTCGAGCTGAACGGTTACAAGCTCGTTGTCGCTGAGCTCCAGGGCCTTGAGGCTGCTGACCTGCGCAACGTCTGGGATACCGTGCACCAGAAGGTCGCCGGCCCTGTCGCCTGCGTCGTCGCCAGCGTGACCGAGAAGGGCACCCCGGCCCTGCTCGCCGCCGGTTCCGATGACGCCGTGAAGGCCGGTTTCCACGCCGGCAACGTGATCAAGCAGATCGCGGGCCTGGTCGATGGTCGCGGTGGCGGCCGTCCCAACATGGCCCAGGCCGGTGGCAAGAACGCCGCCGGTATTGCCGATGCCCTCGCGGCCGCTAAGACCGCGCTCGGCGCTTAAGTAGTCGCTGTGGTCGCGCTCGCGCTGGACATAGGGGAGACCCGGATTGGCATTGCCGTCTCGAGCCGTGATGGCAAGATGGCGATGCCTGTCAAGGTGCTTCCGGCTGCCGAGGTCACTGGTATGGCAAAGACGTTTCGCTACCTGGTCGAGGACTATGAGCCCGATATCCTGGTAAGTGGACGTCCCTTGACCATGGCAGGTGAGCCCGGCCCCCAGGCCGAGCGCGTCGCCGCAGTGGCCCAAAAGATTGCCGACGAGCTCGAACTTCCGCTGGAGTTTGAGGACGAGCGTCTGTCCTCGCAGGAGGCCAAGCGAATCCTGCGAGAGCAGGGACTCAACGAAAAGCAGATGAGGGGCAAGATTGACATGATCGCCGCCAGCCTGTTCTTGCAGACATGGCTCGATCGTAAAAACGAGGAGGTTTCGCATGCCTAGCGCTTCCGATCCGCGCCAGCAGAATCGTACACGGCAGCCTGCGCCGCGCCCTGCTCAGCCTGGCCAGCGCCCGGCGCAGCCGACGCAGCGTTCGGCTCAACCTGCTCAGCGTGCCGCTCAACAGCCCGCAGCTCGTCCCGCGCAGCCCGCTGGCGGCGCTCGTTTTAAGCAGCAGGCTCCTGCCCAGCGCACGCAGGGGCAGGCCCGGCAATCACGCCCCCACGCACATCATGCTCATGGCTCGCACGGCGTTGCTCCGGCCACGCGCTCGAGCTATAACACGCATGCCCGCCGTGGCGTCCAAAAGAAAAGCTCTCCGGTTCCTATGATTATCGGTGGCGTCATCGCCGTGCTTGCGCTTGTCGCGATCGTTTTCTTTGTTGTGCCGGCCGTCAAGGGCTTCTTTGCCGGCGAGGATGCGAAAGTCGCTGCTGGCCAGCAAGTTACTATTACGATTCCCGATGGCGCCTCGGGTGATGCCATCGCTTCGATTCTCTCCGAGAACCATATCGTCGAAGACCCCAAGGATTATTACGCGGCGGTCAAAAAGCTCAATGCCGATATGTCGCTTAAGCCTGGCACCTACTCGTTTACCACGCTCATGGACGCGACCAAGGTTGTTCAGCAGCTCATGGAAGGCCCCAACGCGGGCTCCAATGCGCTGACTATCCCTGAGGGTCTGACGGTCGATCAAGTCGCCGACCGCGTGACCCAGGCCTACGACAGCATCTCTAAGGAAGACTTCCTCAACCAGGCCAAGGCCTCCAACTACGTTGACGACTATAGCTTCCTTAAGGGCGCCGCCAACGACTCGCTCGAGGGTTTCTTGTTCCCCAAGACCTATTCGTTGGGTGATTCGCCGACGGCCGATGACGTGATTCGCGCCATGCTCGATCAGTTTAAGACCGAGTACAAGTCGCTTGACTTTGCGAGCTGCGAAGCCAAGATCAAGGAGCGCTACGGTGTGGAGATGTCCGACTATGACATCGTCAACTTGGCCTCTATCGTTGAGCGCGAGGGACTCAACGCCGATCAACGTGCACACGTGGCCTCGGTCTTCTACAACCGCCTTGCCGGCAAGCTCGACGGTCTGCGCTATCTCAACAGCGATGCGACCATGATGTATGTCACCGGTGGCGAGGTTACCGCCGACGACCTGCAGAGTGATAGCCCCTATAACACCTATAAGCACGAGGGTCTGCCACCCACGCCCATCTGCTCTCCGTCGCTCGAGGCACTCAAGGCCACGCTTGAGCCGACCGACTCCGATGACCTTTATTTCTACATTACGCAGGACGAGGAGTACTTCTCGCAAACCTACGAAGAGCATCAACAGTCTTGGAATTAGCATGAGGATATTTAGCCCCAAACGATACGTTGCCTCGGTCGATCGCATCGACCTTGATACCCTGTGGGCCGACGGCAAACGCGCCATTCTGCTCGATCGCGATAACACCCTGGTGCCGCGCGACACCGAGCAGGTTCCCGCCGCGGTTTCCGCTTGGCTCGATACCGCCCGCGCCAAAGGCTTTAAGCTGTGCATGGTGTCCAACAACTGGCATCGCGATCAGGTCATGAGCTCTGCACGCGAGCTGGGACTCGAGGCCATTAGCCACGCCATGAAGCCCGCCCCGTTTGCCTTGAAGGCGGGTCTTAAGCGCCTTGGCGCCACGGCAGACGAGGCGGTGCTGATCGGCGATCAGCTGTACACGGACGTGTGGAGCGGTAACTTTGCCGGCGTTGACACTATTCTGGTCAAGCCGCAGACAACCCAGGACCTGTGGTACACGCAGATCTTCCGTATCTTTGAGCGCCGGGCCCTGCGCGACCTTCCCTGCGAGGAATAGGTTTCGCCATGTCTCAGCACATCAAACACGGCTGCGACCATATCTTCTTTATCGGCTTTTTGGGCGCGGGCAAGTCGACGCTTGCGCGCAATGTGGGCACTATGTTCAAGCGTCGATTCATCGATACCGATCGCTTGGTTGTGCGTCGATGCGGCAAGTCGGTGACCGAGATATTTGAGACCGAGGGCGAGGATCGTTTTCGCGAGCTCGAGACCTCGGCACTCCGTTCGCTTCAAAGCGAGCGCAGCCTGCTGGTATCGTGCGGGGGCGGCATCGTCGAGACGCCGGTGAACATTGAGCTGATGCACGAGATGGGTACATGCGTGTACCTCGAAGGCGACTTTGAGGACTCGTTGCGCCAGATTCGTCGCTCCGATACCCGGCCCGATTTCCGTTCGCCCGAGCACGCTGCGCGCTTGTTTGAGCATCGCCGTCCGCTGTATCGCCAGGCGGCCGATATTACCCTTGATATTCGCAACAAGTCCTTCGAGGACGTTTCCTACCTTTGTGCCGAGATGCTTTTGGAGCGTGGACTGCTATGATTCGCCGTCAACTTATCAATTTCCAAAACCGCAGTGTCGATGTCCGCGTCGGATTGGGGGCGTTCGAGGAGCTTTCGCGCATGTTTGCCTCGGCTGTGGGCAAGCCTAAGCGTGCGATGGTGGTTTGGAACGACGCCACATCCGAGCGTTTTGGCGAGGTTGTCGAGCATGCACTTGTTGACGCCGGTTTTGCCGTGTCGCCGCTCGTCCTCGAGGTTTCGCCTGCCGGTGCTACGCTGGTCGATGCCGATACCGTCTTTGGCGCGCTGTCGGCTAACGGCAT
>CATWID010000090.1 GCA_958350755.1 uncultured Collinsella sp.
TCATGCGCGATCTTAAGCGAAGCACACGGATCGACGAAGTTGGCCATGCCGACCGACACGCAGGTGGCGCCGGCCAGGATAAACTCAGCCGCATCCTCGCCGGTCATGACACCGCCGACACCGTTGATGGGGATATCGACGGCCTGGGCAACCTCCCAGACCATGCGCACGGCGATGTGGTGGCACAGCGGGCCCGAAAGGCCGCCCTTGGGTTTGGCAACGCGGGACTTGCGGGTGTGCACGTCAATGGCCATGCCCTGGATGGAATTGATGACCGAAAGGCCGTCGGCGCCTGCGGCCTCGAGGGCTTTGGCAATCTCGGCAACGTTGACCGGAGCCATCTTTACGAACAGCGGCTTATCGGTCACCTTGCGGCAGGCAGCCATAACGGAAGAGGCGCCCTCGGGCGTTGATCCCATGGCGGCACCGCCGGCGGCAATATTAGGGCAGCTCACGTTGATCTCGTAGCCGGCAGCCCAGGGGCACAGCTCGACATACATCTCGAGTGCGCGGACAAACTCGTCAACGGAGTGGCCGGCAACCTGACAGATGACCTGGCAGCCGTCCTTGGACAGCTGTTCGAGCCAAGGACCGGACTCACGGGCAAAGGCGGCCACGCCGGGGTTCTGAAGGCCCACGGAGTTGATCATGCCGCCCGGGATCTCGGCCATGCGAGGCGCGGGATTGCCGGGCCAGGGCTCGGCAGCGCAACCCTTGGTGGTGATGGCGCCCAGCTGGGAAACATCAAAGAAGTTCTGGAACTGCCAACCGTAGCCAAAGGTACCGGCTGCGGTGTTGATGGGGTTCTGCATCTTGACGCCGCCGAAATCGACGGCCATGTTCACGGTACCCACTAGAAGACCACCACCTTGGAAGCATCGAACACAGGGCCGCACATGCAGGCGCCCTTCATACCGTCGACCGTCTCGACATTGCAGGTGTTGCAGGCGCCAAAGCCACAGCTCATCATGCGCTCAAGCGACACCTCACAGTACGCACCGGCCTCGGCGGCTGCGGCGGCGACCTTCTTCATCATGACGGCGGGACCGCAGCTGGCCACGTAGTCGTAGCCGCCCTCGCCAAGCAGCTCGGCGGCAGGATCGGTGCAAAAACCGTGCGTGCCGAGCGAACCGTCGTCGGTGCACACGTTAACCGTGGCGCCCAGCGCACGGAACTCATCGACACCCACGACTTTGGAAGCGGTGCCAAAGCCCAGGCACACGTCCACATCAACACCCTGCTCGGCAAGCATGCCGGCAAGACACAGCACAGGCGGAACGCCGATGCCACCGGCGACGAGCAGTGCCTTCCTGGTGCCCTCGGGTACCATCCAGCCACGGCCACCGGGGCCCAACAGGTTAGAGGTGGAACCAGGGCCCATCTGGGACAAACGGCGGGTATCGTCGCCCACGACGGCGTACCACAGCTCGACGGTGCCGGCCTCGGCGTCGGCGCGGTAGAAACTCAAGGGCACACGAAGCAGAGAAGACGCATCGCCGGGGACGGCGATGTTCACAAACTGACCGGGCTTGAGCGCACTTGCAAGCTTGGGGGCCGAGATGACGAGCGAGAAGATGCCCTCGGCGATCTCCTTGTTCGAGACGACCTCGAAGTCGTGCATGCGTGCAGTGGAAGGTGTGGGCATAGACGCTCCAATCCCCCATGCGGTTGCATGGTCTAAACGAACAGAAAGCGCGGCACCGCAAGGGCGCCGCGCACAAAAGCGATAAGGCTATGCTAGCAGATGCAGCCGTCGGCGAGCGTCTGCTTGCCACCGACAAATACATCGGTGGCACGACCGGTGAGCGTGCAGCCGGCAAAACCGGAGTTCTCGGCGCGCGACTCGTAACCGTCCTCGCCAACCGTCCAGGTGGCGGACGCGTCGAACACGGTCAGGTCGGCGACAGAGCCCGCCTTGACCTGAACCTGATCGAGGCCCAGAATCTCACGCGGCTTGATGGCCATGAGCTCGACCATGCGGCTCACGCTCATCTTGCCCGTGTTGACCAGCTCAGTGAGCACGAGCGACAGCGAAGTCTCGAGGCCAATCATTCCAAAGGGCGCGAGCTCGAACTCGCGGGCCTTCTCCCACGGGGTGTGGGGAGCGTGGTCGGTAACGATAGCGTCGACGGTACCGTCGATGACACCCTGACGGATGGCCTCGGCATCCTCGTCAGTGCGCAGCGGCGGATTGACCTTGAGCGAGGTGTTGTAGGTCTCGTCCAGGTCGTTCTCGGTCAGGAACATGTGGTGCGGGGTGGCCTCGCAGGTCACCTGGACACCGGCAGCCTTACCGGCACGCACGAGCTCCAGGCCATGAGCGGTGGAGATGTGCTGGATGTGCAGCTTGGCACCGGTCAGCTTGGCAATCTCGATGTCGCGGGCAATCTGAAGCTCCTCGCCGGCGGCCGGCCAACCCTCGAGGGCCAGACGGGTCGAGACCTTGCCCTCGTTGATCTGGCCGTGACCGACCAGATCCTCGTCCTGGCAGTGGCTCATAAAGACCTTGCCGAACATCTTGCCGTAGTCCATGCAGCGACGGAGCATGCCCGCACCCTGCACGCCGCGACCGTCATCGGTGAAGGCGACGGCGCCGTGGGCGACCATATCGCCCATCTCGGACATAGCCTCGCCCTTAAGGCCGCGAGTCATAGCACCAGAAGGATAGACGCGGCAGTGGCCGACCTCGGCAGCGCGGGACTTGACGAACTCAACGACGGTTCCGTTATCGGTGACCGGATCGGTGTTGGGCATGGCGCACACGCCGGTGAAGCCGCCCTTGGCAGCAGCGCGGGTGCCGCTCTCGATGTCCTCTTTGACCTCGTAGCCAGGCTCGCGAAGGTGAACGTGCATATCCACCAGGCCGGGGACGAGGTACTTGCCGGAAAGGTCGCGGACCTCGGCTCCCTCGACGGCGAGATTCTCGCCGACCTCGGCGATCTTATCGCCGTCAATCAGGACGTCAACGACACCGTCAAGCTCGACGGACGGGTCGACGACGTGGGCATTCTTAAGAAGCAAGGCCATTATCGGCACCTCCAAGCAGCAGATACAGGATAGCCATACGCACGCAGATACCGGCGTAGACCTGCTCCAGGATGACGGAGCGTTGCGGGTGGTCGGCCATATAGGAGTCGAACTCGACGCCGCGGTTGATGGGGCCCGGGTGACAGATGATCGCGTCGGGCTTCATGAGCTTCTCGCGGTCCTTGGTCAGACCGAAGAGCTTGTGGTACTCGCGAATGGTCGGGAACGGGGCACCCTCGAGGCGCTCCTGCTGCACGCGCAGCATATAGACGACGTCCAGCTCGGGCAGGACGGAATCGAGGTCGCTCGTCACGTGGTCGCAGCCCAGAACCTCGGGCGCCGGCGGCAGCAGCGTGCCGGGGGCGACGGCGTAGGTCTCGCAGCCCATAATCTTAAGGGCGGGGATCAGCGAGCCGCAGACGCGGGAGTGCGCGATATCGCCGACGACGGCGACCTTCAGACCGTGGAAGTCACCCTTGTGCTCCCAGATGGTGTACAGGTCGAGCAGGGCCTGCGTGGGATGGTTGTGCTTGCCGTCGCCGGCGCAGATAACGCTCGCGGGCGAGTTCTGCGTGACGATGTAGGGAGCGCCGGCGTGCTTATCGCGCACGACAATGCAGTCGATCTTATAGGCGTTGAGGGTCTCGACGGTATCGACGAGGCTCTCGCCCTTGACCGTGGAGGTCGAGGAGCCGCCGAAGTTGAGGCTGTCGGCCGAAAGACGCTTCTCGGCGAGCTCGAAGGAGCTGCGGGTACGCGTCGAGGGCTCGTTGAACATGTTGACGATGGTCTTACCCTTGAGCGTGGGGACCTTCTTGATGGCACGCTCGTTGACCTCGGAGAACGCCTTGGCGGTCTCGAGGATGAGCTTGATGTCCTCTTCGGAGTACTCGGTAATGTCGATCAGGTGCTTATGATTGAACGCCACGGTACTACTCACCTCCCAGCGGCGCGGAGCCCACGTGGGAACCCGGCGCGACGTCGTTGATCTCGACAGCGGTACGGCCGTCGACTTCCTTCATATATAGGTGCACGTTCTCCTCGTGCGACGAGGGAACGTTCTTGCCGACAAAGTCCGGCGAGATAGGGAGCTCGCGGTGACCGCGGTCAACGAGAACTGCCAGCTCGACTCGGCTCGGACGGCCCAGGTCCATGACGGCGTCCAGAGCGGCGCGGATGGTGCGACCCGTGTACAGGATGTCGTCCACCAGCACGACGCGCTTGCCGTCGACGCTGAAGGGAATGTTGGTAGCGTGGATCGCGGGAGCGAAATTGGTCGCATAGTCATCGCGGTAGAAGCTGATGTCGAGGCTGCCGAGCGGAACGTCGACGCCCTCGATCTCCTTGATCTCCTCGGCGAGCTTCTTTGCCAGAAGGTCGCCGCGCGTGACGATACCGACCAGAGCGAGGTCTTCACAGCCCTCGTTGCGCTCGAGGATCTCGTGCGCGATGCGGGTCATCGCTCGGTTGACGGCGGTCTCGTCCATGATGACCGCCTTGGGGGAAGTCGTGCCCATCGATCTCCTTCCTCACATGTCTTGACTGCTGACACAGTCAAAAAAATAGATGCCCGACCGCTCAAAGCGGACCAGACACCCACAGGAAGGGCTGCTCTTTGGCAGCAATGTAATTCCATGTGGGTATCTCGTACCCCTTTAATGGTCAAGGGATAGTGTAGCCAACCTCGAGCTTAATTGCGAGCATAAATACAGAGCAATCCGTAAACGGGCGCAGGCGCTCCATAAACCTATATATATTTGTGGGACGAGCTTGAAAACGCACGCACGAGCTGGCATAATCCCCTCTGCTGCACGCAAATCGGATCTACGTCCAGGGCCGTAGCGTGAGCACTATCGCCAAAAGAGGAATATCTCTGTGTAGATTGCGCACAGGGAGCGACTTCTGTGCTATAGTTCAGGCTTGTTTGTTAACGTGACATGTTCGTTTGTCGCCCAAGGAGGGTCAGTTATGTCCAAAGTTTGCGAAGTTTGCGGTAAGCACCCCGTTGCCGGTCGCTCCATCAGCCACTCTCACCGCGTCACCAACCGTAAGTTCCGCCCCAACATCCAGCGCGTCTACGTCGTCGTCGATGGTCACCGTCGCAAGATGAACGTTTGCTCCACCTGCCTCAAGTCCGGCAAGGTTGCGCGCTCCTAAATAAGGTCTTACCAACAAGTACCTCGGACTCTCCGGGTCAAAGACCTCGCGTTCATATAGAACTTAC
>CATWID010000091.1 GCA_958350755.1 uncultured Collinsella sp.
TCGGCCGGCAGCGTGGCGGCAAGAGCGGTGCGCTCCTTAGTGGCGGCTTCGATCTGAGCCTGCAGGTCGGCAGCCTTGGCGCGGGCGGCCTTGGTATCGGCCTTCACGCCCTCCTCGAACTTGGCGATGATGGCCTGCGCGCGGGTCTCGCGGTCGAGCGCCTCTTTGTGGGCGACAACGAAATCCTTGCGGGTGTGCTCAATCTTGTCCAGGCGCTTGGCCAGGGTGGCGAGCTCGTTTTCCAGGTCCTGTACCTCGCGGTAGTCGGAGCCGTCAACGTGGCGCTTCTTAGCGGCCTCGATGGCGTTATTGGTCTGGATCTCGGTGGTGTTGAGATCGTCGAGCTCAATATCCAGGTCCTTGCGTTGGGCGTAGAGCTTGGTCATTTCGGCCTTGAGCTTAACGTAGGTCTTGCGCTTGGAAGCGAGCTCCTTGAGCTCCGGCATATTGGCAAGTTCGCTCTTGTTGCGGGCGAGCTCCAAATCGATCTGTTGCAGCTTGAGTAGCGTAGCGCCGGCGCTCATAAGTTCTCTCCTTTTGTCACAGTCCACCATTGGCAAGGGTTCAGTATTTTAATCGCATGACGGGGGTCGGCCCCGGCGTCAACTGCAGAGTTCATCAAGATATCCACGAACGGCTCCTCGGAGCGGTCGTGGCCGAGCAAGATCACCGGCAGACCGCGCAGAGTGAGGTCCTGTGCCGCGTGGTAGCCCGCCTCGCCCGTCACGATGACATTCGCACCGGCGGCGATGGCAAGCACGCCAAAGTCACCCAGCGAACCGCCCAAAATTGCGATGGTTCGGCACGGGTGATCGGCCTCGCCCCACACGCGCGGGTCGCTGCCAAACGCCGCTGCGGCGCGTGCGGCAAGGTTGCGCAGGCTGCAGGGGTCGTGGAGGGTCGCGAGTACGCCCAGTCCGCAGGCCTCGGGGTCGTCCACGTGCTCCAACGAGCTTGCGGGCGCGGCGTCCAAAAGCCTACTTAGGCAGATACGTGCCTCGTGCGAGCGGTCCAGGTTGGTGTGGAGCGAGATAATGCTCACGCCGCAACGGGCTGCCTCGTAGAGCGCCGCGCTGCATTGGGGGCGCGTCGCACCGGGCGGGCAAAACGCCTCGGGCGCCTTGATATAGACGGGATGATGCGTTAGCAGCACGTTGGCGCCGGCCTCCTGGGCGCGGTGCACATTGGCTTCGGTCGCATCGAGTGCGCAGGCAACACCGGTAATCTCCGCGGCAGGGTCGCCGACGGAGAGTCCTACATGGTCCCAACTCTCGGCATTGGTCTTGGGATAGCGTGCCAGCAGCGCGCGCTCGAGCTCGGCGACGATCATGCGGCACCTGCGATCGAGAGCAGCGTCTGGGCAAACTCGTCCAGATCGTCCGGATTCACGCGGTCGTCAAAGGAAATGCGCAGTGCACCTAGTGCCTGCTCGCGACCAATGCCCATGGCGCTGAGCACATGGCTCGCGTCCATGCTGCCGCTCGAGCACGCCGAGCCGGCCGAAACCTCAAAGCCGGCGGCGTCGAGCTTAATGATGAGTTCCTCGGAGTCCATGCCATCAATGTAGATCGATACCATGCCGGGCAGACGGTCGGCTTGCGCGTAGTCACCCATGGTGGCGTGAATGCGCGGGTGGGCCGTAAGCGTGGCGTAGAGCTTGTCGGAAAGGGCTTGCAGCTTCGCGCGCTCCTGAGCCACATGGGGCGTCAGAGACGAGGCGGCAGCGGCAAAGGCGAGCTGCGTTCGCAGGTCTTGCGTGCCGGCACGACGACCGGCCTCCTGTCCGCCGCCAAAGATGCGCGGGCGCAGCGGCGTGCGGCTCTTAAGGTAGAGTGCGCCAGATGCCACGGGGCCACCGATCTTGTGCGCGGCAACGGTCATGGCGTCAACTCCCAGCTCGGTGACATCGAGCGGAATATGCAGATAGCCCTGGATGGCATCGGTGTGGAACAGGGCGCCGGCGGCGTGTGCGGCAGCGGCAAGCTCGCGGATGGGCTGCACCACGCCGGTCTCGTTGTTGGCAACCATGATGCTCACGAGCGCGACGTCGTCGCCGAGCAAGTCGCTCAGCGCGGCAGGCTCAATGTAGCCCGCGCGGCAGGGCTGCACCAGGTCGACGGAAAAGCCGGCGGCGCGCAGCAGCGGCAGGTTGTCCAGAATCGAATCGTGTTCGATGGCAGATACGATCACGCGGTTACGCTTACGGTCGCGCTGGCGGGCGCCCTCGGCAAGACCGAGCAGCGCCAGCTGGTTGGCCTCGGTGCCGCCGTTGGTCAGGACGATCTCGGACGGGCGGACGCGCGCGCCAAAGCTGCGGGCGATCTCGCGACGTGCAACCTCCAGACGCGCGGCAGCCTTGCGGCCGAGCGAATGCAGCGAGTTGGGGTTGACGCCGGCAAGCTCGCTGTCGTCGTACTCGCGCTGCGCAAGGAGCGCCTCGGCGCGCATTGGCGTCGAGGCGGCATAGTCAAGATTCACGGGTATGCGGTTTTGACCTGCGGTCATAAGGGTTTATGCCTCCTGTGCGGCCTCGTTGCCCAGCTTCTGCAGCAGCGCAACCTCGGCAGCGGGATCTTCGGACTTAAATACGGCAGAGCCGGCCACGAGCACGTTGGCGCCGGCCTTGACGACCTCGGCGATGTTCTTGGAAGAGATGCCGCCGTCGACCTCGATCATGGGCGACACGCCGTAGCGCTCGCACATGGCCTTGAGCTCGTGCAGTTTGGCAATGGTACCGGGAATAAAGCTCTGGCCGCCAAAGCCCGGGTTCACACTCATGAGCAGCACCATATCGACGACGTCGATGATGCTCTCGAGCACGCACACGGGGGTGGCGGGGTTGAGCACCACGCCGGCCTTGACGCCGCGCTGCTGCAGATGCGTGAGCGTGCGGTGCAGGTGCGTGGAAGCCTCGTAGTGCACGGTGATCATGTCGGCACCGGCGTCGGCGTACCAATCGACCGTCTCGTCGGGGTTCGACACCATCAGGTGCGCGTCGACCGGCACGTCGGTGGAGCGCTTGACGGCCTTGAGGATGTCAACGCCAAAGGTGAGGTTGCCGGTAAAGTGGCCGTCCATTACGTCGAAGTGCACGTAGTCGGCACCGGCGATCTTGTCGAGTTCGCCCTTGAGGTTGGCCATGTCGGCCGAGAGGACGGACGGAGCGATTTTAATGGAACCCATGGTAGTAGCCTTTCTGCACTAGTCGGTGAGTCCGTAGAACTCTTGGGAGGGTACGCGGTCGGTAAGAATCTCGAGCGCCCTATCCAACGTAACACCGTTGTAGAGCGTTTGCTCCACGGCAAAGGTGAGCGGAATGTCTACGCCCAGTGAACGGGCAAGCTCACTGACGCTGCGGGCCGCGACGGCGCCCTCGACCACCATATGCGTACGTGCCTGGTACTCGTCGAGCGAGACGCCGTGGGCAAACTCGTAGCCAAAGGTGCGGTTGCGCGAATGCTCGGAGGTGCAGGTGGCAATGAGGTCACCCATGCCGGCAAGACCCATGCAGGTCATGGCTTGACCGCCGCGGGCGTGCACCAGACGGCTGATCTCGGCCAGGCCGCGCGTCATGATAAGGGCAAGCGTGTTGTCGCCCGCACCAGAACCGGCGGAAATGCCGCACACGATGGCGATGACGTTTTTCATGGCGCCGCAAACCTCGACGCCGATCATGTCCTGCGACAGGTAGATGCGGAAGGCCGTGGATAGGAGCAGGTCCTTAAAGGTCTCCCCTACCTGCGGATCTTTGCTGGCGATGACGGCGGCAGAAAGCCCGCCGCGGCAGATCTCCTCGGCATGGTTGGGGCCCGAGAGCGCCGCGACACGCGACTCGTTGCCGATCTCACTGGCGATGACCTCGCTCATAAGCAAGCCGGACTCGGGCTCGATGCCCTTGGTAAGGCACAGAACCGGCATCTCGTCCGCGATGAACGGCGCCGCCTGGTGGCAGACGTCGCGCAGGTGCGTCGAAGGCACGGCAAATATGATGGCCTCGGCGCCGTCGAGCGCCTGGGCTAAGTCCGTCG
Source organism: uncultured Collinsella sp. (assembly GCA_958350755.1). GTDB lineage: Bacteria > Actinomycetota > Coriobacteriia > Coriobacteriales > Coriobacteriaceae > Collinsella. The sequence continues at coordinate 4,029 of CATWID010000091.1, forward strand.
TGGCAACAACGTTTTCCGGCAGCAGGTAGTCCACCAGATAGCGGGGGTTACGGTGCTCGCCGTTAATGCCGGCGGCCGTCTGCTCGCTGTGGGCCCACATGGTCACGCGCTCGGCGCGCGCGGCGGCAAGGCCGGCGACGGCGGTTCCCCAGGAGCCTGAGCCAATCAGCGCAACATTCATGACTCTCTCCTACTTATCGTCGGGCTCGGTGACGCGCTTGGTAAACGAGAGCTTGGACTCCTTACCGGCCATGAGCTTTTGGATATTCGAGCGATGGGCCCACACCACGGTGATGCCGATCATCGCCATGCAAAACTTGAGACCCAGGCTGCTGTACGGAAAGACCGCACAAGCGGCGATGGGAAGACCGATGGCTGCGGCAAGCGAGCCCACCGACACGTGCTTGGTGATGGCGACGGCCACGATAAACATGCCCAACAGCGACAAGCCAATAGGCCAGTACCAAGCGAGGATGACGCCCAGACCAACTGCGATACCCTTGCCGCCATGGAAGTTGAGATAGGGAGAAAAGATGTGTCCCCACACGGCAGCGAGGCAAATGACGCCGAGCATCCAGTCGCCGGGGGCTCCAGGCGCCATGATGTTCTGCGGAAAACCATAGCCCAGATCGGCGATAAGCGGACGGGCGATAATGACACAGATGGCGCCCTTAAGGCAGTCGAGCAGCAGCGTGAGCGCGGCCACCTTGGGACCGGCCACACGCAGGGCGTTGGTGGTGCCGATGTTGCCGGAGCCCGCCTTGCGAATGTCGGTGTGGTTGAACACGCGGCCCAGGATCAGGCCAAACGGAATCGCTCCGATAAAGAACGAGGCCACGGCGCAAATGGCGGTCAGCAGAATCGGATTATGCATCCTTTTGCTCCTTCTTCCTAAAGAAGAGTCGGATGGGCGTGCCGGCAAAGTCGAAGGTCGAACGCATACGGTTCTCCACGTAGCGCTGGTAGGTGTCGTTGACCAGGTCGCTGTGGTTGACGAAGAACGTGAACGTCGGCGGGTTGACGCCCGTCTGGGTCACGTAGTGCATGCGCAGGCGGCGCTTGCCGTCAACAACGGTGTGGCCAAACTCGCGCAGGTCGGTGAGGAACGTGTTGAGGCGCGAGGTGCTGATCTTCTGCGAGCGCGTCTTTTCGGCTGCATCGACCATTGCCCAGATCTTCTCGACGCTGCGGCCGGTCAGGGCAGAGA
>CATWID010000092.1 GCA_958350755.1 uncultured Collinsella sp.
AGCACATTAAGTGCTTTCCTTTGCGTGCGGAACTCGCGATAAAGTTCATATGCGCCGCCCGGCTCCCGCGGCTCTCAGGGGCTCCCATCCCAAATGCGGAGCAAAGCTCCGCACACCATCTTTTTCTTTCAGCTAAAGCACGCCGGAAATTCGACGCAGCTGGCTAACCTTGCCGGACGTTGTCGACGCCAAACCAGCTCAGAGGCTATATCGATACAGAAAGGTCCCCGGACGGAGGGGCCGGATATAAGGTTTATCGCGAGTTCCGCACGCAAAGAAGGCCACTTAATGTGGCCTTCGTCTTGCGCAGGACTGTAGAGCAGGAAACCTTATATCCGGCCCCTCCGTCCGGGGACCGCGCCGTACCAGCTACAGCGTCATGTTTGGATCGGCGTCGACGTCGAACGGCGAGATTTCTCCTCGGTCGAATTTACGGCGGGCAACCTCTGCGATCATGGCGGCGTTGTCGGTGCACGCCGAAAGCGGTGGCACCGTTACGCGGATCCCCTGACGCCCAAGCTTCTTGATCATCATCTCGCGCAGATGCGGATTAGCCGAGACGCCGCCGCCGATGCAGTATTCCTTGCATCCGGTGGCATGCAGGGCGTTTTTGGCCTTCTTGTACTGAACGTCAAAGACGGCTGCCTCAAACGAAGCCGCCAGATCGGGCAGGTGAATCGTGCGCCCGGCCTTGGTCTCCTGCTCGATGTAGAGCGTCACGGCCGTTTTAAGACCCGAAAGCGAGAAACGATAGTCTCCCCTGCTGTTAAGCGCGCGAGGAAAATCGATCGCGCGGGGGTTGCCCGTCTCGGCCAGCTTGGAGATGATGGGGCCACCGGGATAGCCCAGACCCAACGCCTTGGCTACCTTGTCGAAGGCCTCGCCCACAGCATCGTCGAGTGTCTCACCAAGTACCTCGTAGTCGCCCCATGCCTTCACGTGCACGAGCATGGTATGACCGCCCGAGACGAGCGTGAAGATAAACGGCGGCCTGAGATCGGGCTGCGCCAGCAGGTTGGCGAACAGATGGCCCTCCAGATGGTTGACGCACACGAGTGGCTTGCCGGCGGCATAGGCAAAGCCCTTGGCGAAGGCGACGCCCACTACCAGAGCACCCACCAGGCCCGGACCCTGCGTCACGCCAACAGCGGCGAGTTCGCTCGGCGCGATGGCTCCACCCTCAAGACCAAGCGATGCTGCGGCATCCTCGAGCGCCGCATCCACGACACTCACAATCACCTCAACGTGTTTGCGCGAGGCGATCTCGGGCACCACGCCGCCAAAGCGGGCGTGAAAATCAATCTGTGTCGACACCTGGTTGGCCAGCATATTGCCATCCGCATCGATAATCGCCACGGCCGTCTCGTCGCAGGAGCTCTCGATAGCGAGCACTAGGCGGCGGCGCTCAATTTCGGCACGCTCCCCCTCGGAGCGCCCAGGCGCAGGCAGCGGCCATACGCGCTGCTCTGCCGCCGTCGGCTCGGGCGAAGCATTATCGACCGGAAGCACCAGGGGCAGCGGAGCCGTCATGACGATGGCGTCCTTGCCGGCACCATAGTAGCCGCGGCGACGGCCAGCCTCGGTAAAGCCCAGAGCGTTATAAAGCGCGGTCGCTCCCTCGTTACCGTCCTCGACCTCGAGCGAAGCCGTAGTGCAGCCGAGCATCTGGGCATCATAGCTCACGTGCGACAGCAGCTTGCGGGCAATGCCCTCACGGCGATGTGCCGGGTCGACGGCGACATCCAGAATCTGCACATCACCGTCCACGACCATACCGCCGGCAAGGCCCAGCAGCTTGCCGTCGTCGTGTGCCACCCACCAACTACGCGGCGCAGCGACGTCCTCGCCCAGTTCGGACAGGAACATGCCCGGCGTCCATGCCTCGTGTCCGGCACCTTCAAAGCAGGCAGCCTCCAGCGCGCTTGCGCCCTCGGCATCCGCCGCGCCCATGGGACGGAACTGCAGATGACGACCGGCGAGCTCATCGGCAACACCCGTAATTTCGCTCTGCGCACTCTCGGCAAGACCAAGACGCTTGCGCTCGTTTTCCTCGGCATCCGAAAGGCGCGTGTAAATCGGCAGGACGCGGGCCGGATCGCCGTCACCCGCAGCGTGCGCGAGCAGCAAGCCCTCGCCCGAAGGCCACCACAGGTCGCGCTCCACGCAGCGGGCGGCCTCGTCCTCACCCAGCAGCTTGCCATAGCGCACGAGACCGTCACCGGTCAGCTGAACCTGGCCCCAGTCCGCTGCTTGGCGCCACTCATCGAGCGCCACGGCGGCCTTGACCACGTGTTCGCGCTCAAATTGACGCTCGAGACCCTCATCGACCAGCATATACAGCGCCGGATATACCTCACCGCGCATAGCATCGGCCAAGATACCAAGCTTGCCGCGCACGCCAGCCTTCCACGCCGTCCAAGCGCAAGCGTCGAGCGTCGACACGCCCAGCAGCGGAACATTGGCACCACGCGCGAGGCCCTTGGCAGTGGAGATGCCGATGCGCACACCCGTAAAGGACCCCGGGCCGCGGCCGACCACATAGCAACCAACATCGCTGCGATCCAGACCGGCTTGAGCCAGCACGCCATCAACGGTATTCACGAGCTCAACGTTGGCGTGACGGCGACACATGTGGTCGCCACTCACGAGCTTCGTCTCACCCGTCTGCCCATCAATCCAGCTTGCCGCGCAGGCAAGCATGTCAGTCGAGGTATCGAGCGCCACCACCAGCGCGTTGTCGTTATGCAAGCTCATCTTGTACAGCCTTATCAATCAAATGGGAAAGCTCCATTGCGCGGTCACCGTGCGCCTCAAGCGTTATCGTTCGCACGTCGCTGTCGCCCTCATCACGCCTGAGCGTCACCGAAAGATACTCATCCGTCAGCTCGTCCTGGAATTGTTCGCCCCATTCCAGCAGGCAAGCACCCTCATAGCCCAGCACATCGAAAATGCCCGTATCCTCGAGCTCGTAGGCATGCTCCAGGCGGTATAGATCAAAGTGAAACAGCGGAATACGACCTTGATCGTGAACGGCCATGAGGGCGAACGTAGGGCTCGTAACCATATGCCCATCGCCCAGCCCGCGCGAGACGCCCTTGGTAAAGTGAGTTTTGCCCACTCCCAGGCCACCGGTCAGGATGAGCACATCGCCGTCCTCAAGGCACGGTGCAATTAGCTCGCCAAAGTACTCCGTATCGGCAGCGCAAGTCGTTTTGTAAGTACCTACCCCCAGGCGCTCCAGGGACATATATGCTCCTTATTATTCCGAGGCGTCCTCTGGCGCGGGATGTCGCTCCAGATAGTCGCCCAGCATCATAAAGTCTTCCTCCAGCAGCTCCTGCCACGCCGGATTGCGCAGCGCTGCTGCCGGATGGAACGTGGGCATTACCACAAAATGCCCCATCTGGTGGAACCTGCCGCGCAGCTTAGTAATGCCAATCTCGGTCTTTAGCACAAAGTGCGTCGCGGGGTTGCCGAGCGTCACAATAATATCGGGCCAGATGCTTCGAATCTGCTCACGCAAAAATGGCGAGCAAGCCAGCACTTCCTCGGGACGCGGATTGCGGTTTCCCGGCGGGCGGCACTTAAGCACGTTGGCAATGTAGACGTCTTCGCGTTTGAGCCCCGCCAGCGACAAAATGCCGTTGAGGTCCTCGCCTGCCGCCCCCACAAAGGGCTCGCCCTGCAAATCCTCATTGCGGCCCGGCGCCTCGCCAATAAACATCACGCGAGCGTGGGGGTTTCCCACGCCAAACACGATGTTATGGCGCGACTGGTAAAGCTGGCAAAGGTGACAATCGCCCAGAACGGCCTCGATCTCCTCGAGTGCGACCTCACGCGGCGCCTGATGGCTATGGCCGGGGATGTGCATGACGCCCATAGCGACTCCTACACGTAGACCTTGTCGAGACGCATACCAAAGCCGCAAGCGACCTCGTAGTTAATCGTGCCGCGTAGGCGCGCCATCTCGTCCATGGTAATCTCGGCATCTCCATCGCGGCCGACAATGATCATCTCGTCACCATACTCGGCCTCGGGAATCTCATGCGCCGGGTTGGACTGAATGGCGACCATAAACTGGTCCATGCAGATATTGCCCACCTGACGCACACGCTCGCCGCGATACAGCACGTCCATACGATTGGAAAGCGTACGCGAAAGGCCATCGGCATAACCGATCGGAAGGGTGCAGATCTGAACGCGCGTGCGCGGTACGCGGTAGGTAAAGCCGTAGCCCACGCCCTCGCCCATCGCAGGATGCGCCACGCGCGTCACACGCGCGTGGACGCTCATGACGGGATCAAGCTGCATCACGCGACCACTCAGCTCACATGGCTGCAGACCATACAAACCGATGCCGGCACGAATCATGTCAAAGTGCATTGAAGAATCGAGCATCGAGGACGGCGTATTGGCACAATGCACGATACCGCATTCAAAACCTGCGTCCTTAATGGCCTGAACGGCCTCGGTAAAACGCTGGCACTGCAGCTTGTAGTCCCAACCCGAAGGTTCATCGGCCGTGGCAAAGTGCGTAAATACGCCGTCGCACTGGATGCCGCGATGGAAACTGATGCCGCGTACAAAGTCGAGCACCTGTGTGTAGTGAACACCGATACGATTCATGCCCGTCTCGATGGCAAGATGGTACTTGCCCACCTTGCCCGCCGCGACGGCGCATTCGCCATACGCAAGAGCAAAATCGGACGTATAGACCGAGGGCATGATATCGAATTCGAGCAATGCAGGAATAGCCTCGATAGGCGGCTCACTTAGAATCAGGACGGGCTTAGTAATCCCGCCCTGACGGAGCCCAACGCCCTCGTTAACCGTCGCCACGGCAAACATGTCGGCACCGGCCGAATACATGATCTTGGCACACTCAACAGCTCCATGACCATAAGCATCGGCCTTGACCACGCAGCACAGGCGCTGACGCGGATTCAACAAGTTCTTATAGGCCCTTGTGTTGCGACGGAGCGCCCCGCGGTCGATCTCGACCCAGGACCAGCGCGTCAAATCGGCTTTATTCATGATTAGTCATCCGACCCTTCGTCCATGATTCCCAGATCTTCGAGCGCATCCTTTGCCGCCAGCTCCATGGCAGGACCGATCAAGTCGATAAGATCGGTCGCGATGA
>CATWID010000093.1 GCA_958350755.1 uncultured Collinsella sp.
CTGCGCACCTGGGTCGATGAGATCGGCGAGTCTCGGTATCCCATGACGCATGAAGGCGACGGCATATTTTCCGTAGAGCTTGAGTGTACCGAGCCCTGTCTTATCTGGTACAGCTTTATCTGCAATATCGAGGGTCAGCCCGAGGTTCGCCTGGGCGCACCGCAGGGCCGCACCGGCGGCGAAGGCGTAACCTACGACTACGCCGAGGTACCTTCGTTCCAGATCACCGTCTATAAGCACCGCGACAACCGCCCCGCCTGGTACGAGCGCGGCATGGTGTACCAGATCTTCCCCGACCGCTATGCCCGCGACGAAAACTGGCGCGAGCGCACGCTGGCCGAAGTCGAAAAACCGCGCAACGGAATCCAGCGCCGCATGATCGAGGACTGGAACGAGCCGCCCGTATACGAGCGCGCCGAGGACGGCTCCATCAAGACCTGGGACTTCTACGGCGGCTCGCTCAAGGGCATCCAAAATGACCTGCCCCGCATCGCGGAGCTGGGCTTTACGGCCATCTACCTCAACCCCATCTTTGAGGCCGCGAGCAACCACCGCTACGACACGGCCGACTACACCAAGATCGACCCAATCCTGGGCACCGAGCAGGACTTTACCGAGCTGTGCCAGGCAGCCGAGAAGCTGGGCATCTCCATCATCCTGGACGGCGTTTTTAACCATACGGGTGACGACTCAATCTATTTCAACCGCTACGGCAACTACCCCGGCGTGGGCGCGTGGCAGAGCGAGGACTCGCCGTGGCGCGATGCGTTTTATTTCCACGAGGACGGCTCGTACGACTGCTGGTGGGGCGTGGGCAACATGCCCGCCATCAATGAGAGCTCCGAACTGGTACGCGAGCGGCTCCTGGGCAAGGACGGCGTGATCCGTAAATGGCTACGTGCCGGCGCTCATGGCTGGCGCCTGGACGTCGCTGACGAGCTTTCCGACGACTTCCTGGCCGAGATCAAGAAGGCCGTACTTGCCGAAAAGCCCGATGCGCTGTTGCTCGGCGAGGTCTGGGAAGATGCCTCCAACAAGATCAGCTACGGCCATCTGCGTCGCTACCTACAGGGCTCCGAGTTGGACTCTGCTATGGATTACCCCTTCCGCGACATGGTCATCGGCTTTTTGATGGGCTACAAGAACGCCTACCAGGCAGCCGAGGATATCGAAACCCTGCGCGAGAACTATCCCCGTGAGGCCCTGTCCTGCGCACTTAATCTGCTTTCAAGCCACGACCGTCCGCGCATTATCTCGGTGCTCGGCGGCGGCCCCGATGAGACGCAGCTGCCCGAGTGCGAGCGCAGCAAATGGCGTCTGGACGAGAACTCGATGGGCCTGGCCAAGAGCCGTTTTTGGCTCGCAACGCTCATGCAGATGACGTTCCCGGGCGTGCCTTCGATTTACTATGGCGATGAGTACGGCCTGGAGGGTCTAACCGATCCGGGCAACCGCCGCACCCTGCCGACCAAGGACCAACTGCACGACTTCGACACGCTGGCTATTGTCAAAAACGCCTCCGCCGTACGCCGCGCACTACCGTTTATGATCGACGGCGAGATCAAGGCCTTCGCGCTCAACGACGAGGTGCTGGCATACAACCGCACGGGCAAGGATGGCGAGTCCGCGACGGTTATCATTAATCGTAGTCTGCGCAATTCGCACCGCGTGACGATTCCGGCGCTCGACGAGTGCGCGAGTGATGTGATCAGCGGTCACGAGTGCGAGATCCACAACGGCACGGTCACGCTCGATTTGTATCCGCTGGGCTCGTCGATCATCTATCACCATGCCGAGCAGCGCTTGCAGGAGCCGCTCGATCACGGCGCGGGCGTTGTGTGCCATATCACCTCGGTACCGACCGATGACGGCAAGCCCGGCACGATCGGCGCACCCACGCGTCGCTTTATCGACCATCTGTCCGCTATGGGCATGCGCTACTGGCAGGTCCTGCCTGTCAACCCAACGGACTTCTTCCGCTCCCCTTACGCCGGGCCTTCGGCCTTTGCGGGCAATATTGACCTGCTGCCCGAGAGCCAAGAGGAGCTGGCGGCCGACTTTGAGACTTGGAAGGCCCGTGGCGGCGAAGATGCCGATCCGCTCTACACCGCGTTTAAACATCGCAACGCCGATTGGCTCGAGAAATACTGCGTCTACATGGCCGTTAAGAAGTACTTTAAGGGCGAGTCGCGCCACGATTGGCCGACGGATGTCGCGCGCTACAACGAGCACCTGATTGACGACAAGCGTTTCCACGACGAGGCAGAGCTGCAGGCGTACATGCAGTACCGCTTTGACCTAGCCTGGTGCGAGCTCATGAACTACGCGCACAAGAAGGGCATCGAGGTCATCGGCGATATCCCGATGTATGTCTCGGACGATTCGGCCGACGCGTGGAGCGAGCCCGAGAACTTCTGGCTGTCCGATACCGGCAAGGCAATCGAGATCTCCGGTGCGCCACCCGACAACTTTGCACCCGAGGGTCAGGTGTGGGGCAACCCGACGTTCCGCTGGGACCACATGAAGCAGAACGGCTATAGCTGGTGGATGGATCGCCTGCGTCGCGCGTTCTCGCTCTACGACCGCGTGCGTCTGGATCACTTCCTGGGATTCCACAGCTACTTTAGCATTCCCGCCGGCAAGGCCTGCGCCGACGGCCGCTGGCTGGCGGGTCCGGGCAAGGACCTGTTCCAGACCGCCTATGACGAGCTGGGGCCGCTCAACTTTATCGCCGAGGACCTGGGCTACCTGACGCCCGGCGTTCGCGCCATGGCTTCGACTTGCGGCTTCCCCGGTATGGACGTACTGGAGTTTAGCGATTACGACGTTCGTTGCGGCGTGCACCCTACGCCCGGCAAGATCCTGTACACATCGACGCATGACACGTCGACGCTCGCGGGTTGGTGCACGCGCTCCTTTGCGGGCGGCGACGAGCCGAGCGGTGTTGAGGTGGCAGCCAAGCTGATGAGCGACGCGCTGACAAGCGACGCTCCCCTGGTGATGATGCCGCTGCAGGACGTGCTGGGGCTTGGCGACGACACGCGCATGAACGTACCGGGCGTGGCCACGGGCAACTGGACCTGGCAGGCTGACGAGGCCGACGTTGCGGCCGCTGAGGGCAAAACCGCACAGCTCCTGCGCAACACGCATAGATTCTGGAGCGAAGCGTGATAAAACGCCCGATATAGGGTACAGTTACAGACGTTTGAATTTATGCGGGCAGAGTGATCTGCCCGCTTTGTGCTGAAAAGGAAGTATTATGGCGCGCTACGATTACAAGTGCTCGAGCTGCGGCAACGTGTTTGAGGTTGAGCATCCCATGTCCGAGAGTCCCGAGGTCGTGTGCCCCAGCTGCGGCGCTCCGGCATCCAAGACGTTCTCGGCCAGCGGCATCAAGTTCGACGGCAGCGGTTTCTACAACACCGACCAGCGCAGCGGCGGCTCCAGCACCAGCGCCACCAGCGGCTGCTGCGCCAACTGCCCACATAGCCACTAGTGACAAGTGGCCCCGCGATCAAGCCCGATCGCGGGGTTGAATTTTTTCAGGAATGAACAACGCCCCGGCGACTGGTCTGGGGTTGCGCCACGAAAACGGCCTATCTACTACGTTTGACCCGTATAGTCCGAGCACACCTGCGTTTTTACAAAATCGACGAGCCGTCTACCTGCGGTTTTGAATTCGCTAAATTCGGCATGGTTGGGGGTAATGGGTTTAATGTAGTAGATAGGCCCATTTCATGGCAAGCGGGTCAACCCTCGGGTGCCGTATTAGTTGCGCACCAGCCTGGCGCAGAAGTGGCCGTCGTAGGAGTCGGCGTTAACGGGCACGCTTTGGAAGAGGCCTCGAGCGTTTTGGCGCAGGGTGACGAGGCTCTTGGCATGATCGTACTCGGGCAGCTGCAGAATCTGGGCTTCGGAGAGCGGCGCCACGGTAAAGCCGGCGCCCTCGGGAGAAGCAAGGAAGGCATCCACGACCTGCGTGTTCTCTTCATCAAAAACCGAGCAGGTGGCATAGATAAGCTCACCGCCGGCAGCCACGCGCGCGGCGGCTTCCTTGAGCATCGTCAGCTGCAGGCGGGGCAGCTCAGTCGTAACGTCGTTCTCGGTAAGACGCCACGGAATCTCGGGGTGGCGGCGCATGGTGCCAGTGCCAGAACACGGTGCATCGATAAAGACCGTGTCGAACAGGGCAGGCTCGCCGAGCATCGCGTCAAAGGACGTAAGCACCTCATTGAGCTCGCAGGCATCGCCTGACACCGTACGGACACCCGAGATACCCGCCTTATGCAGGCGCGCGAGATTCAGATCGCACTTACGATCGTGCAGATCGAGCGCGGTATGCTGACGGTCATAGCCGGCGCGCTTGGCCTGGCACATCATCACATAGGTCTTGGTGCCACGACCGGCGCCGATCTCCAAGCAGCGCCCGGGACGGGTCGCCGCGGTCGCAATAAGCTGGGCATTGAGGTCCGAGGCCACAGCCGCAGCGCGCTCAAACACACCCGATGCAACCGTGGCCTGCGCATCAACCGGGGCATGGCAGCCCGGGAACACGGGTGCCACAAACTGCGAAATATACGGATCGAGCTTAGTCGCAAAGGCGTTCTCATGCAGGGCCAGCGGTGCGGGCGCCAGATTGCCGGCAAAGTTGAGCGCGCCCTCGGGCGTATCGAACGACGCCAAGATGCGAGTGCACAGCCAGCGAGGAAGACCCATCAGGCGCGACAGACGAACCAAGCGTCGCTCGGACTCATCCACATCGGACGCAGTAGCAAAATCCTCGACGTTATCCGCAACCTTATGCAGCACGGCGTTCGCCAGGCCAGCGGCAGACTTAGCACCGCTACGTACCAACTCAACACCCTGGCTCACGGCAACGCGGCCCGGCGTATGCAGATAGAGCATCTCGAAGGCCGAGGAGGCGCACCACCCATCTGACCCATCATACGCTCCTTCTCCAGAGTTGTGGTGAA
>CATWID010000094.1 GCA_958350755.1 uncultured Collinsella sp.
TCTGCCATGGGCAACGTGCAGTTCTTCTGGTGGATCTTCCTTATCATTACGTTTTTGCTTCCCTATGGTCTGGTGGTGGCCGAGCTGGGTACGGCGTTTGATTCCGAGGGCGGCCTGTACGATTGGGTTCGCTTGGGCCTGGGCGACCGTTGGGGCGCCCGTTGCTCTTGGTGCTACTGGGTTAACTTTCCGCTGTGGGTGGCAAGTATCGCCTGCATGTTCCCCAGTGTCATTAATGCGGTGTGGGGTATCGAGTTTTCACTCGGGATCCGAATCGCCATCGAGATTGTCTTTGTGTGGGGCGTCACGGTCATGGCAATGCAGCCGGTGGCCGAGGCAGATTGGGTCATGGACGGCGGCGCCGTCATCAAGGTGCTCATTACCGCTGTGGTGGGAATCGTCGGCATTTGGTTTGCCTGCAATAACGGCTTTGCCAACGACATGTCGTTTAAGACCTTCATTCCAGATCTGGGCGACACCAATTCGTTGACGTACCTATCGATTATCCTGTTCAACTTTATGGGCTTCGAAGTGGTCGCGACCTTTGCCAGCACGATGAAGAACCCGTCGCGTGATATCCCCAAGGCGGTTATTGCCGGTGGCGTGGCCATTGCGGCGATCTACATCATCTGTGGCATTGGCATTGGAGCCGCGGTTCCCACCGAGCATCTTTCACTCGATTCGGGCATTGTGGACGCAGTCGCCGCTATGGTGGGGCGCACCCACCCGCTGACGATGGTCGTGGGCGTGGCCTTTTTGGTGACGCTGTTCGCCAATATGATCTGCTGGAGCTTTGGCGTCAACAACGTAGCGAGCTATGCCGCGCGCCATGGCAACATGCCGCGTCCCTTTGCGTTGGTGTCCAAAAAGACCGGCATGCCCAACGGCTCGGCGCTCATTAACGGCTGTTTTGCCAGTCTGGTGCTGCTGCTCCAGATTCCGCTGGGTGAGGGTTCCGACGTCTTTTGGGTCTTCTTCTCGATGAACGTCGTCTTTCTGCTCATGAGCTATATCCCCATGTTCCCAGCGTTTTGGCGTCTGCGCAAGCACGATAATCGCTCGCGTGTGTTCCGTGCGCCTTTCGAGGGCAAGGTGCTCGCGGTGGCGCTTGCGATTCCCGTGGTGGAGCTCGTGCTTTCGATTGTTGCTACGATTGTGCCGCTCAACAGCTCACCTGCCGAGATGGCAAAGTTGCCGATTCTCGCGGGCGTAGTGATTGGCCTGTTATTGGGCGAGGTTTCGCGCCTCATATCGCGCCGCGGCCGAAGCGTCGACAATCCCGGCGTTGGTGCACGGGGGTCAGGTTACTTTGCACCAAAACAGTAAGCGCCGCGAGTTGCGCAGCGCTTGGTGCATCTTGGATTACTGTTCGCGGTGCTCGGGATCGGAAACGAGCTTAGGCGCAAAGAAGGGGACGTGGCCCAGATAGGGGCAGCTGTCCGAACGCTCTTCGACGACACAGGGGACGTCATTGTAGGTAAGTGAGTCGCACAGGTGGACGATGGCCTTGGCGGCAGGGGCAACGAGTATTTTGAGCGGTGCGATAGGCGCCATGGCATCTCCTTTCATCGGTGAGACACAGCTTGTTTATCTAAACGATACAGTACGTTTAATCGGTGAGTCTAATCTTGCGGCAAAGAATCTGTCAACATCCTCACGGCATCTAGACAGGGGAGGCGGGCATGAGTTTCGCGTTCTATATCTACACCACGATTATCATGGGTGTGGCTCTGGTGACCAGTGCCGTGGCATTGGTGGTTTGGCTCATGACGCGCCGTCGCGACAGCCTGGTGGCCGCGGCGGGCTTTTTGCTCTACATGCTCGATATGTCGGTCATTTTTTTTGACGAGTACAATCGGCTCAAATACGACTACGCTGTTACCTTTAGCGAGCCGTTGCAGCACCCCTTGCTGCGCTGCGTGCTCGGTATTGCCATCTATGCCTGCGTGGTACTGTGGATGTTTGCGCGCTTGCGCAAAAGGCCGACGTCGCGCATGCTCGGACTTGCTATCGTGCCGTTTTCAATCTTGCAATTGGTGCTGGTGCCTCGCAGCGGTGCTGCCGGAGAGATGCAGCAGTATCTCTTTTGGCTCACGCGTGACCTGGGCAATGTAGGATGTCTTGCCTATGCCGCCTGGCATTACCGGCACAGGGCCACGCGTGTTGAGAAACTCGACCTCGACCGCTCAAAGCTCTTTTGGAAGGTGGCACTCGTTCTTGCGTTTTGCGTAATCGCCGAGGACACCTACATGATTTTGCTCTGTCGCCCCGACTCTCAAAACCCCGTCATCAGCCTCTTTTTGTGGTATCTGTCCGAGCGCAATATCTCCGAAAACGTGCTGCTCATGGCATGCGCGGTCCAACTCTTTTGCCAGTTTAGCCATATCCTGCGCGTGTATGCCCGTCATCCGCGTGCCGATGAGGACGTGGCGGCCGAGAGCGCACGCTCTGGGGACGATCTAGCATCACGCGTTGTGATCTATGCCGATGCCCATAAGCTGTCGCGGCGCGAGCAGGAGGTGCTCACGCTGGTGCTGAAGGGCAACGACGCTCAAAACATCGCCAGCGAGTTGGTCATCAGCCCTGGCACTGTCAAGGCGCACTTGCATCGCATCTACGTTAAAAGCGGTGTCTCCAACCGAGATGACCTCATAGATGCCTTTTGGCGTTCCTAGTCCTATTCTTCCTTGCATGCGGGTCTTGCCGTGTGGGCGGGCACGCCGTTGGGCGTAATGACGCGGTAATAATCTCAGACAATAAACCTGCAGGTAAAGCGTGTAAACCTGCTTAAACTGACCGTTTGCGATCCCTGGCCTTGGCACGGATTTGCCCCTGTGTATCAATGGGTGTAGCGCGAAGCCGCGGACGTGGGACAGACGTCCGAGCACGGCTTGTAGGCACGCGCCGATGCGGGAGCGCTACGCTCCCAACCGAGTGCCCACGCGGGCGGTGCGTCCGCGTTGCAACCAAAGATGCCTGAGGAGGCTCACATGGACAAGGCTGATGTAGTTATCAAGAGCAACGCCGTCTTTACCGGCGATGGGCTCGAGCCGTTTAAGGGCGGCGTTGCCGTGCGCGGTGATAAGATTGTTGCCTGCGGTGACGATGCTCACCTGGCACCGTTTATCGGTCCCGATACCGAGGTGCGCGACTTTGGCGACCAGCTCGTCATGCCCGGCCTGATCGACTCGCACACGCATTTTGCCCAGGGCGCGTTTATGACCGACCCCGATTTTGCCGTCAACCTCATCGACTGCACCAGTTTTGAGATGGCGATGGAACGTGTCGTGGCGTTTGCGGCCGACCATCCCGATAACGAGTGGATTCTGGGCTGCCAGATTATCCAGTTCCAGTGGGATGTCCCCGAGATGCCCACAGCCGCGATGATCGATGAGTACATCTCGGACCGCCCGGTCTTTCTGCAGCAGGTTGACCTGCATACCTTTAGTGCCAATACCTGCGCCATCAACAAGGTGGGAGTAACTTCGCAGACGCCCGATCCCGCAGGCGGCAAGATCCTTAAGGATGCCGAGGGCAATCTGACGGGCGTGTTTTCCAACAACGCCGGCGTCTTCTTTATGGACGAGGTCTACGACCCAGCGCCCGAGGTTGTTGACGCGTCGTTTGCAAAAACCGCCCGGCGCGCCAATGCCCTGGGAATCACTACGGTCGGCATGGTCAATCCTACGTTTGTGAGCATGGAAAACCCGTATGCGGTGTTGGCAGGTCTTAATGCCAAGGGCGACTTGCCACTGCGCGTGTTCCTGTACACCGATCTGTTCGAAAACGAGTCCTTAACGCTCGAGCAGATCAAGGAGAAATACGCCTTCTCGGGTACGCAGGTCGAGTGGCACGGCTTTAAGCAGTTTCTTGATGGCGTGTGCTCCGATCACACCGCTTGGATGCTTGAACCCTATTCCAACGCGCCCGATACCTGCGGTGAGCCCGCGGAGGATCCAGAGCGCATCCGTGCCGCCATTGTCAGGGCGCAGGAATGGGGCGTTGACACGCGCGTCCATACGATCGGCGATCGCTCGGTGCGTTTTGTGCTTGATTGCTTTGAGGAGGGCGAGCGCTTGCATGGTAAGCGGGGTTGCCGCCACTCCATGGAGCACAACGAGACGGTTCAGCCCGAGGATCTGCCGCGCTATGCCGAGCTGGGTATATGCCCTGGTATGCAGCCGTGGCACATGCTGCTCGATATGGCTGACCTTGCCAAGGACGATGCCGTGGGCCCCGAGCGTGCTGCGCTTTCGTGGCCCCTGCATAGCCTGCTTGCCAGCGGTGCCGTGGTGCACCTGGGCAGTGACTTCCCCGTTGTGGGCTTGGAGCCCATGGAGGAGGTGTACGGCGCGGTCTTCCGCATGCTCGAGGACGGCTCCAACCCAGAAGGGTGGTTCCCGCAGGAGCGCATCACCATGGCCGAGGCCCTGCGCGCCTACACCTACGGCAGCGCCTACGCCATGCATGCCGAGGATCGCATCGGTACGCTCGCATGCGGCAAACAGGCTGATATCTGTGTGCTCGACCGTAACCTCTTTGACTGCGAACCGGCTGAGGTCCTCGAGGCCACGGCGTCTCTCACGATGATTGCCGGCAAGGTGGTCTACGAGGCCTAGCGGGGCTGCTGCATCGCTGGGCGGTGCCGCAGCCTGTGCGTGCCGCCCATCCATTCATGCATCCATTCATCAATCTCTCATGGAAAGGGGAGAACAATGGCAGAAGAAACGACCGCCGCTGTTGAGGAGGAGCGTGAGCTTGCCTCGCAGCCGATTCCCGGCCTGGTGCGCAAGTACACCATCATCACCGGCCAGGGTATGCTCGCCCAGATTATCATGGTGGTCCTTGAGGGCCTCGTGATGGGTTGGGGCCTGGGTGCACACGGCCTGGCCTGTGTTTCGATCATCATGTCGGTCGAGTACATTAACCTGGCCTTTGGCAACCTGTTTGGCACCGGCGTGCCCGCCGT
>CATWID010000095.1 GCA_958350755.1 uncultured Collinsella sp.
TCGTGGGCTTTATCGCGGCGTTGCTGATCATTCGCGCCGTGCCGATCCTTGTCTCTATGAGCATTTGTCCCACGACGCGCGACGTTTCGGCGTATGGCCGCATTACCGTGGCCCTGTACTGCACTACGGCGCTGCCGATCATCGTTGCCGTGACGAGTGTGGCCGTCAACGCAGGCGCTCTTTCGCAAGACGTCGCCTCGGTTATGGTGGCCGCCGGTGCCATCACAGTGTTCTTGATGCCGCTGCTCGCGCAGCTCTTCTACCGCGTGGTCGACGCCGCACCGGTCGCTGCCGTGGCAGAAGTTGCCGAGCATCCTTCCGACGCGCTCGATATTCTGCGCGCCCATCACGACCTGGCGAGCCTGCTCGCACGAGAGCACGAGCTTTTGACCTCGCATGGCCATGGGCGTTCGCTCGACGGCATACCTACCCTTGATTCCATTGCCGACCGCCTCTCGGCCGAGGCGGCAAGCGGGCACATCGATGCCCGTATCGTGGACGCCGCCCATTTGCTGGCCGAAAAGACTTACGGCGACGAGATCGACCCCGGCAAGCTCACCCCGCGTGAGCGCCGCCGCCTGGAGCGCGCCAAGCTCGCCGTGCGCGAATACCGCCGCCGCATGCTGGAGCTTTACGCACACGAAGAGGCCCAGGACGACGACGGCAGGTAGCCAACGTCGCCGCGGAAAATGCATCCCGGAATTGGCGTCTAGAGTGGGATGCGCTTTCCACGAGAAGTCCGTTGCGGAAAGCGCATCCCGGAATCCGGACCCAGAATGGGACATAGTTTCCGAAAGAAGGCTCTGGGGGAAGCTGCGCCCCGTTCTGAGCTGAAATACCGGGACGCAGTTTCCCATACAAACAGAACAAAGGCGCGCCGCCTGCAGTTGATGCAGGAAGCGCGCCTTTTAGTTGAGCAATGTTGAGGCTGGGAGCTGAGGCTTGTGGTCCCTTAAGAGCGAGCAGCTCCGTCGACGGGGAGCACAGCGCCCGTAACGTAGGCGGCCATGTCGCTCGCTAGGAAGACAAAGGCGTTGGCGACATCCTCGGGCTCGCCCATGCGGCCGAGCGGGATGGTAGCGATGATGGGCTTGATGACTTCTTCGGGCAGGTTGGCGACCATGTCGGTTCTGGTTACGCCGGGGGCGACGGCATTGACGCGAATGCCCACGGGGGCGAGCTCGCGTGAGAGCGACTGGACCATGCCGTTGACGGCGAACTTGGACGTGGGATAGCCAACGCCGGAGGGCTGACCGTACTTAGCGACCATCGAGCTCGTGGTGGTGATGGTGCCACCGTGGCCGGCTTCGGTCATGATCTTGGCAGCGGCCTGGTGACCATTAAAGACGGCGACGACGTTGAGGTCCATGACCTTGGCGAACTCCTCGGCCGTGTAGTCCAAAAGGGGCGAGCGCTGGGAGATACCGGCATTGTTGACGACCGTGTCGAGACCGCCCATGTCGGCTGTGGCCTGCGTAAAGGCCTCGGTTACGGCCTCGAGTGAGGTGAGGTTGCACGAACGCCCCCAGATCTTTGCCTCGGGATAGGCGGCGGCGAGCTTCTCAACGGCCGCGTCGGCGGTTTCCTGACGCGAACCAAAGACGGTGACGGCGGCGCCTTCCTCGATAAAACGGCAGGCGATGGCATAGCCGATACCGCGCGTGCCTCCGGTGATGATTGCTTTCTTACCCTCGAGCAACATGGTGCCTCCATTCTTCGGGGGTGGACATACGCAGCACAGCATAACGGCGCGCAAAATCAACTTCGTTCGCATATCGGTAAACGGCACCCTCGGTTGTCAGCGAATGGCCAAGTTGTTCAAACTTTTGCTTGATGAACGCAATGGGCGGTTTCAAACAAAGGGGCTCCCATCCAAACGGACGGGAGCCCCTCAGGTGCTATGTTGTGTGCCAAGGACTGGACTAGTTCGCCATGACGCCTTCGGTCCAGGCCTCGACGTCCTCGATGCGCAGGACGTTGGCGACCTCGGCCACGCAGTCGACGCTGGCAAGCTCGGCGGCGGCAGCCTGGACGTCCTTCTCGAGTGCGCGGTGCGTCAGGAAGATGACCGAGCAGGCATCGCTGACGCCCGACTTGCCGTCCTCGACCTGGTTGATGAGCGAGATCGAGATGTTGTGCTTGGCAAAGATGTCGACCGTCTCGGACAGGGCGCCCACGCGGTCGGCGACCTTCAGGCGCACATAGTACTTGGTCTGGAGCTCGTCCATGGGCTTAAAGGTGAGGTTGTGGCCATAGGGCTCAATCTCGGGCAGCGGAGCCACGCCGCGGCTGATCTGCTCGGAGAGCGACAGGATATCGCCCACGACGGCGCTCGCGGTGGGGAAGGAGCCTGCGCCCGCGCCGTAGAACATGGTCTCGCCCACGGCGTCGCCTACCACGTAGACGGCGTTCATGGCGCCGTTGACCTTGGCAAGCATATGGTCTGCCGGGATGAGCGTGGGATGCACGCGAACGTCGACGCCGGCGTCGGTGTTGCGGGCGATGCCGAGCAGCTTGATGGTGTAGCCGAGCTCGCGGGCCTGGGCGATGTCCTCGGCGCCGATGGTGCGGATACCCTGCTGGTACACATCATCGGTGGTAACGCGGGTGCCAAAGCCGATGGAGGCGAGGATGGCCGTCTTGCTGGCGGCATCGAAGCCGTCGACGTCGGCGGACGGGTCGGCCTCGGCATAGCCCTTGGCCTGCGCGTCGGCAAGTACGTCGGCGTAATCGGCGCCCTCGGCGTCCATGCGCGACAGGATATAGTTGGTGGTACCGTTGAGAATGCCGGCGATGGTCAGGATCTTGTTGCCCACTAGGTCGTGCTCGAGCGTGCTCACGATGGGGATGCCGCCGCCGCAGCTGGCCTCGCACTTAATCTGCACGCCGCACGCGCGCGCCTTCTCGGCGAGCGTCTCGACATGACGGCCCAGCAGGGCCTTGTTGGCAGAGACGACGTGCTTGCCGTGCTCAAAGGCGGTGGTGAAGATCTCGGTCGCGGGGTGCTCGCCGCCAATCAGCTCGACGACGATGTCGACGGCGGGGTCGGTGACGACGTCATGCCAGTCACTCGTAAAGGCTTCGTGCTCAATACCGGCTGCCTCGGCCTGCTCCCAGGCAAGCGCGCAGGCGCGGGTCAGCTTAAGGTCGATGCCGTAGGCTGCCAGGTACTCATCGTGGTGGCTCTTGATCAGACGGGCCACGCCGCCGCCGACGGTTCCCAGACCGATCAGACCGACGTTCACGGTGCGCAGGGATTCGCTCATAGATAGCTCCTTCGTGCATCTTATGGATGGATTAACCGCTTAAAGGTTGAGTGCATTCTAGCGTGAACCGAGGGCGCGTGCTCGCCAGGCAACAGGAGTCGCACAAAACGGCACCCCCGAAACGCTGCGGAAACATTGGAAACATGCTCGCTACAAACGGAACTCCGTAACAAACTGTCAACGTTTGCGCCATAAGGTTTGCCCCGTACCGCAAGACGGCCGCACTGCGGCCAGCGAAAAAGGGGGACACCATGTTCAACATCAACAGCACGCTCAGCCGAAGGAACTTTCTCGCCGGCGCCGCGGCGCTCGGCAGCACCGCGGCACTCGCTGGTTGTTCGTCGGGTGGCTCGGACGGCGGCTCCGCCGATGACGGCAAGACCTTCAAGATTGGCGTTATCGGCCCTCTGACCGGCGCCGCGGCAACCTATGGCGTCTCGGCCGAGAAGGGCGCCAAGCTCGCCGCCAAGGATTTCTCGACCAAGGACCTCAAGCTCTCGCTTAAGTCCGAGGACGATGTCGCCGACGGCGAGAAGGCCATCAACGCCTTCAATACGTTGTGCGACTGGGGCATGCAGGCGCTCGTCGGCCCCGTCACCACCGGTGCTGCCGTCGCCGTCTCGGGCGAGATTGCCGACGATATGCTCATGGTCACGCCTTCGGCCTCGTCGCTCGACGTGACCAAGGATAAGACAACGGTCTTTCAGGTTTGCTTCACCGATCCCACCATGGGTGCCAGCGCCGCGAAGTTCTTGGCCGAGAAGTATGCAGACGCCAAGATCGCCCTGTTCTACAACTCCGGCGATACGTATAGCTCGGGCGTTGCCGACGCTTTTGCCGAGCAGGCCAAGGCATCCAAGCTCGACATCGTCGATACCGAGACCTTTAAGGACGACTCTTCCACGAGCTTTACCAACCAGCTCACCAAGGCCAAGGAGGCCGGCGCCACGCTTATCTTTGCGCCGATCTACTACACGCCGGCGTCCGTTTTGCTCAAGAACGCCAAGGACATGGGATACGACATGACCCTCATGGGTACCGACGGCATGGACGGCCTGCTCTCCGTCGAGGGCTTCGACACCTCTCTTGCCGAGGGCGTGCTGCTCATGACCCCGTTCTCTGCCGACGATGAGAAGAACGCCGACTTCGTCAAGGCATATAAGGACGCCTACGACGAGACGCCCAACCAGTTTGCCGCCGATGCCTATGACTGCGTCCATGCGATTGTCGAGGCTATCGATAAGGCAAACATCGACATTACGGCCGACGGCGCCGACATTGCCGGCGATCTTGCCAAGGCCATGCGCAAGATCAAGATCGAGGGTCTGACGGGCGAGCTCACGTGGAACGACGATGGCCAAGTCGAGAAGCCCGCTACAGCCTATGTGATCCAGGACGGCAAGTACATCGCCGCCTAAGTGCGCATAAAGCGCTACCGGTGAGGCCGTTTTAATCAGGGCAGGGACGCTTGCAACAGAATGGAAACATTACTTTTACACAATAAAGTGGCTAAACTGCATAAACCAATAGAAATACGCAGAAATATGGATAAATGAACAAATCCAAAGAAAAGTTGAAATAATCGCCACTTTTCCTAACTAAAGCGTCTACTATTTTGCGAACGCCGAACACGGCGAAGGATGGCCTGTCGGGCAACCAAAACCCGACGAGATTTGAG
>CATWID010000096.1 GCA_958350755.1 uncultured Collinsella sp.
GAGGACAGCTTGTCTCTATTGAGGTGCTCTTCTAGTGCCCAAAATCTACTGGACGCTTCACTGTCGCCGTTCAGTATCTCAACATACTGGCCGATGAGCTTTTCCATATAACGTTCTTGCCATTGAGGAAGCATTTTCTTAAACAGCTTCCAGTCGCTTTCGGCTACGTCGCGCATATGTCCTCCGCTCGTTAAACGGGCTTTTCCATTTGCCTTTCATTCTATTTGGTTTTCGCTCACAGGCGTGGATGAGAGGCTCTCTTTAGCCTTCGAGATTGAGCTTGAATGGGTCGTATGTCATAAAATGGGCCTATCTATTACGTTTGCTACCACACCCTCGACCATGACAAAGATTATGAAATTAAAACCGCAGGTAGAGGGCTTGCCAATTATCGGAAAAGGCGGGTATGGTCGGCCCTCTCGAGTTAAACGTAGTAAATGGGCCCTTTTCTTGGTGTGCGGTCAGTTCAATGCTAATCTCCGTGCCGGAACTGACCCAGTTGTTTGTAAGTTGCGGTGATATAGGGACTGTTTGGCGCTTTGGAGCCTCAAAACAGTCCCTATATCACCGCAACTTGAAAGGGGCGGGCGGTGTCGGATGAGTGGCGCTGGCTGGTTGGGGCGGTTTAGGCCTGCTTGCGGCACTTCCATTGTTTGCGACACCAGCGCATGAGCGCCTTTACGATGGGAGTCGTGATGAGGATGATCCATGCGGGATGGGGCTGTCCCAAACAGAGCCACATGTAGAGGAACCAAGCGATGGCGGCTGCCGGGTAGATGACCTCGATCAGCTTAGACAGGTGGCGTCGATCGATGAAGTCACCAATCGCGTAGTAGACGGGAACCAAAAAGACGAGGAAGAGCCCCATGCCCCATGTGCCGTAGACAATGCCAAGCACCAGATAGGCAAGAGTGACAAGTGCGGGGAAGGGGAATTTGTTCCATGCACGTCCGACCTTGGTGTGGAAATGCCTACCATGATGGTCGAGCTTGTCGTGTGCTTCCTTCCAGCTGGAAAACGTCTCGCCATCGATGGTGACGGTGCCGTTGTCATTGGTACGCACGCTATGTCCATCGTCCTCAAGCGTATCGATATGCACGCCGCCCGGCCCCACATGCACCTCTTCGCCCTTGCGCTCGTTGGTCACATGGATGCCGCTCCAGCCAACATGGAATTCCTCGCCTTTATTGGGATCAATGACGTGGATACCGCGCGCGAGGGAAATATCGACAAGTGGTTTGTCGCCGCAATCGGCGTGCTCGGCAGAATCCTCAGCCTCATCTGAAGCTTTGGTGCCGGCGTTGCTGTCCTGTGCCTCATCATCAGCCTGTGAGTCATCAGCGCTAGCCACCGCCACCCCATACAGCAGCTCATCCAGCGACACGCCATACAGCGAGGCGAGCGCAATAAGGTTATCGGTATCGGGTGAGGACTCGCTGCGCTCCCATTTACTAACAGCCTGGCGGCTTACGCCCAGCTGGGCAGCAAGCGCCTCCTGAGAAAGCCCGGCAGCTTTACGGCGATCGACGAGGCGCTGTGCCATCGCAAGATCCATGGTGGTTCCTTTCGTTTGATGGTCGAATCGAATGAGCCGAGTATGCCGAGAACAACCGGTAGCGACCACCATTTCTAGTTAGAATCTGCTCCGACCCTACCGCAACTACCGGTAGCAACCCCTAACGACCAGCCATTTTAGGACAAATGTCAGTGCAAGTAGCAGCCAAGAGTCCCCACTCAGTAAGTTACGGTGGAATAGTTTCTAGATTCAGCCATTTGCGGGCTAAGCGGGAACTATTTCACCGCAACTTAATTTCAGACCAGGCACCCGCAGCAAGAAGACGAATAGCCCCGGCGAGTATGTAAACGCAGGGCCCTCCGACCCCGCCCGACGATTTCGATTGGCGACCTTTGACGGAGTCAAGGGAGGAGCCAAATCGAAATACGTCGGGCGGGGTCGGAGGGCCCGATGGGGTGGATTCCAGCCGAGGCTATTCGTCGCCGAAGCTGATGCCCAACGCCTTGGCCTCGCGTACCAGATCGCTCTGGGGGTTGACATGCTTGAGCTTGCCGGCGACCTCCTCGAGCGGCATGTGGCACATCTTGCCGTCACGCAGGGCGATCATGTAGCCAAACTCGCCGCGCAGGCAGCCAAGCGCGGCCTCGACGCCGCACTGGGTCGCAAAGATGCGATCCTGGGCATCGGGCTGGCCGCCGCGCTGCGTGTGGCCGGGGATGGCGACGCGGGTCTCGCGACCGGTCTTGGCCTCAATCTCCTTGGCGATGTCGTAGACGATCGACGGGCTCGTGCGCTCGGCAAGCTTCTTCTTGTATTCCTTCTTGGACAGCGCCGCGTCCTCCTTGGAGATAGCGCCCTCGGCGACGGCCACGATGGTAAAGCGGCTGCCGGTCTCCATGCGATGTTCAATGGTCTTGATGACGTTATCCATGTCGTAGGGAATCTCGGGAATCAGGATGACATCCGCGCCGCCCGCGACGCCGGCGTACAGCGGGATCCAGCCAACCTTGTGGCCCATGATCTCGATGACGAACACGCGGCCGTGGCTCGAAGCGGTGGTGTGAATGTCGTCGATGCACTTGGTGGCGACGTCGATGGCGCTCGTAAAGCCAAACGTCAACTCGGTGCCCCAGGTGTCGTTGTCGATGGTCTTGGGCAGGGCGATAACGTTGAGGCCCTCTTCGCGCAGGCGGTTGGCGGTCTTGGTGGAGCCGTTGCCGCCCAGCATAAACAGGCAGTCGAGCTGCAACTTGTGATAGGTGTGGACCATCGCGGGCACCTTCTCGACGCCGTCGGCCTCGGGAGTATCCAGGCGCTTGAACGGCGTACGGCTCGTGCCCAGGATGGTGCCGCCGCGGGTGAGGATACCGCTAAAATCGGCGGGCGTCATGACGCGGAACCTGCTGTAGATAAGGCCCTGGTAGCCGTCCTCAAAACCGTAGATCTCGATAGGCTCTTCGCTATTGGTCATGAGTGTTTTGACGATGCCGCGCATGGTGGCGTTGAGCGCCTGGCAGTCGCCGCCACTGGTAAGAAGACCGATCCTGAGCATGATGAATCCTTCCGGGCAAGTTATAACATGCGCATAAGTTTACCCCCGCACACTGTTGATACAGGGGTAAAACGTGTTAGCTCAAATGTATAGAAATGTAAGCAGCGTCAGGCGAGCGTAAGGACGACGGGCCTGGCTCCTTACAACGCGAAGGCGTCGACGTCGCCCCAATGGCGGCGCAGCGTGATGGCGGCAGCGGGCTCGGTGTTGTCAAAGACGACCGACCACTGCGTGTTGCTGGTGATGTCTTCCGGATTGGGCTCTTGCGCCGCAGCGCGCAGGGCTTTCCAGACAATCGCTTCGTCCTGGGCACCGACATGGGCGTCGAGGACATCGGCGATGGCGATGACGCGCTCTTTACCATGGCCCAGCTCGCCATTCTTTTGGTTGGGCAGCACTTCGTCGCCATAGCAGGCGTAGAAGTTCGTAACCTGGCGTACAGGAGTCGCTTTGAAAGCGCGGTCCGGATCGCGCGGATCCCACTCTACTACGCGCGCGTCACCGGCGGCGTCGTTGATAAAGAAGTGGTAGTCGCGTCCGGCCATGGCGTGCATGTCGTAGCTGGCGAGCAGGTCCACGGCCTCCTGCGTTGTGGCCGCACGGTCGAGCGCCAGGCGGATGGCAAGCGAGGTGTTGATGACGGAGCGCTGCGTGTCCTGGTCACAGGGCTTGGAATCCAGGGTGAGCACGGCAATGGACACGCCACATTCGTTGACGCCGTCGAGCTGGGCAAACGGGCCCATCAACGCCGCAGCGCGTCCGCCGACGGAGTCAAGCGGAGTGTTATCGCCCAGGTTGTTAAGGGCGGCAAGCCCGATGGAGGCATAGCCGCCGCGTGGGTGATTGCGCACCAGCAGCGCCGAGGTGTCGTCCTTAAAGTCGTAATTGCGACCGGTGCGCACGCGGCCTTCGGCATCTACGGCGACAAAAGCGCTGCAGGCAAACTGGGGCGCCTGGACATGTGCCGGCACGCCGGGGAGCACCTGCGCCACCACGGCATCGATGTAGGTCTGGTCGTCGCGCACGCCAGCGGCGATGATGCGATCAAGATCGTAGTCGTAGGCAATGTCGATTGCGTACAGGTCATAGCCATCCGCGTAGCCGGTCAAGCGTTTGAGCGACGCGGCGGACTTGATTTGCTTGTGATAAACGATACCGGTGGCAGCGGCAAGGCCGACGGCGGCTCCCGCGACACCGCAGGCGATGGCAATGTTACGTGGCTTCATGACGGCTCCTCTCGTCCTGTTAGCGCAATTGTCGCAAAAGGAGCGCGGGCATGATGGCTCAACTTGGTGAGCGGCGCGGAATTAAGCACGGAATGAAGAGTGCGACGCTGGCGTGGCGGGGTATGCTGGAGGGGACCATCAACCCAGCGAAAGGGGAGAGCATGACGGATCAGGAAACGCCCGAGCGCGCGCATGTGACGGCCGATGATATCGAGGCCGCCAACGATCTTATCGACTTTATCGAGGCATGCCCCAGCATGTTCCATACGGCGGCGACCATTATGGCCGAGCTCGACGAGGCGGGCTTTACCTACCTGCCCGAGAATGCGGCGTGGGACATCGAGCCGGGCGGGCGTTATTACACGCAGCGCAACACCTCGAGCGTTGTTGCCTTTAAGGTGGGCGAGGACCTGGCCGCGACGTGGGGCGAGGACGGCGTTGCCGGTGACTATCATTTTCAACTCACGGCGTCGCACAGCGATTCTCCGACGTTTAAGGTCAAGGCCGTGCCCGAGCTCGACGGCGCGGGCGAGACGCTGCGCCTGAACACCGAGGCCTACGGCGGCATGATCGACTACACCTGGTTCGACCGCCCGTT
>CATWID010000097.1 GCA_958350755.1 uncultured Collinsella sp.
CATCTGACGGAACGCGGTCTTGAGGTTGCCCGTCAAATGTGGGAGCGCCACTGCTTTTTTGTAGGGCTGCTAGAGGACGCAGGCGTAACGCCCGAGGTCGCGTCGCAAGAGGGCTGCCACATGGAGCACTGCCTGAGCGAGGAGAGCTTCGAGAAGTTGAGGTCGATGTTGGGCCGGGGCGAGGCGACGGATTCAACTTCGGAATCCTAACAGATCCTCAGTAGCGCGGAGTTCGCGCAAGGCGCGAACCAGCGACCGGGACCAGCGGCCTTTTCGGCCAAGTCCATTTCAGCAAAGAAACACCGCCAGCAAGCGATGCCCAAGAACCGCCAGCAACGTTACCGCAGGCCGGGACCACGAGCGCTACAGGTTCTTGACACCCATCGCGCGCATGGCGTTCAGGATGGCGATGATCGCCACGCCTACGTCGCCAAAGACGGCAAGCCACATATTGGCGATACCCAGCGCTGCCAGCACAAGGATCAGCAGCTTAATGCCCAGCGCAAAGATTATGTTCTGCCAAACAATCGACATGGTCTTGCGCGCCACGCGGATCGCGCGGGAAATGTTGGACGGCTTGTCGTCCATCAGCACCACGTCGGCGGCCTCGATCGCGGCGTCGGAGCCCATGGCGCCCATGGCAATGCCCACATCGGCGCGCGTAAGCACAGGCGCGTCGTTGATACCGTCGCCGACAAAGGCGAGCTTGCCCTTGCCACTTTCGGCCGCGAGTAGCGCCTCAACGCGCTCGACCTTGTCGCCCGGCAGGAGCTGCGCGTGGAACTCGTCGAGACCGAGTTGCTTGGCCACAGACGCTGCAACCTCCTTGCGGTCGCCCGTGAGCATGACGGTGCGGTTGATACCGGCGGCATGCAGGTCGCGAATCGTTTGCTCCGCATCGGCCTTAACGGTGTCTGCAATCACGATGTGGCCGGCGTACACGCCGTCAACGAGCACGTGGAGGATCGTGCCGACAACCTCGCAATTGGGAGCGTCGATACCGGCCGCAGCAAGCATCTTGGCGTTGCCGACGACGACATGTTTGCTGTCGATAGTCGCCGTCACGCCATGGCCCGCGTCGTTGGCGGAGTCGCTTACGCGCTTGGGATCGAGCTCGCCCTGGAAGGCGGTGCGCACCGACTGCGCGATGGGATGGTCGGAGAACGACTCGGCGAGGGCTGCGACCTCGAGTAGCGACTGCTCGGTATAGCCTGCCTCGGGGTGCACCGCGACGACCGAGAACGTGCCGTTGGTGAGGGTGCCCGTCTTGTCAAAGACGACGGTGTCCACATCGGCGAGCGTCTCGAGGTAGTTGGAACCCTTGATGAGAACGCCCAGCTTGGACGCGCCGCCGATGCCGCCAAAGAAACTGAGCGGCACGCTGATCACGAGCGCACACGGGCAGCTGACGACCAGGAAGGTCAGGCCGCGCAGGATCCAGTCGGACCAGGCGCCGGTGACCAAACCGCCGCCGAGCGCGAGTACCGCGGCCGCGCCGGTGACGGCGGGCGTGTAGACGCGGGCGAAGCGCGTGATGAAGTTCTCGGTGCGCGCCTTCTTTTCGCTGGCATTCTCCACGAGTTCCAGGACGCGCGCGACGGTGGACTCGCCAAAGGGCTTGGTGGTGCGCACGTGGATGAGGCCCGTCATGTTGATGCAACCGCTGATGATATCGTCTCCGGTTTTGGCCGGACGGGGGACTGACTCGCCAGTAAGGGCGGCGGTATCGAGCTGTGTCTCGCCTTCGACGATGATGCCGTCGATGGGCACGCGCTCGCCAGGCTTGACGACGATGACGGTGCCGACGGCGATGTCATCGGGGAAGACTTGCTCGAGCGTGCCGTCGGGCTGTTCGACGTTAGCGTAGTCGGG
Organism: uncultured Collinsella sp.; assembly: GCA_958350755.1. Classification (GTDB taxonomy): domain Bacteria; phylum Actinomycetota; class Coriobacteriia; order Coriobacteriales; family Coriobacteriaceae; genus Collinsella. The sequence goes on from CATWID010000097.1 coordinate 1,873, forward strand.
CGCGATGTCCATCATGGCACTGATCGACTTGCGGCTCTTGCCCACAGCGTATGCCTGGAACAGCTCGCCGACCTGGTAGAACAGCATGACGGCGGCGCCTTCGGCCATGTGCGGGTCGGTATCGGGGAAGAGCACCATGGCAAACGCGCCGATGGTCGCGACTGCCATAAGGAAACTCTCGTCGAAGGCCTTGCCGCGGCGGATGTTATTGAATGCCTTTTGCAGTACGTCGTAGCCGGCAATCAAAAACGGCACGAGGAACAGCGCGAAGCTGGCGTAGATGTTGCCAGGCTCCCCAAATGCGATAGTGAGGGCGCCGAGCTCGTCGAGGGCATAAACAACGGCAAAAATGCCCAGTGCTACCAGGATGCGGTTGCGCTTGTGCTCAAGGGACTCTTTCTTCTTGCGCTTCTTCTTTTTCTTTTTGGGATCGGCGGCTGCCATGATTCAAACCTCCCGTTTGAGTGTATGAACACTTGCTCATATAATTTCGCGAGCAAAGGCCGCGGCAAGCGCGGCCTTACAGGTCAACGTATGCGCGGGTTAGAGAATGATTTCGCAGTCCGGCTCGGCGTCGGCGGTGAACTCAACGACGCGGTCCAGGACCTCGTCGAACTCGGCGTCGTCAGCCTCGAGCGTCAGCTTCTGGGTCATAAAGTTGACCGAAACGGACTTGACGCCCTCGAGCTTGGCAAGTTCGTCCTGAAGCTCGCGCGCGCAGTTGGCGCAATCGATCTCGTCGAGCTTAAACTGCTTTTTCATGGTGGGTTCCTTTCCCTATGTTAGCGGTCTGGGTGCCGGCCGCGCTGATACCGTGGGTGATTGCTATTCGCAGATATGGCTCATGCCCTGGTTGAGCATGGTGTAGACGTGATCGTCGGCGAGCGAGTAGAGAATGTTGCGGCCGTCGCGGCGGAACTTGACCAGGTGCGACTGCTTGAGCGTGCGCAGCTGGTGCGACACCGCAGACTGCGAGGTTGCGGTCGCCTCGGCGATGTCGGCCACGCAGAGCTCGCGGCCCATGAGGGCATAGAGAATCTTGATGCGCGTGGTGTCGCTGAAGACCTTGAACAGGTCGGCAAGGTCGTAGAGAAGCTCCTCGTCGGGAAGGTCCTCGGGCGAGCAGGTGGTGGGGACGATCGGCTCGGTGGCCTCGATGCCAGTCTTTGTTTCATCAGCGTGGCCGCTCATTGCAATATCCTTTCATATGAACATGCGCTCATATAACTTACTTCCGATTATATGAGCGCATGTTCATATGTCAATACTATTTACGTTAATTTCGATGACTGCTTGCCGCCTCTGCGATTTTCTGCGGGTTGGGAGACATCGACGCAATGCTCGCCAACATATTTCGAGATGTTCGGCCAGCATGCTAAGAAAGCCACCTTGAGAAGCATTAGAACTGTTCATATTTGTACTTTATCGTGTTAAATACCGCGAGAATCAGTTCTTCCTCTACGGGAGTTCCTGCAGAATCAGTTTTATCTAAAGTTATATTGAGCATTGCTGCAGCCAATCTGGCACATCGGTGGCCGAATAAGTCGAAAAATGTAGGTGGACATCCGCAGAGATCGCCTTTAGAAGAGCGAATTCTCAATTAGATCAATAATCGTGTCGTCTTCCGTGCGGTTTTCATCGATTTTTGCGAACATGTCGCATTCCCAAGGCCCATTGATTTCCTCAGCAAGGGCCCCGACGTGTTGCATGTCGTCGGGTTCTGGCACATCGTTGATGCTCGGGTCATCAGCTTGCGGATATTGGCTTGCAATTTCGCGCTTGGCGGCCTCTTCTTCTTTGAGTGTCTCCAGGACGCGGCGACCGTATTCGAAGTAGCGCCGCAAGACAAATTGACGAAGAGTTTCTTGCAGGATGGCGAAGTTATCCGGGAGTCGACCGGGCCATATCTTCTCGCGAATGCGAATCGCTTCCATGACCCGCCTAAAAGCGGACTGCTTGAAAAACGAATGACGACTAACTGTGATAACGGCATATCCCATGTTTCGCAGCGTGTTTCGGCGTTCCTCGTCAATTGATTGCTGTTCGGGCTCGTCGTGGTAAAAGCCGTTGTATTCGATATCGGTCATCGAATTTTCGAGCAGCGCGTCGAGGTAGAAAACCGTCCGTCGCGTTAGGGCGGCGTATCTTTTGGGGACTGGGATCGGATAGTCCGTTTTGATAGCGCGTATGGCTAAGCCACCCATTGACTTGGGCATTGTCAGCATCATGACAAACGCCGTTTCGAGTGGGGAGCGACAGCCTTCGCGTACATAAGAAAGTGCCTTAAGTGCTTTATTAGATCCACGATACCCCGATGCCTCTGAAAAGAAGGCTCTGAGCTCTTCAACGCTGGTTAGGGCTGGGCGCTCGCGATATTGAGTTTCGTCGGACGTTCCAAGCGCGTAGGAGCCGCAGATTTCAAAGTAATACTCAACGAGCTCCGAAAGGTTGAGGTCGGCTGCTGCTTCTAACGCGCACAGCTTGATATCGACGATGTAGACGTTCGGCTCGAGTTCTAGGTAGCTTTCTGCATCAAACGTATAGCGCGTGCAGTGGCAGATGCAGCCCTTGCGGTGCCTTTTGGCATTATTGGAAAACGTCAGCACATGGATGCTTTCAGAATCGACATTCTTTCTGTTGAGCCATGCTCGCGCCGCTTCCAGGTTGGACGTGGTCGGCGCAGACACCTTGATCTTTTCCATAGATATGGGATCGGTCGCGTGGCTTGCGAGCGAGTTGACTGTTTGGTATACAGCGCGTGCCGTGGTATGTGACAGAACGATTCCCATACGCGCATGATGGCATAGCGGACGCCATATACGCTCGAAACTTCGGGCAACGGTATTGGGGCGCGGCTTATCTTCTGCGAACGGTGGGTTTTTGAGCTGTCGTATTGAGGGGGGGCAGCTTCGGCTGGGGAGGTTTCTGTCGGCTGCCCCATTTTGGTGAACTTTAGTTGCGGATTCGGTGGCGCGCGCAGACGTGGTGTAAGAGCGTCCTGAGGTCCGTCGCTGCAAGTC
>CATWID010000098.1 GCA_958350755.1 uncultured Collinsella sp.
GTCCCGCGATGTTCATAAACAGGCCCATGAGCAGCACGATGGTCCAGGTGTTCTGGGTAAAGTTGACGACCGGCACGAGGGCGGTACGTACCTTCATCATGGCATAGCCGCTTTGACGCTGCGCGGCATGGCCTGCCTCGTGACAAGCGACAGCAACGCTTGCGACCGAGCCGCCCGAACGGTTGGAATCCGACAGATACAGGTTATTGTCCTGCGGGTTGTAATGGTCGGTGAGCTCACCGGCGACGCCCTTGATACCCACGGCGTTGCAACCGTTGGCGTCGAGCATGCGGCGAGCGACCGTGGCACCCGTGTCGCCGTCCGAGCGAACCTTGGACCACGTCTTGTACGTCGAATTGATATAGCTCTGCGCAGCAAGGCCAAGCACCGTGCAGACAAGAACAACCAGCAGGTACAGCGGGTCGATGCCAAAGCCATATCCATAGTAATAGGGCATGCGAATTCCTCCAAATCGAGTTACACGTTGGAGGCATTCTACCCACTCAGCAGACTAGGCTTCCCTATAACAACTCAATCTTTCCGTCCTTCACGGTGAGCCCCATATTGCCGGAAAGCAGATCGTCCAGGCGCGAACCCACAAGCTCAAAACGCCAGCCTTCGCGCAGGGGGCTTTGCTCAGGATGCTCGATGTAATCGGCCAGGTCATCGCGCGAGGCAATGACCGAGGTCGCCACCCCCGAGCGCTCGGCAACCAGGCGGATGAGCGCATACATCAGGTCCGTCACGCTCTCCAGCTCCGGCGAGATCTGACGGTGTCCGCGCACCATGAGCGGCAGGCGATCGTGCGGGCAGCTCGCGCCGCGCTTGATGGCCATGAGCGCACCGTCCACGTCGCGCTCCCCCAGCTGGTCGGTACCGCGAATGCTACGGAACTCCTCAACGCGGACGGGATTGCGCTTAACGAGCGCAAGCAGCGTGTCGTCGGACATGACCCACTTGCGCGGGATGTTACGGCGCTCGGCGCGGTCCTCGCGCCAGGCGGCGAGCTCGCGCGCGATACCCAGCTGGTGACGGCTGCACGAATTGATGCGCTTGACCTTGCGGAACGCCTCGTGGCGATCGGCGCGATAGTGCGACTCGTCAGCCAGCGGGCGCAACTCGTCGAGTACCCAGTCCACGCGGCCCAGCTCGCGCAGACGGCTCATCATCTCGGTATAGGCGACGATCAGGTACTTGACGTCATCGATCGCGTACTCGATCTGTTTGTCGGTCAGCGGGCGACGCGACCAGTCGGTCAGCGACTCAGTCTTGGGCAGCGAGACGCCGCAAAACGTCTGCACGAGCGCACCGTAGGAAATCTGCTGGCGTTCGCCCAAAAAGGCGGCGGCCACCTGCGTGTCAAAAATCGGACGCGGCAGCACGCCTACGGTATGAAGCATAACCTCCATATCCTGCGAGCAGGCGTGGAAGACTTTGGTCACGCTCTCGTCGGCCATAAGCTCGGCCAACGGCGACAGGTCGTCGATCACCAGAGGGTCGACCGCGACGCTCTCGGCAGGGGTGGCAATCTGAACCAAACACAGGCGCGGATGGAACGTGCGCTCGCGCAAAAACTCGGTATCGACGGCAATCGCGTCAAACTCACGGGCGCGCTGGCAAAAGTCGAGTAGAGCCTGATGTGTGGAAATGTACATATCAACCCATCGAATAAGGTTAGGCCCGAAAAACACGGGTAGGATAACGGCATTGTCTTACAACTATACTCGGTTAGTCACAGAACGGGAACGTAAGTATGCGCTGCCTTATCATCCACAACCCGGCATCGGGCCCCAGCTCAGATGAAATCTACGCATTCACGCACGCCCTCGCGCAGGGCGGCGACGAGGTCGTGATGCGTTTTATCGGCGATAGCATGGAACCCGAGGACGCCGTGGCAGACGTGCGCGAGTTTGATCGCGTGGTGATTTCGGGCGGCGACGGCACCGTCTCCAACGTGCTCGACCAGATGCGCGGATGCGGCGTCCCCACGCTCGTCTTCCCCTCCGGCACGGCCTGCCTGTTCTTCAACAACATCGGCAATGCCCCTGAGGCGGCGGCGCTTGCCAAGGCTTGCCGCGCCGGTCGCACGGTCAAAGTGGACATGGGCGAGCTCTTTTGGCTCGACGAGAACGGCAGAGAGAAGCGCCACGGCTTTATCATCATCGCCGGCTCGGGCTTCGACGCCGAGATCATGATGAAGGCCGCTCCCACCAAAAACGACATCGGCGAGATCGCCTACTTCCTCTCCGCTCTCGCCACGCCCAACCCCACGGTGGCGCACTTTACCATTGAGCACGACGGCATTGTCGAGGAGCTCGACGGCATCTGCTGCATGGCGGGCAATACCTCGGTCATCCAAAACGACATCAACCTGTTCCCCGACTGCCGCATGAACGATGGCATGGTCGATATTGCGGTCATCGAACCCGTGCGCACCGTGCAGCTGCTGCCTACTGTGATCACCGCTGCGCTTGACCCCGCCGGCAAGGTACTCGGGCGCCCGCAGTTCAAGATCATCCAGACCAAGGAAGCCAAGATCACCTGCACCCCGTCGCTGGGCATGCAGTTCGATGGCGAGATTATCTCCAGCAATTCGGGCGTCTTTGGAGCCCGCGCGCTTCCGCAATGCCTCGACCTCATCGTCGACGAATTCTCACCGCTCGGAAAATAGGAGGACCCCATGAACGACAATCCCCTGATCGGCTTTATTGTCATCGTCTTGGCCATGCTCGTCGGTTACGCCATCAACGTGATTCACCGCCGAAAGAAGTAAATCCACATTGGTATGATATTCATCCAGTTATCGCCTCTCCCGCTGTTTATGCATTCGTCAAACAGCGGGGGATTTTCATTTCGGGCATTCCCAGCTACTTTATTCGGCTACAGTAATTACAGGGCGTCTTTATTAAAGTAAAGCTGCAAACTGAGTACGATTAACCGCTCATCGCATATTTCATCACGCTTATCGAGTAAGTTTCTTTCATAGATGAATATTGTTTCCAGTTCGTTACGCTAATGAGGTGTCTTTATTGGCTGAAGCCCTCTGGCGACAGAGGGCTTTCGCACGCTGGGAGGGAAAATGAGGAAAACTCGCCCCGTCAACGCGCTCAAGAAGCTTGGCATAGGCCTTGCATTTGGAGCTGCAACCATCATGTCCATGCCGACCTCTGCACTCGCTTGCACGCAGGTCTACATGGGCAAAAACCTTACGGCCGACGGCAACACGTACTACGGCCGTTCCGAGGACTATGGCCCGCGCTATCTTAAGCACTTTGGCATTGAGCCCTCTCACGGCCCGGGACATACGTACAGCTCGGACGAGTCTTCGTTCATGTACACCTCGACCAAGACCACGTATCGCTACACCTATGTACGCGACCATCCCTCCCAGTGGGACAACCGCTGGGATGCCTACTCTGAAGCAGGCATCAACGAGAAGGGCGTATCCTGCTCCGCCACGCTAAGCACCAGTATGAATGCAGATGCCGAGACAGCAGACCCCCTGACTAAAACCGGCATCGGCGAGTACAACTACGCCAGCGTCATCCTGGGCGAGAGCGCCACGGCCCGCGAGGGCGTCGAGCTCCTCGGCAGCCTGATTGACGAGCAGGGCGTCTGCTCCAACGACCAGATCATCATCGCCGACAACAACGAGACCTGGCTATTTGCCGCGCTTTCCGGTCACCAGTGGATCGGCATGAAGCTCGCCGACGACGTCGCCTCGATCAACCCCAACATCGGCAACCTCAACTACGATGTCGACCTCAACGACCCCGAGAACTGCCTGCACTCCGAGGGCATCGAGTCCATGCCTAAGGAGAAGGGCTTTGCCGAGTACACCGACGGCAAGTTCGACGTCGCCGCAACCTATGGCGAGACCATTCAGAATTCCGGTATGCACCAGTGGACCCGCTACGTCCAGGGCCGTAACTACTTTGGCAACGAGCTCCAGGAGGGCACCGACTACGAGATCGTCAAGGACGAGCGCGAAGAGGCTCGCGCCACGACCGGCGCCTTGGTCCACGAGATGCAGCCGCTGTTCTTCCAGCCCGGAAAGAAAGACTGGACTACCTTTGAGATGATTCGCTCTCTCGGTAACCGTGGCGAGAATACCCCGGGCCTTAACGCCAACACTGACGGTGCCTATGCCATCGGCACCGAGCGCAACACCGAGATTCACGTCTTCCAGGTTCGCAACGGTCTTGATCCCCAGGTTGCAACAATCCAGTGGGAAATGCTCTCCCGCGCCGCGTACTCCGTCGCCATCCCCTTCTACTCCGCGCTGATTACCGAGGTTAGCCCGTATTTCAGCGACCAGACCGTCTCCTTCGACCACTGCAAAGAGACGGACATCGTGAACAACGAGGAGCCCGAGAACTCCATCAACTACGTCCTCATGGACATCAGCTCCCTCTGCTTTGAGAATCCCGATACCCTTGGTATCAGCGTCCGCTCCTACCTCGATGCACTCCAGAACGAGCTCATCGAACAGAACAAGGAAGTCGACGCCGCCATGCTGGCCGAGACGACCACCGAGGGCCGCACCGCTCTGGCCAACAAGGCCGGCAAGGCTGCCACCGAGAACACCTACGTCAAGTGCAAGGCCCTGCTCCAGGAGATGCGCGCCTATCAGAAGGCCGGAAACTTTGACGAGCCCTTCACCCCGAGCGACCTGAACACCGAGACCAACGGCCTCAAGGTGTCCATCACTTACGCCAAGGATGCTCTTGCCACCGATCCGGTCACCCCGGATCAGCCCGGCACCCCCGAGCAGCCCGGCACCCCCGAGCAGCCCGGCACCCCCGAGCAGCCCGCTAAGCCCGAGC
>CATWID010000099.1 GCA_958350755.1 uncultured Collinsella sp.
AACAAAACTGCTTCCCCCATCGCTCAAAGATGGGGGTTTTGAAGAGCTTCCTTAACCCGAATTTTGCATGAGCCACAAAAAACCGACCTCCGAGCAGGTCGGTTTTTCTTGTAAACGGCTGTGTGGTAGCCAAAAAGAATGGTCATCCTTGCTATAATTTTGTTTGCACCAAAAAAACAACAAAAATGACCATGTCCTATTATTCTACCCAAATTAGAGACTCTTTGGGACGCGAAATTCGTGTTGACGTCGCCAATCCAAACGATTTGCGCTTGTGCTAAACTTCCTAACAAGGAAATGAATGTTGCGAGCATCCCGACTTCCTTTAAGAAGACTCTGCCCGGTGCTGGAAACACCGGGCTTTGTCGTGTCTGAACCCCTTGCGGGGCCCCCATTCCGACGCCGAAGGCTCGACATCGAGAATTTCGTGAGCCTGGCCGGAGTTGTGGGGCGGAAGGGATGGTTGCAACTTCCCTGCTTCCGATATTTTGCCCGATTTTCAATAGGGAAACGTTAACGCTGAGCAGTTGTGAGGACTTTGCCAATTGCGTCTTCTAGTCTCTCCAAAGAACTGTTCATGCTTTCGATCATAGCGGCGACAAACTCATCATGAGGAATTTGAGCAATTCCGAGATCCCATCCGTTTACTTTCGCAAAGCTATCAAAGAAAAGACGCGTTGTGCGACCGTTTCCTTCACGAAATGGATGAAGGGCATTCACCTCCGACAAATAAAACGCCATCCGTTTGGCGCACTGTTCCGTTGTCATGCCTTTGAAATCTTCTCGATGCATCCAGCTAAAGAGTGATTGCGCATATGGAACGATAAAATCGCTATGACAAAAGATGGACTGACCCTTGCTGATGAAGCCAGCTGATCTGATTTCCCCCGCCCAGTCGTAAATATCGCCAAAAAGATATTTGTGCATAGCTTGCAGATGCTTCAGGTCGTAATGCCCTCTGGGGAGTTGGCGCGTCTGGAGGAGAACCAACTTGGCTTCCGTGATGCGCCGCTCTACCTTGCTGAGCACTGAAGAGTCGCGAATGTTGAATTTGTTTCTTAAGATAGCTGTGCCTGAATAGGTGTATGGATCCACGATGCAGTCGTACTTGTAATTGTACTCAACGTGCATGTATTTTCTGATCCTCTTCAATAGCTTCAGAAATATATTGCTGAATCAAAGTGTCTGCAGAAATTTCTCCTCTGGCCAGGCGCCAGAGATTGTCAATATCTTCACTCGGCGTTGTCATGCCTTCACATGCTGAGGAGTGAATGGCAAAGTTAATGGCTTCCGCAGCCGTTGAGAATACCCCTGCTTTATGGGCTTTAGGTTCGAAATCGACATGCATACGAATCCCGACTGCCTCTGCGTAACGTTCCAGAGTTTTCAAGGTTACATCTGCATCAGACAGCAATCTTTTTTCTAGTCGTGCAACTGCAGATTGTGTAATAGACATAGCTGTTGCAATGTCTGCCTGCGTCAAGCCCGCGTTTTTACGGAAGAACACTAGAGATGATATAGAGAGGCTAGGATTGCTCATGCGAATCTCCAAATATGATCTATGTGTAATATTATAGCGCTTTTCTCGTATTACGCTCAAAGCGCGACCTTCCTTTTACCAGCAAGGACTGCCTGGGCACAGATAGCGGGCAAACTCAGAAATCTGCGCTCACATGGAGCGCAGCTCCGCGTTAACCCGAATAGAGTGTCCAGGGTGCGTGTGATCCTCTTGGCACATGACGGAACTTTAGCCGCAATGCGCCGCCATCTCTTTGCCGAAAATTTCGTTCATCCGGGAAATCGGCTGCTGCACCCCTGCTGCGAAGCTCACCAGACGGTGTGCTGCGGCACTCCTCTCCTGTCAGGGATACGTCGACGGCTGTCTCTCTGCCACGTCCATGAATCATCTGCGGCCCGTATAGGGCGTTGCCTCCATCTACCCGATGGTCAGCGCGTCGGTGCAAGGGCGACAGCATCACAATCAGCGTCCCGAGAAAATCAGGGAAAACAAACGCCTTGACGCCATGCGCGGAACGATTGGCGGGAAAGCGCGCCAGAGGGCAAAGTTGCTAGACGTCTTCGACGACAGTGGTTTTTTGAGAGGGTCGTAGAAGTTCAGCGAGTAAAATCGGGGCGTTTTTTTGAAGGTATTTCCTCCCCTCTTCCTCAGATTCCATTTTAAGGTATTCGCAGTAATAATTTTGCCTGTTCTTGACCCAATAGTCGCAATTTAAATCGATGTTATCGATTGTGTCTTTTACTTCTTGTTGTTTTTGTTTAGATAGTATTGGATTAGGGAATAACTTTTGGGTAAATAGATCCAGTCTGAAATCATCAGGCCCCACTAGAAATGGATCTATGACCGGCTTTTTATCCCGGTCACTATTTGCCTTCCTGCAAGCTAGACGATAGTTGTCCCATTCGTATGCCAACCAAGGATTAATACTTTTAGGAATGAAGTGTTCGACTGAATGGCTTTCGAATCTATTACTGCTATTGTTGATCCTCATTCCGACATAGCAACAAATGTAATTGTATGCGCTATCAAGTTCTTTGTAGCATTTTGCCCAAAAGCGAGCCTTATCCCACGGGATGTTATCTGCTACATCCCCTTGCTTTGTAATACCCAGATTCTTTAAAAAATCTCGACCAGGTTCCCTGACCTTCTTATTGAATGTTGAGGGCTCCGGCGCCGGCTTTACAGGAATCAATTGATACCCCTCCGTTTCAATTCCGCATTCCAAATGATCCAATAAGGATCCATTTCTGGAAGAACCTTTGCTAGTTCACTGCTCACCTGCGAGATTTCGCTTCTTTTTACGCAATCTTTCTTAAGGAGTTCGTTAGCTTTTCGCAAAACCATCTCTGCATCCATTGAATAGGATGTTGTAAGGTCGAAAGCTTTACTAGTCAGCCAATTTTCAAAGCTCCCCATGGGAATATACTCACGATTGGTAAGAGAGACATTATTTCCATCAATCAAATCCAAATCGAACCATTGGTCATACTTCGGATTGAATTTACACTCGACAGAAGACATCACCAACGGAGAATGAGTTGTTATAACGATTTGCGTACTAACCGAGGCGCCTCGTTGTTTATACAACACATCGATGGCCTCCAACAGAGCAGGAACAATGGAACGCTGCCAGCGTGGATGAAGATGAGACTCTACCTCGTCAACGAGTATCGTCACGCGAGTATCGATCTTCTTGCCTTTCAAATTAACAATTTCCGTGTGCTCGGCGACGCTCCATACGAGCATATAGGCAAGTTCAGCAATTCTTTTGATGCTAGAGGATGCTTGCGTGATCGGAACTTCGATGCCGTACGGCATCTTAATTGTGGGGATTCTTCGCGAGTCGCTGATGCCAACTCTAACCGGCTTGCCGGCTTCGTAGGCTTCTCCGGAGGGTGACAAGGCCAGCAGAACCGAATTCATCTGCTTCGCCAGATCCGCGTAACTGATACTATCGGACCAAGCAGCCCAGTCGGCAATCAGGCCGTTGCATAATTTGGCATCTCCATCACCAGCGAGACCATTGAAGACCTGCTTGTTTGTCAGGACGAAGGCGGGAGGGGGAGCCTCGATGTCATTGCTCTTGCGATTCCGTTCAGAATCCCATACGGCAAAGCTACCATCAGCCATCAAATAAAAAACCAAGCCGGGCGATACTGGATTGCCGCGATTGAAAATCCAGCGATCGTCGTCAGCAGAAAAAGTCGCTTGCACCTTGGCATTTTTTTGCGACCCCAGAATTTCCGCCTTGAGGACAGCCGTGTGAGAGTGAGAGGAGGGACGGGCAATCGAGCTGTTGGTAAGCTGCGGGTTTACTTCAGAGGGCCACTGTCTGGTCATGGCGTACCAGATGAGGTCCAACAAAAAACTCTTCCCGAGCCCATTGTCGCCAGTGATGAGATTAAGACGCGTTCCAAAAGTCAGATCGAGCTTCTGTGATGGACCGACATTGGTTACGGTCAAGTTTTTAATCATGATTGTTTCCCCACACCGTCTTTGACTTAGGTATGCCTTTACTTTGTGCTGGCAACGACTGAGCCTGCTATTTTTTCTTGTTCCCTACGGGCATCCTCATTCTATATGACCTTGAGCTTAGGCGCCTGATCCAAGGCTCCATGAGGTCTTACAAGGGACAGACATGGCCGTTCCCCGTTGTAATCCCTGCCAGCAGCAGAGAAAGCGGGCTAGCGACATTGTTTGGATTCAATGGTGTTCCCGGTGCTCGTGCACCTCGACCATCGACCCTGCGCGTCTGAGCGGCCACCTGCTGAACGAAGTCATTGTTTCGGCCACTGGGCTTCCGCTCTGCCTGCCTCGGCGGACGGCACGCCCGTCCCTGCCCGCAAGTCCTCCTCGTCCGGTATCCGCCCCACCGGCATCAGCCTCACCATCACTTCGAACGATCGCGAATCCAGCGCTTGACGCCCACCCGCAGGTGAAGAAGCAGAGCCTCTGCAACACCGGTAGAAGCCCTTGACGTCATTCTTGAGACGCTCGAGCGGCGCCTGAACCTCTCTCTCGTGTACTTCCCAGTACATGAGCCAGTAGGTCAGTACGTCGTGCGTGACGGGCTCGCCCTTGTATTCGGGCCATCTGAGCCGCAAATACTCCGCGAAATCATCCGCCCAGTCCTGCGGAAGCGGATACTTCCCGAGCGAGTACAGCGTGAACCAATGGATGCTGGCGCAGATGAAGTCCACCGTTACTGGTACCCGCCGGCCGTCGAGAAGGATGTCGGCTGGAAAAATATCCTGCGGCTCGAGGTTGA
>CATWID010000100.1 GCA_958350755.1 uncultured Collinsella sp.
CTCGTTCGCCCCTCAGACGCAGATCGATATGATCAACGGCCTCACGCGCGGGCGAGGTGAGCTCGCACACACCGATGCGGGATGGATCTGGACCGTTGACGTGCGCGACCTTGAAGCCGCCGCCTCATTTTGCATGGCCCGCGCCATGGACGGCATGAGGCCCATGGCCCCCAAATCGCTCAAGCAGGCGTGGAACCGCCTCATTGAAAGGACGGTGCACGAGCATGCCCGTGCGTAAACTCACCAGCGAGCAGAGACTCTCGCGCGCCATCGACATCATGGAGGCCCTCTACGCCTCCGGCGAGAGCGGCATGACACGAACCGAAATTTGCGGCCGCTTTGACATCACGGGAATATCGCTCGACGAGATTCTCGAGATCGTCTCGACGCTCGCGGACCGAGAATCGGGTGCGCGCATCATCTGCGAATGCCACGGCGAGCGTGTGGTCCTCACCGGTGACGCCGGACGTGTGCTACCGCTGCGCCTGAGTGCCGCCGAGGGCGCTGTGCTCAACCACGAACTTGAATCGTTGGGGATCGAGCCGCAGACGGCAGCTCGGATTCGACACGCTCTTCTACCCGAAGAGCTCGGCTATAACCAGCACGTCTTTGACACCGTCAACCACGGGTCGCACTGGCAGCAGCTGAGCTGCGCCATTCAGGACGGCGTTCGCTGCCTCATCTCGTATCGCTCGATGGACGATGCACGGCCACGCGAGCGTCTGGTCGACCCCTTGCGCATTACGGCAAATGGCGACCAAACATACCTGATTGCCTGGGACATCGCAGTCGATGAGCAGCGCACCTATCGCATGGATAAAATCGAGGGACTCACCTTGACGGAAGACTCCGTCGTGCCTCACGCACCGGACGTCGCATCCCTCCACGATTCCCTTGCCCGGACGCAGCGTAGCGCAAAGCTCTTGATGCCATTCGATATGGCGGAGCATCTGGACTGGGCCGGCATCACCCTAATCGAACGCAGCGGGACAGACATGGCAACGGTAACCGTACATTACGGCTCCGAGCGTTGGCTGCTGAGCCAGATAATCGCAGCGGGCGGAGCCATCCGCATCTTGGATGACCCCGCCCTGTCAAAGCGTCTGTGCGATATGGCAAAAACCCTCGTCTGTCCGCTTTAGCGCCGCCGCTCGTGGCGTGCACGCCACAGCTGTAGATAGTGCCCGATCTGCGCCGATTCGATGCGCTGGTAGGAGCTCGTGGGCAGCGACGTTAAGAACTTCTTGCCATAGCCCTTCGTCACCAGGCGAGGATCCGCCAAGATCAGCACACCGCTATCGGTCGACGAGCGAATCAAACGCCCCGCGGCCTGCTTAACCTCGAGCACCGCCTCGGGCAGCGAATAGCGCGCCCAAGCGCGGTCTTCGCGCAGGTTGCGCTCGCACGAGAGCGGATCCGTGGGGCTCGAGAACGGCAGCTTGGGAATGATGACGCAGCGCAGTGTCTCGCCGCTGGCGTCGAATCCCTCCCAGAAGGCCTTAAGCGCAAAAAGCGACGAGGTCGGCTCGTTGATAAACCGGTCGCGCAGGCGACGAGGAGATGAGTTGCGCTGCTGGCAGTTGAGCTCCAGACCCGCACGGGCCATCTTGGGCTCAACGCGGGCGTACAGGTCTTCCATGTCGCGCCGATTGGTGAACAGCGTGAGCACCGATCCGCCCATGGCAAGATGGGCGTCGACCAGCACGCGCTCGAGCGCCGCAAGATAGCTTTCACGATCGCGCGGATCGGGGATATCGCCTGCAACGACTACAGCCATGTTCGAATCGAAATCGTAGCTCGAGTCCAAGTGCAGCGATGAGGATGTTGAAGCGCCGATGCGATCGAGGCCGACCGCGTGGTTAAAGTGTTCAAAGCTTTTGGACACCGTCATGGTCGCCGAGGCAAAGATAGCCGTGTGAACCTCGGGCAGCCACTCAGTTGCCAAGGCCTCGCCAATGTCGATGCGCTCTGCGGTCATTGACTCTCCGCCGGCACGCAACCTGCGATTGACCTGCAGCGAATACACGTAGTGTTCATCGGTGCCATCAATGATGAGTTTGAGGTTCTCGACCAGCTCGTGCAGGCGGCGCGAGATATCACCCAGGTCGACAACAACCTCGGGCTTGTCGGCGGCGACGGCTTGCACCAGCGCCTCGACGCTTTTGTCAGCTTGTTCCAATGCGTCGATGGCTGTGTAGGCCGACTGTAAGAAATCATGCCAGTCGTCAGATTCGCGCAACTCGGGGCCAATCCATAGATTGGCATTGTCATAACCCCCACGGGCACGGCGGCCGAGCTCGCGAACGCCATCGAACACGTCGGCGATTGCCATGCTCGCGCGCGCAACCGTCGACGTCGCCTTGGCAGTAAGGCCCAGATAGAGCGTAGAGCCCTCGGAGGTTGCCAAATCACGGGAAACCTGGCTTAGCGCGCCGGCGCTCGAGCCACCCAGGCGCTCAAACAGAACGCGTGATTCGTCCGCCGACACCACGCGCGCCCACTGACGGCGCGCCTCGCGCTCGATGGAATGGGCCTCGTCGATTACCCAATGACGAATCGGAGGTAAAATCCTGCCCTCGGCCGCGACATTGCGGAACAGCAGGGAATGGTTGGTGACCACCACATCGGCATGCGCCGCACGACGGCGAGCGCCGTGGACCAAACATTTATCAGGGAAAAACGGGCAGAGGCGACGAGCACACTCGCGCGAGGCCGTCGTAAAGTCGGGACGGTTGACGCTGCGCCACCGAATGCCGAGCGAGTCGAGGTCGCCATCGGCTGATTGGCAGACGTACGCCATAATGACCGCGACCGCCGTGAGCGTGTCTGCCGGATCGCGCTTGGTGGTAATCTCGACCTGGCCTCGGCTCATGCGCTCAAGCTTGCGCAGACACGGATAGTGGTCATAGCCCTTGAGAGCGCAAAATGACAGACCACTGTCCAGTTGCTCAGCAAGTTTTGGCAGCTCATGGTACATGAGCTGGTCGGCAAGATTGTTCGATTTGGTCGCAATACCAACCGTGATGTTGTTACGGCGTGCTGCCTCGGCAAAAGGCACCAGATAGGCCATCGATTTGCCAACGCCCGTGCCCGCCTCAATTACACGATGAGTGCCCGTGACCAGCGCATCGCGGACCTCGAGCGCCATCGCGATCTGCTCATCACGCGGCTCGTAGGTGGGATACATGCGATTGACCAGGCCACCTGGCGCATAGTCTGCCTCAATCTCCTCACGACTCGGCATCTTGAGGACCGGCAGTTCGTCGGCGTCCACCCGATCGTCGGCGCGATCGGCCTTGAGAACGTCAGCACGAGCGGCGCTGAGAGAGAAGATAGAACCAGGGTTCTGCCCTGCCAAGAATGAGAAGATAGGACGATAGGACCAAGGCACGTCCGGATGCATGTCGGCTAGGCGCGCCATGAGGCCCTGGGGCAAGTCGGTGAGCGCCACGAGCAACACGCGCCATACGCCACACAGAGCGTCGACGTCGGCATTGGCACGGTGTGATACCGAGTCACAGCCAAACAGATCGGCCATAAAAGACAGCTTGTGCGAGGCCAGGCGCGGAAGCGCGATGCGCGATAGCGCCAGCGAATCGATCCAAATATCGCTCACGTTGACGCCGCCTTTGACCGACTCGATAAACGAGCGGTCGAACGTGGCGTTATGTGCGATCACCGGGCAGCCACCGACAAAATCGGCGAGAGCGGCGACGGCCTCAACGGCCGACGGGGCATCTGCCACATCGGCATTTGTAATGCTCGTGAGCTCGGTAATCTCGGCGGGAATCAGCTGTTTGGGATGCACGAAGGTATCGAAGCGGTCGACGACCTCGCGGCCCGAAAGACGGGCCGCCGAGATCTCGATCAGCTCATTGTCCTGCACCGAAAGACCCGTGGTCTCGGTATCGAGGACAATCACATCTTCCTCGATAAGGCCGAAGGACTGCGTTTTGGCGCGTTCGGCAAGCGTGGCATAGGAGTCGATGACAAACTGCGGCGTTCCTGACGAAACCGCGTCCTCGATTAGCATGCAATGCCCGCTCGACGAAGACCCATACGGATCAGGCTGTCACAGACCTGCGGGAACGTCATGTCGTCGGTGTGGCGGATCTCATCCGGATACAGCGACGTATCGGTCATGCCGGGAATGGTATTGGTCTCGAGGATAACGGGGCCGTCCTCGCTCACGATAAAATCGCTGCGCGAGATGCCCAGGCAACCGAGGGCCTTGTGAGCGGCACAGGCAAGCTCCTGGGCACGAGCATAGTTCTCGGGTGAAATCTGCGCCGGAATGCGATGGATGTCCGTAGGGTCGACATATTTCACGTCCAGATCGTAGAACTCGCAGTCCTCGGGCTTACGGATCTCGACAATCGGCAGGGCGCGCACGTCATCCTCGCCGTATACGCCAACGGTGATCTCGGTGCCCTCGATGCACTTCTCGACCAGCACTTTGTCGCCGTACTCAAACGCCTTGGCGATTGCCGCGGGCAGCTCGGAGGGCTCATGGACCAGGGAAA
>CATWID010000101.1 GCA_958350755.1 uncultured Collinsella sp.
TGCGGGAATGGCCTATTTGCTCAATGTGTTCGGCTGAGATCGGAAATCAACCCCCCTTAATGAACCTATCGAAAACTCCGGGATACGCCGTGGCCCGCTGAATCTACGCTGCGAAGACTGTCCAAGATTCCCCTGGCACCGGCACCCCAGCACTGCCACAAAATCGATTCGGTACCTTGACAATCAGTTAGGTACCTCTAGAATCACTTAGGTACAAAACAATTTCTCTACCTAACTAAAGAAAGGAGCAACACCATGTGCGACGAATGCATCGACCTCTGCCCCCATACGCCGGGCGGCGACCCCATCGAGCCTGCAGATTCGCCCGAGGCGCAATCGCAATCGGATGCACTTGCCAAGCGCATCCTTAACGGGCTTGGCTTCTGCGGCCATTACATGCACTTTCATGGCGGAGGCGTATCCGGCAAGGCGCCCATCATCTGCCTGCTGGCCAAGCAACCCGGCGGCGAGATGTCGCAGCAGGAGCTCGGCATGCACTTTGACCTCAAGCCGGGATCGCTTTCCGAGATCCTGTCCAAGCTCGAGCTCAACGGCCTCATCGAGCGCAGCCGTAACCCCAAGGATCGACGGCAACTCACCATTCGCCTGACCGAAACCGGCCGGGAAAACGCCCGCATCGACCAGGCGGCCCGCATCCGCTTTAGAGAACGGGCCTTTAGCGCGCTCACCCACGACGAGCGCGAGGACCTCGCCGAAATGCTCGATAAAATCCGCGTAACCTGGGAGGAACTGGATGATTAAAACCCTCATGGGAAGCATCCGCGACTATATGAAAGTCACTGTTGCCACGCCGCTGCTCGTGCTTGGCGAGGTGCTCTGCGAGATGCTGATTCCATTTATCACCGCCAACCTGATCGACGCCATCAAAGACGGCGCCACCGTAGCCGAGATGCTTCCCACCGCAGGCTTTTTGGTGCTCATCGCGCTGACGTCGCTTGCTTTTGGCGCCGCGGCTGGTGTCACCTGCAGCCATGCGAGCTGCGGATTCGCCAAGAACCTGCGTCACGACCTGTTCTACAAGATCCAGACGTTCAGCTTTGCCAACATCGATGAGTTCTCGAGCTCCTCGCTCGTCACGCGCCTGACCACCGATATCAACAACGTGCAGCAGGCCTTTATGATGATCATCCGTATCGCCGTGCGCGCGCCGCTGGTATTGATCTTCGCCTTTACCATGGCGTTTATCATGGGCGGCAGCGTCGCCATGGTCTACCTGGTCATCATTCCGCTGCTGGGCTTTGGACTGTTCTTTATCATCTTTAAGGTGCGCCCCATCTTCTCGCGCGTGTTCCACAAGTACGATGCCCTTAACGAGTCCGTCGAGGAAAACGTCACCGGCATGCGCGTGGTCAAGAGCTATGTGCGCGAAGACTTTGAGAAGGAGAAGTTCGCGACCGCCGCGCGCGACGTCCAGATGGACTTCACCCGCGCCGAGAAGCTGCTCGCCTTTAACAACCCCATGATGAACATCTGCGTCAACGGCGCGTTTGTCGTCATCATCTACCTAGGCTCCAAGCTCATCATCACGAGCCAGGGCACGCTGTTCGACGTGGGCCAGCTCTCCTCGACCTTTACCTATGGTTTCCAGATTCTCATGAGCCTGATGCAGCTGTCGATGATCTTTGTCATGGTGACCATGGCCGACGAATCGGCACACCGCATTGCCGAGGTGCTGGCCGCCGAGCCCACGATCGCCAATCCCGCCGAGCCCGTGCTCGAGGTTGCCGACGGTTCCATCGACTTTGACCACGTGAGCTTTAAGTATTCCGCGCATGCGAAACGCCAGGCGCTCGACGATATCGACCTGCACATTACGAGCGGCGAGACCATCGGCATCATCGGCGGCACCGGCTCGGCCAAGTCCACGCTCGTTAACCTCATCGCCCGCCTGTACGACACCACCGAAGGCGCTGTGCGCGTGGGCGGCGTGGACGTGCGCGACTACGACCTGGACGCGCTGCGTCACCAGGTCGCCATGGTGCTGCAGAAAAACGTGCTGTTTAGCGGCACCATCGCCGAGAACCTGCGTTGGGGCGACCCGAACGCCACCGACGAGGAAGTCCGCGAGGCAGCGCATCTGGCCTGCGCCGACGAGTTTGTCGACGGTTTCCCCAAGGGCTACGACACCTGGATCGAACAGGGCGGCTCTAATGTTTCGGGCGGTCAGAAGCAGCGCCTGTGCATTGCACGCGCCCTGCTGCGTCGCCCCAAGATCTTGATCCTGGACGACTCCACCAGCGCCGTCGACACCAAGACCGACGCAAAGATCCGCGCAGGACTGGCAAGCTATCTGCCCAACACGACCAAGCTCATCATCGCCCAGCGCATCAGCTCCGTGCAGGACGCAGACCGCATCATCGTCATGGAGGGCGGCCGTATCGCGCAGATCGGCACCCATGACGAGCTGCTTAAGACGAGCGAGATCTACCGCGAGACCTTTACCTCGCAAAACAAGATGTCTGCCGAAGGTACGCAAGACGCCGACGACGTCTCTGGCGACGCGAACACGGCGGCAGACAACACCGACATGACCGCAACGCAAGCTCAGACCCAGGAAGGAGGCGAGGCCCATGAGTAAGGCAACGACCGCCGAGCGCGCGCTCAACCGCAAGGGCGGCACCATGTCGCGCCTCATCAAGACGCTCTTTGGCTTCTATCCCGTGCTTTTGCCCCTTGTCGTCGCCGGCGTGGTGCTCTGCGCCATCATCAACTCCATCGGCGCGACCTTCCTGCAGAGCGCCCTGCAGATTATTAGCGAATCGTGGCAGTCGGGCGATTGGGAAGCCGCACAGCCCAAGATTCTGCAGCTCGTGACCACCCTCGCCTGCATCTACGGCGTCGGTGTCCTGTCCTCGCTCTTCTGGAACCGCGCCATGGCTATCGTCACGCAGGGCTCGCTCGAGAAGCTGCGCGAGATGATGTTCAACCGCATGCAGGACCTACCGATCCGCTACTTCGACACGCACCAGCGCGGCGATATCATGAGCCACTACACCAACGACATCGATACGCTGCGCCAGATGATCAGTCAGTCGCTGCCCAACCTGCTCATGACGATCATCATCATTGTCACGGTGTTCTTTATCATGCTGTACTACAGCGTGTGGATGTGCCTGGTCATCATCGCCGGCGTCGCCTTTATGACCTTTATGACCAAGCTGCTCGGCTCCAACTCCGCGCGCTTCTTCATTGCGCAGCAGACCGAGCTCGGCGTGGTCGAGGGCCATATCGAGGAGGTCATGAACGGCCAGAAGGTCGTCAAGGCGTTCTGCCACGAGTCTGCCGCCGAGGCCGATTTTGACGAGCGCAACGAAAAGCTCTTCGAGGTCTCGCAAAAGGCCAACATGTACGCCAACATCCTCATGCCCATCCTTATGAACCTGGGCAACCTGCTCTACGTGCTGGTGGCCCTTGCCGGCGGCATTTTCCTGGCACTGGGCGTGCCCAACCTGAGCATCTCGGGCATGGCGCTGTCCATCGCCGTCGTGGTGCCGTTCCTCAACATGACCAAGCAGTTCTGCGGACAGATCGGCCAGATCTCGCAGCAGATCAACGCCGTGGTCATGGGCCTCGCCGGCGCCGACCGTATCTTTGAGCTCATCGACGAGAAGCCCGAGGCCGACGAAGGCTACGTGACGCTCGTCAACGCACAGGTGAACCCCGAGACCTGGCAGTTCGAGGAGGCCGACCACCACACTGGCATGTGGGCATGGAAACATCCGCACCGCGCAACCGGCGAGATCGAGTACGTGCCGCTGCGCGGCGACCTGGTCATGGACAACGTCGACTTTGGCTACACGCCCGACCACGAGGTGCTGCACGGCGTGTCCGTGTTTGCCAAGCCGGGCCAGAAGGTCGCGTTTGTCGGCGCCACCGGAGCCGGCAAGACGACCATCACCAACCTCATCAACCGCTTCTACGACATCGCCGACGGCAAGATCCGCTACGACGGCATCAACGTCAACAAAATCCGCAAGGCCGACCTGCGCCGAAGCCTGGGCGTCGTGCTGCAGGACGTGAACCTGTTCACCGGCACCGTGATGGATAACATCCGCTACGGCAACCTGAGCGCCACCGACGAGGAGTGCATCGCGGCGGCAAAGCTCGCCGGCGCGGACGACTTTATCACCCGCCTGCCCGACGGCTACGACACCATGCTCACCGGCAACGGCGCCCAGCTGTCGCAGGGCCAGCGCCAGCTGATTTCGATCGCGCGCGCCGCCGTCGCCGATCCGCCGGCAATGATTCTGGACGAGGCCACGTCGAGCATCGACACCCGCACCGAGGCCATCGTGCAGGAGGGCATGGACAAGCTCATGGAGGGCCGCACGACGTTTGTCATCGCGCATCGCCTGTCCACCGTGCGCAACTCCGACGCGATCATCTGCCTGGACCACGGTCGCATCATCGAGCGCGGCTCCCTCTTTATTTACTGCCTGCTGGGTATCGTTGTAGGCGCACGGTTGGGGCAT
>CATWID010000102.1 GCA_958350755.1 uncultured Collinsella sp.
CCTCGAGCTCCTTTCGTCTCGAGGCTCCCTCGCGTGCCCGGCCGCGGGCGGCTCCGGGGCGGTCGCCGCCGTCATTTCCTGCCGCTCCTCGACTCGATGTAGGCGTCCACTGACGCCCTCGAAACCAGGAGCTTCCTTCCGAGCCTGTACGAGTCGATCTCCCCCGACCAGATGAGGTCGTACGCCTTGTTTCGGCTCGCCCTCATGTACTCCTGCATCTCGATCACCGTCATCCATTCGTCGCGATCTTGGTTGCCCTCGGGCGCGGCGCATTCGGCTGTGCGTGCCATGGTTCCTCCAATCTTCCCGTGCGGCACCGCGCGAGGACACCGCACGACACCGTGTGCCTTTTCGTCTGCGCGACGATTGAACCGCCTGATGGCGCTTGGCGCGTACGGCGGGAGCGGAGACGGGTCGAGGTGGGTCGAGCTGGTCGAGCCTTCACGAAACGGCCATGAGCCGCGTGCCCTAGCTCTCGGCTAAGTCCCTGAAAAGTAAAAGGCGCCCATGCGGGCGCCTGCCTAGTAGCTGGAGTTGTTCGGTTGTGGTCGGAATGCACGTCTTCCGCGGTGCTGTCGTCCGGGGTCCGGTATCTGTCGTTCGCCTCTTCTGTCGTGTTTGGTGTTGCGTGTTATGCGAGCGACCTTGCGCGGGCCTGCCGGCCCGTTGCCCCAGGTGCACCCGGGTAAATGGTACCCATCCGTTGGGACATGGCCTACCGAAAGAGCCGATTGCGCGACAAGGGGATAGACGAGCGGTAGCGCTCATTGTCTACTCCTTGTTAGGCCTTCCAGGTTTTAGTACGTAGTAGCAAGGAATATGGTCCTGTCGGTGATGTGCTCTCATTCCGGATGCTAGAGGCAGGCAGCTTAATCATTGACTGATATCATTTATCCGCTTTTATACGCCTGCATAATGTGCTTCCGACTGCCTAAGAATCTATATCTTTAAAATCATCATGTGCCTCAGCTGCTGACTCCTTGGTTTTCGAAAACCAAGCGTCATCTATCGAATCGCATGCCTTTTTGAAGATATCGCTAACCGTATCAAATACGTGTTTCGCCTGGCCTTTCAGCTCGGCACCGGAGTTTACGACTTCATATTCGGGCTTCGCGTCCAATCCTTTGAAGAAGAGCTGGTAGAAGTCATTTGAATTAAAGACCAGAGTATCCTTACGTATCTCGAATGCCCCATCTTCCTTGTATTGGGGCGTGAAGCGGTATGCTTCCGCCTCGTCAGTGAAGCTAACTTGCCTTTTCATATCGCTTCATCCTCCTCTTGATGGTGTCAAGGCCACCTTCGATATTGTCTGCGACCGTCTCCAACATGCTGTACTCGTCGCATTCATACTCGAGGGCGCCGTTTCTTATGGAAAGAGCACCGTCCTTCTTTTCGATGAAAATCACGTTGTCAACATCGAGGTTCACTATAAACTGCGGGTTGTGCGTGATGAGTATCACCTGCCGCGACCCGGCTATAGCTCGGAACTCTCTTAGCACGGACTCCCTGATTGCCTTCTGCGAAATTTGATCCTCTGGCTGGTCGACGATATAAATGCCGTCTCCCATGCTGTTGTCGGCCATGAGGGCGAAATACATCTGCGCGTTATATCCCTGCGAGAGCTCATCGTAGACGTCATCGCCCTCGCGAATGATTGATTTAGCGGGTTTTAGCTTTGCGTCGAGCGCATTTTCAAACTTAGAGGTGAGCACCGACAGGGGAGCTTCCTCGTCATCTGGGTAATTGTTGATGGCATCGATGACGGTCTCGTAGCTAGAAGTGAGGGTATCGATGGACTTGCTCTTTCCGATCAGGCCGTCGATAAGGGAAGCGAGTAATTTCGGCGTGATTTCACTGACCCCAAGCTGCAAACAAATTGCAGCTCCCCAACAGGATTCGTCCTTGGATCAATTTGCATGGACTCAAAATCAAAAGTGAAGTCTCGTAGACGCTGCTCGCACATAACGGCCCTTGCTATTGAATTGCCGATACGGTCTATTGAACGCCGGTACTCACCTCGGGCCTTTTGTGCGTCACCGACAATTTGGCTTTGGGCGGTTTCGCGCTTAGTAACAGCCTCTTCGACTTTGTTGGCGATGCGGGCATCAAGGTTGATTCTATTAACAACCGCTTAATGACGTTTTATGATACGCGCGAGCGCATCTAGAGTATGCTTTCCAAATAGCAGAGCAAATCTTCTTTCACAAGCGGTTCACAGTGACTAAGAATGCAATACTTGCAATCTGTTGATTGAATCATACACATCAAAGATTTTAACTTGTCCTTGTCCATATATCCATCATTAAAGAAATCCTCACTGGTAGAATCCCCTAAAAAAAGAACTTTTTCTTCCGGTACATAAACACAAACAGTATCTTCTGAATGCGGCGAAACCGTATGAAAAATCTGAGCAGTGATGCCACCTAAGTCCAAGGTTAACTTATCGGAAAAAGATACATCAGACAGCACAATGGTCAGTTTATCCTGTCCGTAATATTCTTTCCTAAAATGAACATCTTCTTTTTTCAGGATTTCGATATAGCTGGGGTCCACTGCCTGTTTCTGCTGGTCTTTGAGAAACCCGTTTGTCCTGTCGTGGGCAATGCTGATTCCATTGATGGCGTGCATCCCAAAGGTGTGGTCATAATGCCAGTGTGTGATAACCGTAAAATCCGGCTTGTTAAAATGTTCCACTTCAATTGCCCTGTAAAAATCCTGAACATGAGAAGCCGAATATCCGGCGTCAACTGCCAGAGAGAATTTATCTCCTTTGAGATAGGCTAACATTGGTCTGTCCACTTCGGGATCATGTTCTAAAAAATAGATTCGGTTGGTTAATTGATTCAATCCCATTTTTTGTCCCACCTTTCGGGCAATAAGTCTTTTAATGTAACTTCTCTGCCGTTATCAATGGCAATAATCGCATTTTCGTTTTCTATGTCTAACTGTGAAATCAATTCTCTGCATCTCCCACAAGGCGGCAGGATGCTGCCATCTTCATAGACAGCTACAATTTTTTTGATTTTCGTTTCCCCGTTCTTCAACATCTCAGCAATAGCTGCCTGTTCTGCACACATACCAATAGAACAGGGCACATCAATACATATGCCTGTATAAACAGCACCGCTTACCGTTTCCAAAGCACAAGCCACATGGCCCGCCTTCCCATTTTTCTTTAATTTAATGGGATTGATTGTATCTGTGGCAATATCATATAAATCTCTCATCATTACCTCTTTATTTGTGGCCCTTCGCCGTTTCTAGTGGGTAGCACAGACCTCCAGCTGCGGGAAGGTCAGCTTCCCGAGCTTCAGGTATATCACGGTCTTGAAGTACTCCGGGTTCCTGAAGCCGCGCGCCAGCCTCTTGGCTGACTGGATCACCGAGTTCATCCCCTCGAGCACGGCGTTGGTGAGCCTGTGGTCGAAGTGGTTCAGGACCTCGTCGCGGTTCCTGCGCAGCGTCTTGGCGACCTCTTTCATCTGGGGCACGTTGGAGTGCATGATCCAGCTGCACAGCGCGTCCAGCTCGGCCTCCGCCTCCCCGCGCGTCTCACACTCATAGACCGCCTGCAGCGCCTCGCGCATCTGGCACGCCCTCGCGGTCTTGAGGCGCTCGCGCGACAGCTCGCGCTTCCTGGCGGCCTGGCGCTCGGTGAGGTTGCCCTCGTTCTTGAGCCATATGTGCTTGCTCTTGGCGAGCAGCGCGCGCTTCTCCTTGGACTCCCTGGACTCGGCCACCCTCACCTTGTCGACCTGCCTGGACGCGATCTGGACGACGTGGAACCTGTCGGCCACGCGCTTGGCGTTGGGCAGGTGCACGGCGACGCCCTTGGCAAACGCCGGGGACAGGTCGCACGTCACGACCTCGACGGCCGCCGGGTCTCCCCCGTGCGCCTCGAGCTCCGCGGCGAACGAGGCCACCGTCGAGGCGTCGCGCCCCAGCTCGCAGAACACGGCGCGCCCGCCGTCGAGGTCCACGAAGGTCGAGATGTAGCTGTGGCCGCGCCTGCGGGCCGTCTCGTCGACCCCGACCTGCGTCACGCCGGAGAAGTCGGCGCGCG
>CATWID010000103.1 GCA_958350755.1 uncultured Collinsella sp.
CGATTGTAGAGGACGGAATATATGAAAGGCATCATCCTTGCCGGCGGTTCCGGCACCCGCCTGTACCCGCTCACGCTCGTGACCTCCAAGCAGCTGCTGCCGGTCTACGACAAGCCCATGATCTACTACCCGCTGTCCACCCTCATGCTGGCGGGCATCCGGGACATCCTGGTCATCTCCACGCCGACGGACCTGCCCAACTTCGAGCGCCTGCTCGGGGACGGCTCGCGCTACGGCGTGAACCTGTCCTACGCCGAGCAGCCGAGCCCCGACGGCCTGGCCCAGGCGTTCACCATCGGCGAGGAGTTCATCGCCGGCGAGCCGTGCGCCCTGGTGCTCGGCGACAACATCTTCTACGGCAACGGCCTGTCGCGCCACCTGACGCGCGCCGTGCAGAACGCCGAGTCCGGTAGGGCCACGGTCTTCGGCTACCACGTGGACGACCCCGAGCGCTTCGGCGTCGTGGAGTTCGACCGCGAGGGCCGTGCCGTCTCCATCGAGGAGAAGCCCGCCGAGCCCAAGAGCTCCTACGCCGTCACCGGACTGTACTTCTACCCTGGCGACGTGGCAGCCAAGGCACATAGGGTGGAGCCGTCCGCGCGCGGCGAGCTCGAGATCACCACGCTCAACCAGATGTACCTGGAGGAGGGGACGCTGTCCGTCGTGACCCTGGGCCGCGGGTACGCGTGGCTGGACACCGGCACCATGGAGAGCCTGCACGAGGCCGCGGAGTTCGTCCGCGCCGTGGAGCACTCCCAGGACCTGCCCGTGTCCGTGCCCGAGGAGATCGCCTGGGAGAACGGCTGGATCACGACCGCCGAGCTGGAGGAGGCAGCGAAGGCCTACGGCAAGTCGGTCTACGGGCAGCACCTGAAGAAGGTCGCCGCCGGCGAGATCGTCAACAGCCCGCGCGAGTACTAATTGCCTGGTGAAAGGGGATGAGTGATGACCGATATTCTGGAGCGCGATGGCCTCTCCGTCGAGTTGCTCTCATCCCTTTCTTATAAAAGCGAGCTGGGGATATCGCTTAAGAAGAACCTACATTATTTTGATCGGGACCTTCTGCTTGCTGAGCTCTTTAGAGCTAATGAGTGGTATCAAGGCCAATCGGCATTGGTTGACTTGCCTATAGACAGTCGAATTAAATCTCTTCAGTCTATCAAGCTTAAGCTGGACCGTTATTGGCCCGATCATCAAGTGCGTAAGGTCTTTAATGACTTGCTCGGCTTTCGATCCATTGTTGATTCTTATGAATCCGTTCTTGCGTTAAGCAGTTCTGATTTTAAAGTTGTTAATCTATCTGCTGGAAAAGCCATAGATGACGGTTATCGTGGCGTTCATCTCTATTATGTGCGTGAAGCTCGCTGTTATCCGATAGAGCTTCAGTACAATACCTTCTTTGATAGGCAGTTAAATAACTGGCTTCACAAGTATTTGTATAAGAAGACCGTTGATTCGTCGATCGGTGCCTTCTTGCGAATGCGTTACGAGGCCGGTTTGATTCATGATGAAGCTGAGTTCAGAGGGGAGTTGGCTGATGCGCTATCTGGTTGCTAAGTGGTTTTCTAAGCAAGGTTCGCTGGTGATGGCCGTTAAGCCGGGCAAGGAGCTTATTGAGATGATGCGAAGGGTGCAGGGTCGTTTTGGCACCTCTGACCTTCAGCTCGTTACCATCAGTCGTCCCTCCGCATATGGCGAGTACGAACCGTTTGAGTTTGTCCATTCCGAAGAGCAGCTTGTGGCGCGCCTTGAGCAGCAAGCTGCGTAAATAAGGAGAATAATGTCTGAGATCTTTGAACCCAAGAACATCATCGTCACGGGCGGCTGCGGCTTCATCGGCAGCAACTTCGTGCACTACGTCGTGAACAACCACCCGGGCGTCCACGTCACCGTCCTGGACAAGCTGACCTACGCCGGCAACCCCGAGAACATCGCGGGGCTGCCCTCCGACCGCGTGGAGCTTGTCGTGGGCGACATCTGCGACGCGGAGCTGCTCGATAGGATCGTCCCCGGCCACGACGCGATCGTCCACTATGCCGCGGAGTCCCACAACGACAACTCCATCGCCGACCCGGAGCCGTTCCTGCGCACCAACGTCGAGGGAACCTTCCGCCTGCTGGAGGCCGTCCGCAAATACGGCGTCCGCTACCACCACGTCTCCACCGACGAGGTCTACGGCGACCTTGCTCTCGACGACCCGGCGAAGTTCACCGAGGAGACGCCGTATCACCCGAGCAGCCCGTACTCGAGCACCAAGGCGTCCTCCGACATGCTGGTCCGCGCCTGGACCCGCACCTACGGCCTGCGCACGACCATCTCCAACTGCTCCAACAACTACGGACCCTACCAGCACGTGGAGAAGTTCATCCCGCGCCAGATCACGAACATCATCGACGGCGTGCGCCCCAAGCTCTACGGCCGCGGCGAGAACGTCCGCGACTGGATCCACACCGAGGACCACTCCTCGGCCGTCTGGGACATCCTCACGAAGGGCCGCATGGGGGAGACCTACCTCATCGGCGCCGACGGCGAGAAGAACAACATCACGGTCCTGCGCATGATCCTCGAGGCGATGGGCCGCGACCCCGAGGACTTCGACTGGGTCGCCGACCGCCCCGGCCACGACCGCCGCTACGCCATCGACTCGACCAAGCTCCAGCGCGAGCTGGGCTGGAGGCCGGCGCACACCGACTTCGCCGAGGGGCTCAAGCAGACGATCGACTGGTACGTCGCCAACGAGTCCTGGTGGCGCCCGGCCAAGGAGGCCACCGAGGCACGCTACCGCGCCCAGGGGCAGTAGGCCGGACCCCGGCGAACCGCACCGCGGGGCGCCCGCGCGGGGCCGCAGGGCATGGGGATGATCCTGCGTCCCCGCGCGGGCGCCCCCGGTTACCCAACCTCTTCGATAGGAGCTTTTCCCACATGGCAGACATCGCATTCGAGAAGGACCTCTCCGTCGCCGAGACCGGCATCGGGGGCCTGAAGGTCGTCGACCTCGCCGTCCACGGCGACTCGCGCGGCTGGTTCAAGGAGAACTGGCAGCGCGCCAAGATGACCGCCCTGGGCATCCCGGACCTCAGGGTCGTCCAGAACAACATCTCCTACAACGACAGCCGCGGCGTCACCCGCGGCATCCACGCCGAGCCCTGGGACAAGTTCATCTCGGTGGCCCGAGGCTCGGTCTTCGGCGCCTGGGTCGACCTGCGCGAGGGCAGCGCCACCTACGGGAAGGTGTTCACCTGCACGCTCGACCCGAGTAAGGCCATCTACGTCCCGCGCGGCGTGGGCAACTCCTTCCAGGCCCTGGAGGACGGCACCGCCTACACCTACCTGGTGGACGCCCACTGGTCCCTCGAGCTGAAGAGGACCTACACCTTCGTGAACCTCGCCGACCCCGAGCTCGCCATCGAGTGGCCGATCCCGCTGGCCGAGGCCACCGTCTCCGAGGCCGACCTCAACCACCCGATGCTCGCCGACGTCGTCCCGATGGCTCCCAGGCGCACCCTCGTCACCGGCTGCAACGGCCAGCTGGGCCGCGCGGTGCGCGCGCTGGCCGAGGAGCGCGGTGTGGCGAAGGACTTCGACTTCTGCGACATCGACACTTTCGACATGTCCGACCCGGACGCCTATTCGCAGTACGACTGGTCGCTCTACGGCACCGTGATCAACTGCGGCGCCTACACGGCCGTGGATAAAGCGGAGACCCCCGAGGGCCGCGTGACCGCCTGGAAGGCCAACGCGACGGGGCCCGCGCTTCTCGCACGCACCTGCGCCGGGCACGGGATCACGCTCGTGCACGTGTCCTCCGACTACGTCTTCGACGGCACCGAGGAGGTGCATGACGAGGAGGAGCCATTCAGCCCGCTGTCCGTCTACGGCCAGACGAAGGCCGCCGGCGACATCGCCGTGGCCGGGTGCCCGCGCCACTACGTCATGCGCAGCTCCTGGGTCATCGGCGAAGGCCACAACTTCGTCAAGACCATGAAGGGCCTCTCCGACCGCGTCGCCGACCCCGAGGA
>CATWID010000104.1 GCA_958350755.1 uncultured Collinsella sp.
TCCGTACATGTACGGATGAATGTGGGAGGTGTTCGGATAAAGTCGATAATCAAGGGTTCATTAAGGGGGCGAGACTGGCAGCTGCCGGTCTCGCCCCTTGGCTTTCCGAGACTTAGAGCGGCTCGTCGCCGGTTCGGAGGATGGCGAGATATGGCTCATATGAAAACGTGCGGTATCGTTTCCTGCTCGTATCACGTTGGACAAGAATGCCCCAATCGGTAAATTGGGATATAAGGTTGTTTGCGCTCGATCTGCTAATCTGCATTCGTTCAGACACAAAGGCGGTGTCGACGATCGGATTGCCCTCGAGAAGGTCGAGTAGCATAAGGGCGTTCGTCGTAGCCCTTCCCGCCTTTTCGCGAATCAGCCTTTCGGTTTCCGAATGGAGGTCGACAAGCTTCCGCATCGAATCCCGCGCCTCGCGTGCGCTTGCAAGCAAGCAGGTACTGAAAAACGAAACCCATCCCTCAAAATCGCCTCTCTGCCTTACGCGCATAAGCCAATCGTAGTATTCGCTCCTGTGTCGTTTGAGTTCATACGAGGGGTAGATGACCGGCTTGGTGAGCGCCCCATCATGTATGAGCGAAAGGAGGATGAGCAGACGCCCGAGGCGTCCGTTGCCGTCGAGGAACGGGTGCGCGGTTTCAAACTGGTAGTGCACCAAAGCGGCCTTGATGACTGGATCGATGTCGTCACGCTCGTTGATGAAAAGCTCGAGGTCGCCAAGTGCCTCCTTCATATCCTCCGTGTTGGGAGGGACATACGGGGCCTCATTGAGCGTGCAGCCGTTTGGTCCGACCCAGTTCTGAGTCGTCCTGAACTGGCCCGGCGTCTTGTCGGAGCCTCTGCCATTTCCAAGCAATGTGGCATGGACGGATTTGAGCAGCCTCATACAGAGTGGCAGTTCCTCCATGAGCGTGGTCGCCTGCTGCACCGCTCGAGTGTAGTTGACGACGTCGGTTAGGTCCCGGCTCGCATTGGATTCGTTTGACGGGTCAAGAACATCATCGAACGTACATTGCGTACCCTCGATTTGAGAGGACAAGAGCGCTTCCTTGCGAACGTACATAGAAAGGTACATGTCGATGTTCGGAACAAAGCGAGACATGCCCTCAACCTCGCCGAGTATGGCGCGGCAATCGGAGACAAGCCGCATGGAATCAGCGGATAAATTGATTGGAAAGAATGAATCCATATTGGCGGGTCTAAACGAATCATAGGCGAGGGCTCCTGAAAGGTTGTGCCTGACGTTTCCCTGTCGTCCGGGTGTGATGGGTGCGAGCATCGTTAGTGTCCTAAGAACAAATTTGAGCCAAAACTTGTTCTTAGAATTTTATAGCGCCTTCTAAGGCCAAGTTTCTGCAATAAGAAGCGTCAGAAAAACTCTAAGAACAAAATTACGCCCAAACTTGGTCTTACATCCGAAGGCAAGACTTAGATTGCACTGCGCTACACTTAGTCGCATTATGGCGACATCGCGCCGCGCCCGACCCAAGGGGGACACTCATGAAGAACACTCAGCTGCTGCTGATCAACGATATGTGCGGCTACGGCAAGGTCGCGCTCTCGGCCATGCTGCCGGTACTGTCGCACATGGGCTATCGCATCCACAACCTGCCGACGGCGCTCGTTTCCGATACGCTCAACTATCCCAAGTTCTACATTCACGACACCACGGAGTACGTGCGCCAGAGCCTCGCTATCTGGGAGGAGCTCGGCTTTGAATTTGATGCTATCTCGACCGGCTTTATCGTGACCGAGGAGGAGACGCGCATCATCTCGGACTTTTGCCACCGCCGCGCTCAAAAGGGCACCAGGGTGTTCGTCGATCCCATCATGGGCGATAACGGCAAGCTCTATGCCGGCGTGCCCGAGTCGACCATCGGACTCATGCGCAGCTTGGTCGAGTGCGCCGACTACGCGGTGCCCAACTATACCGAGGCGTGCCTGCTCACCGATACGCCTATCGCCGAAGAGATTACGGCCGATGAGGCCCGCACGCTCGTGGACGCCATGCTCGCGTTGGGCACCAAGTCGGTTGTCATTACGAGTGCGAAGGTCGATGGGGCGAGTGCCGTCATCGGCTACGACCATGTGGCGGGGGAATACTTTGAGATTCCGTTTGAGCTGATCCCGGTGTACTTCCCGGGTACGGGCGATACGTTCTCGGCCGTGCTCATGGGCCGCGTGATGAACGGTTGGAGCCTCCAGCGTGCCACGGCCGATGCCATGCGTGTGGTGGCCGAGCTTATCGAGCGCAATGCCGACCAAGAGGACAAGTCGGCTGGCCTTCCCATCGAGGCCTGCCTGGATGTGATTGACCATGAGTAACGCTGACGAGGGCGGCGCCAAGCCTGCAGGCGAGAGCAAGCCGCTCGGCGCGCCGCGTGGCAAGCGTCCGCGTATCCGCATTAGCTGCGTGGACCAGTTGGGAACGTGCCGCTGCCATCATGGTCACAAGCCAGGCGATGTCTTTGACTTTGACCGAGACCGCGGCAAGATGTGCGCTATGGCCTGCCATGTGGGCTTTCCTTACATTGACATCTTGCGTTACGGCGGAACCGTGCCCGGCAACGAGCCCGGCACGGCAAAGTTCTGCTGCCCCGAGGTCGATACATTGAACGTCTGGCTCGCCGAGATCGTCGACGAGTAGTCGAGCGAGGATTTTCTCCCGCCGAGATAATGAGCGTGGATTTTTCCCGTTTTGGACGCAATTTCGCGCTCAAAGTGGGAGAAAATCCACGCTCGATTTGTATATGGGAATCCCGATCTCGTTTATGCCCGTGCTTAGGCGTTATCGTCGTTGTCCTGCGTGCGAGTAAGGTCAAATTTCTGCATTTCATTCGATTTGTGGCTCTAAAAACTCTGCATTTCATCGATTACAGCTGCTCGAGCATAGCGGTGCAACCGGCGAGCACGTCGCGGTAGGTGGCATCGAAGTTGCCGGTGTACCAGGGATCGGCCACGTCGCCGGGGCGCTCGGTCCAATCGAGCAAGCGCGTAATCTTGCCGTCGGGGTCGTCGTCAAAGATGCGACGCAGACCGCGCGCGTTCTCAGCATCCATATAGACAATGCGATCCCAGTTGCCATACTCCGCGCGCCGCACCTGACGTGCGCGATGTGCGACGACGGGAATCCTGACTTCGCGCAGCTTGGCGACCGTGCCATGATGCGGCGGGTTGCCGATCTCTTCGGTTGAGGTTGCTGCAGAATCGATGACAAACTCGCCCGCGCGTCCAGCGCGGCGCGCTAGCTCGGTAAACACGGACTCAGCCATCGTCGAGCGACAGATATTTCCACAGCAGATAAAAAGAATGCGTTGCATGAGCGGTTTCCTTTCTGGGCGGTCGCGCGGGGCTTACAGGCTGCCCTTGAGACAGTTTGCTCCGATAAAACCCGCTGCGTACAAGGGGAGGTGGCGCAGCTCGCGCCCGTCATCAGTTTCGCTGCGGGCAAAATTGTTCTCGGACAAAATGTAGGCATATGGCGACCGGGCTTTGTCCATAAACGACCCGAGGGTTCTTGCGCGCACGTTGCGTGCGGACTTTACCTCGACGGGCACAATTTCCATACGGTCGGTCTGAAGTAGAAAATCGAGCTCACCGCTCGTCTTCCAAGACGACGGCGGCACCCAATAGTACGTCCGCAAACCATTGCTCGAAAATGCCTGCATGACCGAGTTTTCGGCCAGGGCACCTCGAAAGTCGGAAGACAGTGCTATGGCGGAATCCTCTTTGAGGTCGAGCCAGAGCCGCGGGTTGATACCGAGTTTGTAGAACATGAGGCCCGTATCGAGAAGATAGACCTTAAAGAAACTTCCGTCTTCGTCGTCGAAGGGAACGAGGGGAGGTTCGATGCCTTCGGTCAGGTTGTTGACCGATATGATGGCGGCGCCTTCGAGCCAGTCGAGCGGCTCGATAAGCTTG
>CATWID010000105.1 GCA_958350755.1 uncultured Collinsella sp.
TCGGCGAGCGCGGTCATCTTCTTGCCGGCCTCGTAGACGTTCTTGCCGTCCTCGAGGTAGCCCTCCTGGTCGAAATGCATGATCTCGATCTTCTCGGTTTCCTTCATTTGTCTCTCCTTTCTGGGGTTGTCTCCACATCCCCCATGCCAACGGGCATCAAAACCCGCTTACATTCCGTAACACTCAGCCGCTTTGGCCTTAAGCGCATTGACTGACTCTTCGTAGCCCTCTGCCTTGACCTCCATTTGCTTGGAGACCGCATCGAGATACGGGTGCACGTCCCATGACTTCAGACGCTCTGCGATCATTGCCGCAATCGTCTGGAAGAACACCAGATTGGGAATTGCGCTGAGCAGCGGAGCCACCTGAGGCACCGCAACCTCGTGAGCCCTACCCTTGGGATGGGCTGTGAGCAGCACCGTTTTTGTCGTAACGTTCGATAGCGCATCGGCGATATTCGCAAGACGCTCCGACCCCTGCGGGTCGTCGACGATAAACACCAGATAACCCGGAACGATCTGCATCTCGGGACCGTGGACGAACTCCTCGCCCTCGTGATGCATGGCAGGAATCTTGATGGTCTCGCTCAGCTTGAGGGCCGCCTCTTCGGCAACGCCATAGTTGGGGCCGTTGCCGACGACCATGGCGGGCATGTGCTCAGAAAGCTCGAGCATGCGGTCTTGGACATATGCCTCGGCGGTCTTGCACATCACGGCATTGGCATGGATAGCCTCGCGCAGGTCGTCTAAACGCTGGGCAACGCCCTTGGCGTCAATCGTTCCGTGCGCCTGACCGCCGTAAATACCAAAGAGCACCAGGTACTCAACGAGGACCTCGACGCCCAGAGTCACAAAGTCCACCGACTCGACGCCCACACCGTAGTCAAGAACGATATCAGTGTGCTCCTTGATGGGCGCCTCGACGTTTGCCGTGAGCGCAACTGCTGCCATATCGTGTGCACGCATGTAATCGAGCGCTGCAATCGTATTGGTCGAATAGCCACTCTGCGAGACGGCGATGTTGAGCGCATGCTGCGGATAGGTGTGTTCAAAATCGACGAAGGCCTCGGGCGTCACAACGGACACCTGCATCTGCAGCGCATCTTGCAGGTAATCTCGGGCGCAATCGGCGGCATGGCGCGACGAACCCGAAGCAACGATGCGCAGCGCGTCAAAAGAACCGGACTGGATAATATCAACGAGCTGCGCTACCAGCTCAGACGAACGCTCGAGGTTCGCTCCCATACGCACATGGGCAAGCTGAACGTAATCGAGCATCTTCATCGTCTCACCTCGTAACAAATCATTAGTATTTGATACCAATCACAGTTACAGGTTACGGCTTTTTGATACCTCTTTGTCGATTAATTTATCCCCATCGGCGAACGGTCGATTTTGAGCCATGTAAGGTTGTATATACGGCTGACCCAACGATCAAAACTGGTTAGCTTACCAGCTGTTATTCACAAAACACCAGCTAATACGTATAGGTATATCCACCCGCATCACCGCGGTTAAACGACTTGACGTACTCGATCGCCTGGCCGCTCGCATCGAAGCTCACGCACTCCAGCGTCAAGGCAAGATCGCCCTGCTCCAGTCCAAGCAGACCGGCATCTCGCGCGCCCAGCGCTTCGATATCGAGCTTTTCCTGTGCCATGACCGGCTTTCGGCCCAGCATCTCATAGGTCTCGTACAAACTGAAGACCGACACGTCAATATCTTCAATTGTGGGAAACAGCAGGCACGGGATGAACGCCATCTCAATCGATACGGGATTGCCGTTGACGCAGTTCAAACGCCGAATCGAATACAGCAAATCGTCCTCGACAATGCCAAACAGGTTGGCATAATATGGACCCGCATAACGCTTGGAACGCGCGAGGATGCGGACGGACGGCTCGCCGCCCGAAGCACGAACCGACTCGCGAAAGCCTCCTGTTCGCTCGTAAGCAACAGGCACTTTCTGTGCCACAAACGCGCCCTTTCCGCGGACGCGGCGAATCTGCCCGCGCCGAACTAACTCGTCCACAGCACTCCGGATAGTCAGGCGTGTCGTGCCAAACTCCTCGGCAAGTTCATTTTCGGACGGAATCATGGAACCCGTGGGATATATACCGCGCTCGATACACTCTTCAATTCGACGTCGTATGCGCATATAAACCGGGGTGGCATCTACTGTTTCAGCCATTGTTCACCTGCCGCGCTCTTCTTGCCGTTCTTTTCGCCGTTATCGGCAAAGCGGAACTTTGTGGGCAAAATCACCGATTTGCAATGCTCCACAAAACGCATGTCCTTATCGAACTCAATTGAGCTCTGATAGAAAACAGGCGTCCCCTCGTCCTGCTGAAGCAGTTCGGCCTCTTCGGCATTCAGGCGCGAAATCGAAACATGTTCACACCCATGCTCCACGCGTACGCCGCCTTCTTGAAGCAAAACATCGTACAGGCTTTCTTGCGTATAGTCGTGATTGGGAAGCGACGGGCACAGGGACAGGTTGACGTGAGCCGTCTCGATTGACGCCGGCTCGCCCTCGATAAGTCGAACGCGTTGCATGCGGAGTAAAGGAGCGCCTACAGACACCCCAAGCTTGTCGGCAAGCGCTTCATCCGCCTCGATGGTCCCGGTGGAAACCAGACGAGAAGAGGGATGCAGGCCGGCAGTCCGCACAGCATCGGAAAAGTTATACGTTTCCTGGAAGATGTTCAGCGGCTTAGGAGGACACAAATACGTACCCGATCCGCGACGGCTCTCGAGCGTTCCGCACGAGATGAGCCGCATGATACCGGCGCGCAACGCCGTACGCGAAACGCCGATCTCTTCGCACAGCACGCGCTCGGCCGGCAGGCGATCGCCGCCGGCAAGCTGATGGTGCTGGATATACCAAAGAATTCCCTCAACAGCACGATCTTTGGGGGGAATTGCATAAGATTCGCCTGCCATTGCACAGACTCCTCATTCAGAAACGTATGTCGCCAAAATTAGGCCAGCCCTCCCATGGCATCAAATTCGGCCTTAATCTTCTCGGCGACATTCCGATACGACTTATATAGACTTGAATCGCGTTTGACTTCGTCGGTCATAACGGGAATCTCTAATTTGGAAACCTCGTCTTTTCCCGTCTGAACCGCCACAACAACGCCCATACCAAGACACATATTACGCTTGGCAGCGTTCATTTTTGCCGCCTTAGCGGGATTTGCCAGAATACGCTGGGCAAATTCCTGTTTTGAGACCGCTTCCTCGGCCTCCGGATCGCCCGCCTCGGCCACTTCGCACTGCAGCACGTCCGCGAAGTCAAATATCTTTGGCTCTGCACCGCGCTGATGCACGGCCCACTTGTGGCGCGTGGCATCCTGGTAGATAGCCGGCAAAAACGTAAACCGCGGCGGGTCCAAAATCGTATCCGTGATGGTAAACACATCGGGATCAAAGGCATCCTGCGGGTTTTTCTTCTTGAATAGCCCCATATCAGCCTCCCGTACTAGCATTAAACAACTCAAGCTGAATATAGCACCAATTTCAAGCCGCCGCCTTACCCTATCGGTACGCGGCGTCTATGGCTCGCCCAGCGGGGTAATACGGGCGAGGGCCGGGGTGCCTGCTTTGTTTTGAGAAGTGGGCTTCGCGAACTTCTCAAAA
>CATWID010000106.1 GCA_958350755.1 uncultured Collinsella sp.
CCGAAAGGATGCCTCCTTTTTTGAGGTTCGAATCCCCAGCCTCCTTTCTCCGCACCAAAAAAGGGCCCCAGATGGGACCCTTCTTTCAATTCATACTGGCGGAGAGCTGGGGATGTCCGGGCATGCTACGCATGCCCTCCGGCTTCAAAGCCTGGCGGCTTTTCGCCCACGGGCTACAAACGCTTTCGCGTTTGCTTAACGCCCGTGCCCTCTCGGGTTCGAATCCCCAGCCGCCATTCTTGATAATAAAAAGGGCCCCAAATGGGACCCTTCTTCAAATTCGTACTGGCGGAGAGCTGGGGATTCGAACCCCAGATGCCCTTTTGGGGCATACTCGCTTAGCAGGCGAGCACCTTCGGCCTCTCGGTCAGCTCTCCGTAACAGCCGTTCTATAGTACCCAAACAGTCGAAGTTGGGCAAGAGGGAATTTTCTAATTGCCCAGCGGCCTTTCCTCCTTGCAGTTTTCACCCCTACCCCAGCGAGCGGTTGAGGGAGCCGAGCTCGTCGTTGCCCATGGTGCGCCACATTTGGAAGATGCAACCGCGCGCCAGGAAAAAGAAGCCGTTATCGACCAGCTGCACGGCGGCATCCGCAAGCTGGTTGGCCACCGCGGGCACGGGCGGCAATTCGAGTCCAGCCCTGCGGATGGTCTCGACCGCTTCCTCGAACGTCGGAGGCTCGCTGACACCCATCTCGTTCATAAGGCCCTGCATTTCTTCCAGCGCGCTGCTGCCCGACTCCTCGCCGCGCGGCACCAGACGGTAACAAGCCAGCGCCAGGTCGAGCTGATCGCAATTCCAATAGGCAAACGCCAAGCGATAGAACAGGTAGCCGATTGCAGAACGATCGCTGGCAATACGTAGGCCGTGGCGCGCCACCTCGATAATCTCGTCAAAGCGCTCCAGACGCGCAAGCACGTTGATGAGCGCAAAGTGCGACTGCATGGACGAGCGCGCCAGATCGTAAAGATGGCGCACCTCGGGCAGTGCTCGTTCAAAGTCCTCTTGCTCGGCGTAAAAGCTGCAGATCTCGTGCTGGGCAAAGTACAGCGCATCGGGCGCACGAAGGATTCGCACAGAGCGGTCTTCTTCCAACACCGGTAGCACCATGCGCACCAGCTGGTTATCGCAAAACTGCGTTTGAACCGGACCTGTCGCCAAAAGCTCGGCGACGGCGCACTTGGCCTCCAACTCCTCGACAAGACGGGAAAGCCTTCAAAAGCACCTGTACGGTCGACTTTTGCCTGCTCGCGCAATTCAACAACACGGGCCACGTATGGGTCGTCGTCCTCTTCCATGACCTCCAGCTCGTCAGCCGTATCGGCAAGCAGCAGATCGCGCAGCGCCGGCGGCAGCATGCGATGGTCATCACGCGGACGAGCATGAACCTCCGCAGGTTCAATCGTCTCCGGAGCGGTTGACTCATATGCCTCAAGCACACGCTTGCACGGCATATCGTCCATGTCTATGCTCTCAAGATCCTTGGCGACAGGCACGCAATCGGCCAGATAGGCCGCGCGCCCAAAGAAATACGTTGCGACAACGCACTCGCCCTGCTCACTGTCGGGAGCAGCAATCTGCACATAGCAGCGCGTGATGCAGGTGCCCGCGGCAAAACACGCTGCCGCAAGCGTAAGCGCCACGCGCGCATCGTGCTCCGCGGCCCAGATCGTGCGCGTGTCCTCGTCCAGCTCGTGCCAGGCGTCATCTTGAGCGTCGTATTCACGTTGCGGCATGGCATCAACGACAGACTGCCCAAACCGAACGAGCATAATCCCCTCGGCAACGTTTGCCCGATAGGTATAGTCGAGCCGCGTGACCACGTTAAGCGCCTCGACAATACGCGCGAAGCGGGTACGCACATCCCACTCACCGCCCAGCTGACAAGCCACCGTTCCCGGTTTGGACCACGGGTTGTCGCTCGAGGTTGTATCGAGCAGTCGGGGAACATCGTTGGTCGTCTTGGCGATATGCCACGAATCAAAGAGCGCACAGCCTTCAAGGCTCGGCGACGAGGCCGCGGGGGCCAATCCAGCCCCAATGCGCTCAAGGATGCCGGAGAGGCGGTTGAGACGGCACTCGATGGCGAGCAGCGTGTCAATCTCGTCCTGGTCTAGCAGGCTTCGATCAAAATTGAGATAGAAAAGCTTTGAGCGATCGATGCGAGCCAGGCTCATCTCGGACTTAGCGGCGATGGTGCGCAAGCGGGGCAAGTCAATTTCACTCATAAGGGCGGCGGCATAGCGCTCGATACCGCTCGGGTTCTCGGCATGGTCAACGCGGTAGAGCAGCGTCTCGATAGCGTCAGGTAGCGGTGTCGTGTTAAAGCCCAAAAACACCTCGACCGGCTCGGGCAACTTTACGAGCTTGATCTTGTCGACAACGTTTTGCATACCCTCGTCGAGTCCGTCGGCGTCCGCCGTGCTCGCAATGGTATTTTCGGAGTCAGCGAATATCACGTAGCGCAGGAACATCGATGCCATGAACTCACCGTAAGGAAGGGAGCGGGTCGAATTCCATGTCTCGTGATCGGACTGTTCGCGCATGGGACCTTCGGGAGAGCCGACGGTTCGCGCGCACGCGCGCATCGTGCCGTTTGCTCCCCTCACCATAATCTCACCAATACCGGAGTCCGACTCGTCAAGGACCAGTTCCATGTCGGGATCGTTGGGCAGCGGAGCCTCGCTGACGGGGCGGTCCACCTTGTACACCTCGCCCGAAACGCTTACGTAGCCCAAAAGCGACACATGACTTTTGCCAACGAATTCGACGACATAGCAAGATTCATGCTGATCCTCGCCAAAGAGTTTCCAGACCACGCCATATGAGCGTCCCGCAGGCTGCTCGGGCATCGCCGGAAAGCGCTTTTTGGGATCGAGAAACCTGAGCTTGTATGTCGGACGCTCTGCCACGAAGTATCACCCTGATCGGTCGCTTGAAGAAGGAGTGGTCGCGAATTAGTCGCGACATCTACTCGGAATCTTACACGAGTCGACAGGAAATCGTCCGCTTTACGCCCGCGCCTCGACCGAGGTTCGAATCAATGCGGTGTTTACGTAAAAGAAAAGCCCCCGTTGCCGGGAGCTTTAATCTCAAATGGTGCGGCGTATAGGATTCCGCGCATCCGCTGCGCGGATCCGCACCGGCTTCGCCCGCCTGCCGGCGTGCTCGCCCGCGGGCTAAAAACGCTCCGCGTTTTCTTTACGCCCGCGCCTCGACCGAGGTTCGAATCAATGCGGTGTTTACGTAAAAGAAAAGCCCCCGTTGCCGGGAGCTTTAATCTCAAATGGTGCGGCGTATAGGATTCGAACCTATGACGTTCTGATTCGTAGTCAGACCCTCTATCCAGCTGAGGTAACGCCGCAACTTGTTGATTATTATGCACAGGGACTGAATAATGGTCAAGCATTTTTTCAAAAAAAGTTATCGAATTTGATTTTTAATCATTTGGAGGGCTTGGCGCGATCTTCGACGCATCGCGATATAAGAAAAGCCTCCGTTACCGGAGGCTTTAAAGTTCAGTTGGTGCGGCGTATAGGATTCGAACCTATGACGTTCTGATTCGTAGTCAGACCCTCTATCCAGCTGAGGTAACGCCGCAAC
>CATWID010000107.1 GCA_958350755.1 uncultured Collinsella sp.
GGGGTTTCCCAGGTGCCCGAGATTGCCCCGAAAGAGGAGCGCCGCGTACTTTGGTACGCAAGCGACGGTTTGAGGGGCAAGGTCGGGTGCCTGGGGAAGCCCTACAGCTCGAGCTCGTTGAGGCGCAGGATTGCGACGATATAAATCTTGAGCGCCTGCTTGAGCTGTTCCTCGTTGGCGCACTCGTTGGGACCGTGCATCTGGCCGCCCCACTCGGGCAGCTCCAGACCGGTCTCCTCGGGGCCAAACGAGACGGCGCGGGCAAAGTTGCGCGCGTACGTGCCGCCGCCCATGGCAAAGGGCTCAGCATGCTTGCCCGTAAACTCGTTATAGGTATCAATAAGCGCCTTCACGGCCGGATCGTCGGCAGAGACCGAGAACGGCACCTTCGCACGACCCACACGGCACGTCACGCCAAAACGGCCCACGAGCGGATCGAGCTGCTCGCGGATGGTATCGGCACTCGTGCTGTCGGGGAAGCGCACGTCGATGACCTGCTCAATATGGCCATCCGCCACGCGGATGACGCCAGCGTTGCAGGTAAGCGGGCCAAACGCCGGACTCGTCGCATCGATACCCAGGCCGCGACCATAGACGTCCGCATGCACAAAGGCCAGGAACTTGACGAACTCGTGCTCGGCAGGCGTCAGCAGGCGCTCGTCGCGTGCACCAAACGCGTCTTCGGCCTCGCGCAGATACGACACGATCAGGCCGACGGCGTTGATGGTGCCCTCAGGCATCGAAGCGTGGCCGCCAATACCGTGGGCGAAAATCTGCGCATGCCCGTTATCAAGCGCCGTGATCTCCAGGCGGTCGGCGTTCTCAACGGGCGCCGGCAGCTCATCGGCGGCAATCGCGAGCTCACAGATGGACTGCGACGGAATGGCATTGCTCGCCTCGGAGCCGCTCCACGACACGATGCGCCCGCCGTCGATCTTGGGACTCACGAACGTCGCCCCAAACTGGCCCTTCTCGGCATTGCAGACCGGAAACTCGGCATCGGGCGTAAACAAAAAGTCGGGGTCTGCGTGGTTCTCCAGATAATGGTGAACGTCGGACATGCCCACTTCCTCATCGCAGCCCAGCAGCGCGCGGAAAGTATAGCGCGGGGTAATGCCGTGCTTGAGCAGATAGGCGCCGGCGTAGAGTGACAGCACCGCCGGACCCTTGTCGTCGATCACGCCGCGGCCGAGCAGCCAGCCCTCGCGACGCTCCAGCGCAAACGGGTCGGTGTTCCAGCCCGGGCCGGCGGGCACCACGTCCACGTGGCAGATGGTCGCGAGCTGCTTGTCGCCGCGGCCAGGGATATCGGCAATGCCCACATAGCCCTCGTCGTCGCTCGTCTGATAGCCAAGCTTCTGCGCGATGCCGAGCGCACAGTCGAGCGCGTCACGGACCGGGCGGCCAAACGGCGCGCCGGGCTCTGCATCGGCAGAAACTGCCACGGACGGATAGCTCACCAGCTGCTCGATATCGGCGACGACATCTTCCCAGACCTCGTCGACATACTCGGCGACGCTCTGCTCCACCTGATTCATGGACGACCTCCTTACCAATGAGCGGCGAGCGCGCTCGCCCCTCACATTACGTCATTAGATAGCGAAAAGTTTAGCAAGCTCGGCCACCGAGTGCACCACCGCATCGGCACCCGCCGCCTCGTGCTCGCCCGGCGCCGCCGCGCCCGAATAGATGCCGATGCACGGCACGCCCATTGCGT
This sequence comes from uncultured Collinsella sp., assembly GCA_958350755.1. GTDB lineage: Bacteria > Actinomycetota > Coriobacteriia > Coriobacteriales > Coriobacteriaceae > Collinsella. Next base: position 1,718 of record CATWID010000107.1, read on the forward strand.
GCGCGCCCTCCACATCGTTAAAGCGATCGCCGATCATCACGGCATCGTCGGCCGTCGCGCCGAGCGCCGCCAGGGCATCGCGGACCGAATCGGCCTTGGTCTCGCGTCCCTGCGGCGGATTCATGCCAATCACCGCCTCAAACTGAGAGAGCCCGAGCTCATGCACCATGTCGATGCACTTGGCCTCCATGCGCGACGTCGCCACGGCCATACGTTTGCCTTGGGCGACCAACCCATCCAGCAGCTCGGGGATCCCATCGAACACGGGGTACTCCTCCGGTCCCAGCTCATCAAAAAAAGCGCGGTACTCGTCGGCCACCACAAGCGACTCCTCGCGGGAAAAACCGTAAAAGTCGTGAAAGCTCTTCCACAGGGGCGGCCCGATCATGCGGCGCAGGTCACCCATCTGCGCCTCAGAAAACCCGCGCGCAGCCAGCGCCTTGCGCGTCGAGGTCATCACCGCCCGGCCCGTATCTGCCACCGTGCCGTCGAAATCGAACAGCACGACCGGCCGCCTGCATATCTCCAGTGCCTCCATCGGCATTCCTCTTCCCCAGTTGACGATTTCCACACCGACACTTCAAACTGTTGACTATTCAACAATTGAACCTAGTAATGTGGAACGACTCTACTATACTTGTCGCACTTTGCTCTCAGAAGGCGGCGCGCAGCGCCCCAACGAAAGGTGCAATTATGTCTTTTGCCATCATAACCGACTCCACGTCGGACATCTCCCCCACCCGCGCCCAAGAGCTCGGCATTTACGTGATTCCGCTGCATGTGATTATCGAGGGCGAGGACCTGCTCGACCAGGTGCAGATTACCGCCCAGGAGTACGTCGCGCGCATGGCCGGTTCCGAGCAACTGCCGCACACCTCGCAGCCGAGCGCCGGCGAGTTCAAGGCACTCTTTGACCGCGTGCTCGCCGACGGCCACGATAGCGCCATCTTCATCTCGCTGTGCAGCGAGTGGTCCGCCTGCTATGCCAACGCCAGCCTGACGGCCGAAACGCACGAGCTCGACGTGCGCTGCATCGACTCGCGCACCGGCTCGGGTGCCGAGGGCCTGCTGGTGGAGTACGCGCTGGCCATGCGCGAGGACGGCCGCAGCCTGGACGAGACCGAGGCGCAGATCCGCGCGACCCTGCCCGACGCCCACCTGCTGCTGATTCCCCGCACACTCGAGAACCTCGTTAAGAACGGCCGCGCGCCCAAGCTCGCCGGCCAGCTCACGCAGATGCTCAACATTCGCCTGGCCGTTTCGCCGGAATGGAAATCGGGCGAGATCAAGGCCATCAAGAAAGGCCGCGGCGCCAAACGCATCGTCGCCAACACCATGGCCGATTGCCTCGCATTTTTGACCGAGCATCCGGGCTCCAGCGTGCGCGTGCTCACGACCGGCGCCGCCGAGGAGCAGAAGCTCGTCAGTCAAGCGCTCGCAGGCCAGGACTACGTGGACGCCGGCACCGGCCCCATCGGCTGCACCATCGCCACCCACGTAGGCGTCGACGCCATCGCCATCAGCTACTGTCCCCGCTACCAACCTGCCAATTAGGGACAGGTTTATTTTGGCAGGTTTTATCTGGGAAAACGTTAAACGGTAACAAAGGCTTGCCTGGCAAGATCGGACATGCCAAAGCCGTCGAACAACCGAAGTACACCCAGCCACAACAAAGCCATCACGCCGACGCGCCGCAACTCAAGGCGCGCCGGCGTCTTTTTAGGAGTCGCGGCGGAAAAGGGGCCGTTTTAGCCAAAAGGCCGCGAAACGCTTCCCATTACGCCGCAACTTCATTGCCGCCCAGGTGGCGCGCGCAGACGTGGTGTAAGAGCGTCCTGAGGTCCGTCGCTGCAAGTCC
>CATWID010000108.1 GCA_958350755.1 uncultured Collinsella sp.
CACTTGTCGAAAGAGTATCATATCAATGGGACTCAGATATTTGCATGGGTAAGAACCGAACAGAACAACCCCAAGCCGTGGAATATCGCGGCGCGCGGGAATGAAGCGCGTACCCGCACGCTCGCGTACTTTAAGAACGTTGTGGATATCGCGGCGGAACTTGGAGCCGAGCAGGTCATGGTCTCGAGCGGCTGGGCATTTTTGAACGAGCCGATCGAAGACGCGTGGGGTCGCAGTGCCTCGATGCTGCGTGCGATTGCCGAGCATGCGGGAGAACGCGGCGTGCGACTGGTGCTCGAGGCCCTACAGCCGGTTGAGTCGATGATCGTGAACTCGGCGGCCGACACGAAGCGCATGATCGAGGCAGTTGACCATCCGGCACTTAAGGCGTGTCTGGATATGGGCGCCATGGCGGTGGCGGGGGATACCATCGACGATTATTTCGATCTGCTTGGCGATGATGTCGCCCACGTGCATTTTGTCGATGTTGCGGCAGATGGCACGACGCATCTTGCCTGGGGTGACGGCGACCGCGATATGCGCGCCGACCTGGATAGGTTGGTGGCGCGCGGCTATCGCGGAGTTGTTTCGGCCGAGACCTATGACGGGCGCTATTTTGCCGACCCCGCAGCTGCCGATGCGCAGGTAATGGCAGAGTATCGTCGTGCGATTGGCGCCTAGGTGGGGTCGGGCTGCGGCAACCTACCCTATGTTTCCAGATGAATACGGTGTGAGCGGCCGCGACGGATTTTCCCCGCAAGCACTCTAGTATGCTAAAGTACCCAGAAGACCGGCGGAGCTGCGCCGGTCTTCTGCTCTATATGAAACACAGCATGAGGAGGCTCACCAGATGACGGCCACACCGTGGGGATTTCGGGACATATTGCCCGATGAGGCTCAGGCGCGCGAGGAGATCGCATGTACGGTGAAGGGCTGCTTTAGGGAGCATCATTACCTGCCGGTCGAGACGCCGCTGCTCGAGGACAAGGGTTCGCTCGAGGAAGGCGGTCGCATTGCGGACACGCCGTTTAAACTCTTCGACGACGATGGGCGCCTGCTGGTGGTCCGTCCCGACAATACGTTGCCGATCGTGCGCTTGGTTTCGACCCGCATGCGCGCGGCCGACCTGCCCCTGCGCCTGCGCTACGAGGCGCCGGTGGTTCGCGAGTGCCAGCGCAACGCAGGCGGCTCGCGTCAGTTTACGCAGCTGGGCTTTGAGCTCATCGGTGCGGGCGATACCGCGGGCGATGTCGAGATTGTCTCGCTGGTAGCCGAGGCCGTGCGCGAGCTAGCGCTGCCCGGTGCGCGCATTATCGCAGGTAGCGTTCGTCCTTTTAAGGAGCTGCTCGCGGCGTGTGAGGATCGCGAGCTGGCTGCCGAGGCCCTGCGCTGCGTGCACGCCAACGACTTTGTGGGCCTCGATGCCCGCGTGGCGGCAAGCGCCGAGTCCGATGCCGTCAAGGTTGCCATTAGCGAGCTGCCGCGCTTGCACGGCGGCGCCGAGGTACTCGACCGCGTCGATGCGCTGCTGGAGGCCGCCGGTATCGTCGCGCCGCTCACGCGTGAGCTGCGTGCTCTGGTCGAGGGCCTGGCTCCCGGGGACGCCCAGGTGCTGTCGTTCGACTTCTCCATCATGAACTCGTTTGATTACTACACGGGTCTGGTCTTTAAGGCCTATGCCGGCGGCCTGCCTGACCCGGTCGGTTCGGGCGGCCGCTACGACTCTATCTTTACCGGCGCATTTGGCGACGGCATCGAGGTGCCGGCGGCGGGCTTCGCCTTTTCGCTCGAGCGCCTGGAGGCCGCGCGCACCTCGGCCGAGGATGCCGCTTCCGATGGTGACCACGCCGTGGGTCGTGGCGTCGAGGGTCCGCTTCGCATCGCCGTGCCCAAGGGCTCGCTCAAGGCCGACACGCTCGACGTGCTCGAGGCCGCGGGCTTGGATGTCTCGGAGCTGCGCGACCCCGGCCGTCACCTGATCGTGCGCGGCCGCGACACGCGTGCCGGCGAGGGTGCGGTCGGCGATATCGAGTTTGTCATCGTGCGTCCCAGCGACGCGCCCGCCTTTGTGGGCTGCGGCGGTGCCGACTGCGGCATCTGCGGCTGGGACTCACTCATCGAGGCCGACCTCAACCTGCTACAGCTGGTCGATCTGGGCTACGGCCTGTGCACCTTTATCGAGGCGGAGCCCGCATGGCGCGCCGGTCAGGCCGAGCGCAACTATGCCCGTCGCGGGTCGCTTCGCGTGGCAACCAAATACCCGCGCATCGCGAGTGCCTGGTATGCCGAGCGCGGCGTGAACGCCGACATCGTTTCGCTGCATGGCAATATTGAGCTGGGGCCCATCGTCGGCATGACCGATCGCATCGTAGACATTACCGCCACGGGTGCCACCCTGCGCGACAACGACCTGGTCATCACTGGCCGCATCATGGACTGCACGGCCCGCTTCTTTGTCAATCCGGGCGCCGCACGCCTGGATCCGCGCGTGCGCAACCTGGCCGATCGCCTGGCTGCGGCTGTTAAGGACAAGCATTTTGAGCCCGTCGCGGGCTCGGCACAATAGCGCGAGCGCGCACGGGCGCCCCAACGTCCGGGCTGCGGGCCGATTGGCGCCGCCGCCCGGCCTCTCGTTTTTCGAACACAACCTCGACCGATAGGGGATACCGATATGAAGACCATTAAGCTTGCTCCCGGTGAGCGCCTCGTTACCAACCAGCTCAACCGCAAGGGCGTCCTGCCGCAAAACATCGTCGACGCCGCCCGCGATATCGTGGCCAACGTGCGTGCTAACGGCGATGCCGCGGTGTGCGATTACTGTCAGCGTTTTGACGGTGTTGAGCTGCAGAGCTTCCGCCTGCCGCAAGAGCAGATCGATGCCGCGCTTGAGGGCCTCGACCCGGCCTTTGTCGCCGCGCTCGAGAAGGCCGCGCGCCAGATTCGCGAGTTCCACCAGCGTGAGGTCGAGCAGAGCTGGTTTACCACGCGGCCAGACGGCACGATGCTCGGCGTCAAGGTGACCCCGCTCGCCGCGGCCGGCATCTACGTGCCGGGCGGTCGTGCGCAGTATCCTTCCACGGTGCTCATGAACGCTATCCCTGCCAAGGTTGCCGGCGTCAAGCGCGTAGTTATGGTGACCCCGCCGCAAAAAGACGGCCTGATCAGCCCCTACACGCTCGCCGCGGCAAAGCTCGGCGGCGTGGACGAGATCTATATGGTGGGCGGCGCCCAGGCCGTGGCCGCGCTGGCGTACGGCACCGAGACCATTCCGCGCGTCGACAAAATCACCGGCCCGGGCAACGCCTTTGTTGCCGCGGCCAAGCAGATTGTCTCGGGCGACGTGGGTATCGACATGGTCGCCGGTCCCTCCGAGGTCTGCGTGCTGGCCGATGCCTCGGCCAAACCTATGGTGGTCGCGGCCGACCTGATGGCGCAGGCCGAGCACGATCC
>CATWID010000109.1 GCA_958350755.1 uncultured Collinsella sp.
GTCGGCGGGGCCATTGTGGCCCTTGACAGTGGATTGGGTCATATGAGCGAGCGGGCACCAGAGCGAACAAATTGGCATGAAAAGAGGACGGCATAGACCTTCTGGTCATGCCGTCCTCTTTGAATGACAAGTTGTCGCTCTGGCGCCCGCGCAGCGTCGGCTGGTCCGCCGTTCGGTAGAACGGCGGAACCGCCTAACCGCCCAAGTAAGCTTTGCGGACGTTGTCGTCGTGCAGGAGCTCTTGGCCGGTGCCGGTCATGGTGATCTTGCCGGTCTCGAGCACATAACCGCGTGTGGCGATGGAAAGCGCCATCTGCGCGTTTTGCTCGACCAGAAGCACCGTGGTGCCGGCCTTGTGCAGGTCCTCGACAATCTGGAAGATCTGTTCGATCAGAATCGGCGCCAGACCCATGGAAGGTTCGTCGAGCATAAGCAGTTTGGGGTTACTCATAAGGGCGCGCCCCATAACGAGCATCTGCTGCTCGCCGCCTGAAAGGGTGCCGGCGACCTGGCGACGGCGTTCCTTCAGGCGCGGGAACTGCTCGTAGACGCGCTCCAGGCCCGGAGCCACCGTGGACTTGGGCTGTGTATAGGCGCCCATCTCCAGGTTCTCCTCGACCGTCATCTGCAAAAAGGCGCGACGTCCCTCGGGAACCTGAGCCAAGCCCTTACCAACCAGCTTATCAGCGGGCGTATGGGTAATGTCCTCGCCCATAAACTTGATGGAGCCGGTCTTAGAGCGTAGCAGGCCCGAGACGGTCTTGAGCGTCGTGGACTTACCGGCACCGTTCGCGCCGATCAGAGCCACGATCTCGCCCTCGTTGACGTTAAAGGAGATGTCCTTGATGGCGTGGATGGCGCCGTACCAGACGTTGATGTTGTAGACGGAAAGCATCGGCTCTGCCATTTAGTTCTCCCCCTTATCCTGCTTGCCCAGATACGCCTCAATAACAGCGTCGTTGTTCTGGATCTCCTCGGCCGTGCCCTTGGCGATGACCTTACCAAAGTTGAGCACGCAGATGCCCTCGCAGATGTTCATGACGAGCGACATGTCGTGCTCAATGAGCATGATGGCAATGCCAAAGGTGTCGCGAATCTTAACGATGTTCTCCATGAGCTCCGCGGTCTCGGACGGGTTCATGCCGGCGGCAGGCTCGTCGAGCAGCAGCAGCTTGGGGTTGGTGGCAAGCGCGCGGACGATCTCCAGGCGGCGCTGAGCGCCGTAAGGCAGCGAGCCGGCCTGTTCGTTTGCCAGATGCTCCATATCAAAGATGGAGAGCAGCTCCATGGCGCGCTCATGGGCGGCCTTCTCGTGCTTCCAATACGTCGGCAGACGCAGCACGCCCTCAAAACCGGAGTAGCGCTCCTGGTTGTGCAGACCGACCTTAACGTTGTCCTCCACCGTCATAGTGTTGAACAAGCGGATGTTTTGGAAAGTACGGGCGATGCCCATGCGGTTGACCTGATAGACCGACTTGCCCGAGGTGTCCTCACCGTCGAGCAGGATGGTGCCGTGCGTAGGCTGGTACACCTTGGTGAGCAGGTTGAAGACCGTGGTCTTGCCGGCACCGTTGGGGCCGATAAGACCGGCGATCTCAGTCTTGCCGATGGTCAGGCTAAAGTCATCGACTGCCTTAAGGCCGCCGAATTCAATGCCCAAGTGGATGCACTCGAGCGCCGGGCGCTGGCCCAGGTCGCGGTCGGGAACGATGGCGCCAGAAGGATACGGGACCATCTTGCCCTTGTTGAACTCAAACTTACTGGGCATCGGCTGCCACCTCCTTCTTGGAAGCAAAGCGGTCCTTAATGCGTGCGAAGAACGCCTTGAGCTGTGGGTTGTTAGTAAAGACCATGACCAGAATCAACACGATGGCGTAGATGAGCATGCGGTAGTCCGAGAACTGACGGAGCAGCTCGGGGAGCACCGTGAGCAGCGCCGCGGCGATAACGGAGCCGCGCATGTTGCCCAGGCCGCCCAGGACCACGAACACCAGAATGAGGATGGACGTATTGAAGTCGAACTTAGTGGCGGAAAGCTGCGAGAAGTTACCGCCGAACAGGGCTCCGGCAGCACCGGCGAGGGCAGCGGAAACCACGAAGGCAATCATGCGGTACTGGGTGACGGAGATGCCCGCAGACTCGGCAGCGATCTTGTTGTCACGCACTGCCATGATGGCACGGCCGGTACGGCTGCGAACCAGGTTGAGCACGATCACGAGCGCGACCATAACCAGGATGGCACCGGCGAGGAAGGTCGAGTACGTCGACACGCCCGAGGCGCCCTGGGCGCCCTTGATGATGGCGGTGCCGTCCTCGAGCAGGTGCAGGTCGTCGATCGTGGAGTTGCCCGTGATGTTAAAGATCACATGCAGGCCGCGGGAGTCGACGCCCACGATAAGACAGGTGACGATCTCTTTGATGATCTCGCCAAAAGCCAGGGTCACGATGGCCAGGTAGTCACCGCTCAGGCGCAGGACCGGGATGCCGATCAAGAAGCCCAGGATGGCGGCAGCGATGGCGCCGACCACGATGCTGATGACAAGACGTATCGGATCGGAGGGAACGGCGCTCTCGAGGGCGACCGCGGTAACGATGCCTGTATAGGCGCCGACGCTCATAAAGCCCGCGTGGCCCAGCGACAAGTCGCCCGCGATGCCGACGACGAGGTTAAGGGAGATAGCCATGACGATATAGGCCGTGATGGGAACCAGCTGACCGGCGATCATGCGCGGAATCATGTGGTTAGACTGCATAAAGAACACGATGGCGAACGCCACAAGGCACATGGCGTACGTAACAAAGTCGTGACGCGTCTGCTTGTCTTTAAGAAACTTCATAACGCTCACCTACACCTTCTCGGGGACGTACTTGCCCAAGAGGCCGGCAGGCTTGACGAGCAGGACGATGATCAAAACACCAAAGACGATGGAGTTGGCAAGGCTCGTGGAAATATAAGCCTGTGCCATCGCCTCGATGATACCGATGAGAATGCCACCGACAAAGGCACCGGGGATGGAGCCGATGCCACCGAAGACAGCGGCATCGAAGGCCTTGATGCCAGGCATGGCACCCGTCGTGGGCTGCAGCACCGGCGAGTAGGAGCACAGCAGCACGCCGGCGATGGCGGCAAGGGCGGAGCCGATGGCGAACGTCATCGAGATGGTGCGGTTGACGTTGATGCCCATGAGCTGAGCGGCGGCCT
>CATWID010000110.1 GCA_958350755.1 uncultured Collinsella sp.
GCTGCTGGGACGCGAACGGCTACGTGATCGACCCGCACACCGCTTGCGGCTATCACGTCTTCGAAAAGGTCGCTCCCGCCGAGGGCGCCAAGGCCCGCGTGTTGCTTTCGACCGCCAACCCCTACAAGTTCCCGCGAGCCTGCTGCGACGCCCTGGGCCTCGACGTTCCCGAGGATGATTTTGAGGCTATGCGTGTGCTCGAGCAGGCCACCAACACGGTCGCCCCGACCCAGCTCGCCGAACTCGAGTCCAAGCCCGTCCGCTTCGAAGACGTCTGCGACGTCGATGAGATGGCAAGCTACGTCGAGTCTGCAGCAAAACGAATGAGCACCAACTAAACCCCTTATTAAGCGCCGGCGAAAGCCGGCGCACCTTCTTTTTATTAAGCTTTCGGGATGATGACGAGCATGCGAGCGGGTCTGGCCGTTTAGTTCGTCGCGAGTTCCGCACGAGCCGGAAAGCACTTAATGTGCTTTCCGAGCGAGCCAGGACTGCCCGAGCAGCGAACTAAACGGCCAGACCCGCCCAGGAGGACCCACATGATCAAAATCACCGTCCCAGCAACCAGCGCCAACCTAGGCATCGGCTACGACACCCTCGGCATGGCCGTCAGCCTCTACTCGCACTTCACCTTCGAGCGTACCGACAAGCTCACCATCACGGGCTGCCCCGAGCAGTTCCAAAACGAGAACAACCTGGTCTATGTGAGCTTTGTCGATGCTCTGGCCGCCTGGGGCGAGCAGGCCTTCCCCGTTGCCATCGACATCCAGACCGACGTGCCCGTCGCTCGCGGCCTGGGTTCCAGCTCCACCTGCGTCGTCGCTGGCATCATGGCGGCCGCCGCGCTGACGGGCCACACCGTCGACCGTGCCGAGCTCGTCCGCATTGCCACCGAGGTCGAGGGCCATCCCGATAACGTCGCCCCTGCCATCCTGGGCGGTGCCGTTTGCTCCTTTACGCCGACTGATTCGCTCCCCCAGTGCCTGCGCTACGAGGTGAGCGATCGCTTGCGTTTTATTACCGTGATTCCGCCCTACGAGGTGCATACGAGCGAGGCGCGCAAGGTTGTGCCGCAGGAGATTCCACTCTCCACCGCCGTATGGCAAATGGGCCGCATCGCCGGCATGACGCGCGGCCTGGAGACCGGCGACCTTGACCTGATTGCCGCCGCCAACGACGACCGCATCCAGGAGCCCTATCGCCGCCGCCTGATTCCCGATTACAACGCTGTGCGCGACACCTGCCTTAATGGCGGCGCCAAGACCATCTGGATCAGCGGTTCGGGCTCGACCCTCATGGCTGTAACCGATGACACTATCGTAGCCAAGTTCCTGCAGGTCAAGCTGCGTGAGCAGTTCCCCAAATGTGACACGCACATTCTGACGTGCGACACCGAGGGCGCTCAAATCGAGTACCTGTAGACATCGCCGATCGGTCTGTCCGGGCCACCCAGGGGCATCCCCTTAAAAACGTCCTCGCACTTGAGGCCCGCTTATCCCGCTCCTTCGGAGCTGCGGATAAGCGGGCCTCGTGCTGCGGAATGTTTTTAAGGGGATGCCCTTGGGCGGCCCTACAACAACATTGCCGGCGATGTCTACAGGGACCCACGCTTTGAAAGGGCGCCGGGCTGATAGTTTGGCTTTTTATTGGTAGGGGCTCTTGCTAGACTGAAGCACTTATTAGAGGCACGCCTCGGCAATGCGGCGCTTGAGCTCGTCGATGCCCACACCGGTTTGGGAGCTTGTGATGATTACGTTTTCGGCCGGGACGTTGAGCTGCTTTTTGATGGCTGCTGCCTGGCGGGCCTGCTGGGTGCGGCTGAGCTTGTCGGCCTTGGTGAGGCAGACGATAAAGTTGAACTCGTTGCCCTGCAGGTAGTCGATCATGTCATGATCGAGCTTGCTGGGGTCGTGACGAATATCCACCAGCGAGACGACCAAGTTAAAGCTGCGCTCGGAGTCAAAGAAGTCGCCGATGAGCTCGGCCCAACGGTCGCGCTCGGCCTTGGAACGGCGGGCGAAACCGTAACCCGGCAGGTCGACAAAGTGCACGTCGTCGGCCTCAAAGAAGTTGATGTTGCTCGTCTTGCCCGGCGTGCTGGAAACCTTGACCAGGTTCTTGCGGCCAAAGAGCTTGTTCATAATCGACGACTTGCCCACGTTGGAGCGGCCGACAAAGCTCACCTCGGGGCAGGTGGACTCGGGAATCTGCGAAACCTTGCCGTAGCTGGCGACGAACTTGGCAAGCTGGTAGTTAATGGAATCGGCCATGGACACTCCTTGGTCGTAGGTTCTTACAAACAGACGCGCTATTGCGCAGCGGCAATGCGGCGGACGATATCGAGCGTGATGTCACTTGCGACACGCGCGTACTCGAACAGATCGAACTCGCGCTCGCAAATTGCATCGTACGCCTCGTCACAATTATCGCTGATAGCGCGCAACACCAGGCAATCGACACCATTTTTGGTTGCGACATGGGCAATTGCCGCGCCCTCCATGCCGACACAATCGGCATGCGTCGCCTCGATAGCGTCGTTGCGCATGACGGCGCCCGTCACAAAGCGGTTACCCGTGGCAATCGTGCCGACCAGGAACTGCTTGGTGCCCTCGTTCGAAGCGACTGCATTTGTCGAAGCGTCAACAAACCCACGCTCAGCAAGCACATCGGCGGCAATATCGACCAGCGCAGGCGTCGAGCCAAACTCCTCGAGCCCCGGTGCGGACTCGGCTATAAGCGCGGTATCGGTATCCAAATAGCGCAGGCGTTTACCAATGACCACGTCGTCGATATGGAGCTTGGGGTTCAAACCGCCCGCAATGCCCGAAAACACAACAGCCTGCGGAGCATACTTGCTAATGAGGTGCTGTGTTGCAGCGGCGGCGTTCACCGTGCCCATGCCCGCCGTTGTGGCGACAACTGTCAGGCCGTCGAGCTCGCCGCTTACAACGGTCAAGCCTGCCTCCCGTGCCTCGCAAACGTCGCTCAGCTCTTCCTTAATCTGCATGATCTCTTTTTCGAGCGCACCGATAATCGCGATGGTAGCCATACCATTCCCCAAACCTATACGAAATTCTCAACCACGGTATGGTACCAGCATTTTGTTTGACCTCGCCAAACGAACACGCTAAGCCAGTGCAGCTCGCGTATCAAACAGAGCC
>CATWID010000111.1 GCA_958350755.1 uncultured Collinsella sp.
ATAACGGCGACATCTTTGATCTTGAGGACATGGATGCGCTGGTGGGGGCCTATCCCGGAACACGCCACGTAATGTTGGGGCGCGGCTTGCTCGCGAACCCCGCGCTGGCTCGCATGGTTAAGGGCGGCTCTGCCGCCACGGCTGCCGAGTTGCAGCGCTTCCACGACACGCTGTTTGCGGCCTATGCGGACGAGATTGGGGGCAACGCGGTCTTTCGCATGAAGGAATGGTGGTTCTACGCCAAATGTGCCTTCGCCGATCCCGCTACCGTGCACAAGCTCGTGCGCAAGACCAAAAAGGTCGACGAATACCGCGCCGCCGTCGAGCGCGTCTTTCGCGAGCAGCCGCTTGCGCCCATCGCCTGCTTTTGTGGCTAAATAATCCCTTGGGGACGGAGAAGAACGGATCGCCTGTGCCGGACCCATGCAAAAAACTGTACGCCAGCATCCAAGGATGTCGAAAAATATCGTTTTTGGATGCTGACGTACATGTTTGGTTCGGCAGGGGACTAGGCAATCATTGCATCGAGTGTAATGAGTTCCCTGAGTCGCTCCGTGCGCGTTTGCCCATGGCGCTTTGCCTTTGCGTCAAATGCTTCAAGAACCGATTCGCCCACACGTGCCGATAAAACAACGCTTGGTTCATCGGAAATCGGCGGCCTTCCCAACTTGACGGTGTGGCCCTTTGGCCACTCATCTTTTTCGTATGCCGCTGCGGCTTTTTCTAGCTCACCGGGAGCAAACCCCATCATCTTTTCGAGCTGTTTAACGTCCATAGCGCCTCCTATCGATCGATTCCGATTTCCCTGAGCACCTTGCGCGTAGGAGGGACAAGGGCGTGGTAAATGATGTAACCATCTCGGTCGGGGCAACATCGAGCAATGAGCTCCATGAGGCGGCTTCTTCCATCAAGTCCAACGAGAACGTAATCGATGCCTCCATTTTCAAGATCACGCCTGAACCATGCAAAAGCGGAGTTCCAGGCGCATATAATATCCGTCTCTGTCAGCCCGTGTTTGAGGGCATGGGGGTGGATTGCGATGAGCTCCATATGGACCTCTCTTTATGTATACAGTTTTGTAGACAAAAATACAAGCAGTTAATTAGGTTAAGCAGCCTGTTTTGGTTGGACTGTTCGTTGCAAAGTTGGCACCGGAGGCTCTAGCGTTTTTTCGCTCTTTAGCTCGGTGTATGAGCGTCCGTTGAACTCCCAGAGGGGAGTGTTTTCATAGACTATTGCGAGGAGCTTGGAGACCTTGTTTATCTCCGCTTGTTTGTAAAAATCGGGTCGTACGACGATCAATAAAAATTCGGCATCTTCGGTTGTTTGTTGTGCTGTCGGCATGCCGTTGAGACCAATAGAACGCAAGAGCTTTGCCATGATGAAATCGAACTCGTCCTCTCTTGCGTGAAGGCTTGCGGCACCCAGCTTGGAATCATTCAAGATATACAATTTGAGATTATTAACAGATTGTGTGTAGCTGGCATATCCACAGACGATGTCCTCATAGTCTAGTTTTTCGATTGGATGCTGCTTATGGCCAGTGAATATGGCCGCCCTCCTGCTCTGAACACGTCGCTCGCGTAACGAGCGCATTTCCTGGGTGTACTCGCTATGGCGTTCGTATCTTCGATAGGAATATCCGTAGTCGTCGTAGTAATAAGGGTTATTTTCGACCGTGTCGTCTAGTTCCGGCGCTATGAGGTACAGCTCTCCGTCCTTGGAAAGTATGCAGGGGTTGTCGATGCGCCCCGACTCCTCTTTGATTTTCTAAATAGTTTCATTTACTTCGAATATCGAGACTGGTTCGGGAGCGCAAGAATTGTAAAGCTCAACAAACTTCTCGAGCGAAATGATTCCGCAGGCATCTGTATAAGCGCGGGCAAAGCGCCAAACTTCCTGGTTCGCTGTGAGCTCGCGGAATTCTCTGTTGCTTGGAGCATCTTGTGGATTCTGGTATCTGGCGTGAAGCGCGATGTGCGATGAGGGCCACCTGTTGTCGGCCGCGACGTTCATGAGCTCAAGACGCAGGTACTCGTTTGTGACGCGAGCGAGTGCCTCATAGTGGGCTAGGTCAAGCTCTGATCGAAAAGGTGCGTATTTGGGAACGGCGCGAGCGAACTTAATGCAGCGTGCGAGATAGGATTGTCCTAGGCGGGGGCCATAGTGCTTGTGTAGATGGCCGCCGACGGGGGAGAGCAGTCCTTTGAGATTAGTAATGGGGTATCCGGCAGTCTCTTGTTCGAGGCGGCGCCCAATGAGCAACGCCCCCTCTAACGAAGTCTCATGATCGAGTCTCTTTTGATTGAGACTCTTGGCTTCAACGATCTTGCTGATATCTGAGCAGGCGCTTGATACGGTGTCGGACGTAAAGGTTGGAATCTTTTTTGCCATAACGATGCACTCCTGTGTGGCTCACGGATAACGGAAACGTTTGGTTGTGAGTGTCGTTCTTTGACGGCGACGACGAACAGGAGCGCAGCCTGTCTGAGATGGACGAGTGCGGTAACCACCGATCTTACTTACCGGGCTCGCTCCAGCGTGTCATTGGGGACCTCCGCGGGAACTCTCGACCATTCTCATGCCTTGAGGCGAGTATAGCATAAAAAGCAAACGTATGTTCTATTAAATCGATACTAGTCGTTGGGGACGTTCTTTAACGACTAGTCATTTAAGAACGTCCCCAACGATTGCCCACAAATAGCTGTACGTCAGCATCCAAAGATGTCGGAAAATGTCGACTTTGGATGCTGGCGTACATGTTTGGTTCGTATGGGTTTGTGCGTTGGGGCCGGCCGACCGCGGCGCGCGGACTAGAGCAGGTTCTTCTGTATCCACGCGATGATGTCGCCCGACTCGTAGAGTGGCGTGCCGTCAATGAACAGGCAGGGAACTTGGCGCTTTCCGCCGACGGCGATGAGCGTCTGCTCGACATCGGAATCGGTCGAGATATTACGCTCGGGGATGGTCACGCCGTTATCGGCCAG
>CATWID010000112.1 GCA_958350755.1 uncultured Collinsella sp.
TCCTTTTCGATCGCAAGCGTGGCGGGAACGTTTTCCAGCGCACGCGTGATGCGCTCGGCCTCATCGGTCGAGCGATCGATGCGAAAATCGAGCTCGGGCGTAACACGCCAATCGAGCGAGCGAGCCAACAGGCTGCGAATACGGCCCTTAGCGCTTGCGAGCGCCTCCATGACCTCGTCGTAGCGGCTCGCATCGCACGACACGTACACACGCGCGAACGAACGGTCCACCGCGACCTCGACCGCGGTCAAAGTAACCAGGTCAAGACGCGGATCGGAAACCTCAAAGAGCAGGATATAACCGAGCTTCTCGCGAAGCTGCTCGCCCAGACGGCGGGTTGCCTGCGTTTGCTTCATAGCGCCACCCCCTACTCGGTACGGGCAACCTGGTCGATGCGGTAACCCTCGATCTGGTCGCCGGGCTTGATGTCCTGGAAGTTCTCCAGGCCAATGCCGCCCTCGGAACCGCTCTTGAGGCTCTTGGCCTCGTCCTTGTAGTGGCGCATCGAGGCGATCTTGCCGTTGAAGACCACGATGCCGTCGCGCACCAGACGCACGGAATCGGTCGCGGCGATCTCGCCCTCTTCGACACGGACACCGGCGGCGATACCGACTTTGGGCACCTTGAAGGTGTCCAGGACGGTCGCGGTACCCGTGGAGACCTCGACCTCGGTAGGCTTAAGCATGCCGATACGGGCAGCGTCGAGTTCCTCGAGGCACTTGTAGATGACGTCGTAGCAACGGATCTCGACGCCCTCACGCTCGGCGGCGGAGCGGGCCTTACCGTCGGGACGGACGCCAAAGCCGATGATGATGGCGTTGGAGGCGTCGGCCAGGACGACGTCGGTCTCGTTGATGGCACCAACGGCGGAGTGGATCGTGTTGATGCGAACCTCGGACTGATCCATCTTGTCGAGCGAATCCTGAAGGGCCTCGATGGAACCCTGGACGTCGGCCTTGATGATCAGGTTGAGCTCCTTGACCTCGGCGTCGGCAATGGTCTCGAAGAGGTTCTCGAGCGTGACGTGCTTGACGCGGCTCTGCTCCTCGATACGGGCCTTGAGCGAACGCTCGTCGGCAAGGGCACGAGCCTCGCGCTCGTCCTCGAACACGCGGAACTCGTCACCGGCGTTGGGCACGGACTGCAAGCCCAGGATCTCGACGGCGTCGGAGGGACCGGCCTCGGTGACGGCGCGGCCCTTGGGGTCGAGCATGGCGCGGACGCGGCCGTAGGTGAGGCCGGCGACCAGCGTATCGCCCACGTGCAGGGTACCGCGGGTCACGAGCACGGTAGCGACCGAGCCACGACCCTTGTCGAGCTTGGCCTCGAGGACGTTGCCGGAGGCAAAGGTGTCGGGGTTGGCCTTGAGCTCGAGTACATCGGCCTGGAGCAGCACGGTCTCGAGCAGATCGTCGATACCGATCTTCTGCTTCGCGGAGATGTTGACGAACATGTTCTGTCCGCCCCACTCCTCGGGGATGACGCCGTACTCGGTGAGCTCCTGGCGCACGCGGTCGGGGTTGGCACCCGGCTTATCGATCTTGTTGACGGCGACGACGATGGGTACGCCGGCGGCCTTGGCGTGGTTGATCGACTCGACCGTCTGGGGCATGACGCCGTCGTCGGCAGCCACGATCAGAATAACGATGTCGGTCACCTTGGCACCACGGGCACGCATAGCCGTAAAGGTGGCATGACCCGGGGTATCGATGAAGGTGATCTTGCGGTCATTAATCATGACCTGCGAAGCACCGATGGCCTGCGTGATGCCGCCCGCCTCGCCGGCAGCGACGCCGGTGTGACGGATGGCGTCGAGGAGGCTCGTCTTGCCGTGGTCGACGTGGCCCATGACGGTGACGACCGGTGCGCGCGGCTTAAGGTCGGCGGGATCGTCGTAGAACGAGAAGGTGTTCTCCTCCTCGGGGGTGATGATCTTGATCTGACGGCCCAGGTCGTCGGCAACGAGCTCGACGAGGTCGTCGGACATGGACTGTGTCATGGTGAGCGGCGTGCCCAGCAGGAACAGGCGCTTGATGATGTCGTTGGCCGGAACGTCGAGGGCCTCGGCGAGCTCCTGGACGGTAACGCCCTGGGAGACCTTGATGGCGTCGAGCTCCTCGGGGTTCACGCCCTGGGCCAGCGCCTCCTCTATCTTGCGCTCCTCCTGAGCCTTGGCAGCCTCGCGCTCGCGCTTCTCCTTGCGCTTCTTGCGGCGACCGGTGGACTCGCGAGAGGCCTCCTCGACGGCAGCACGAGCCTCCTCGAGCACCTTCTCGCGGCTGTACTCCTCGGCCTCGCGAGCCATGCGGCTATAGTGGTCCTCTTCGTTGTTGTGACCGCCCTTGCGCTTCTTGCCCTTGCCCTGCTTATCGGGGTTGGGGAAGTCCATGCCAGCAGCGACGTTGTTGCTGGCGTTGGTGCGATGGCTGTGCGGACGACTCTCGGAGGCGTTGCGCTCGGAGTTGTTGTCGGAGGCGTTGCGATCGTTACGACGGCCACCGCGGCGGTCATTGTTGCCGCCACGACGGTTACCGCGCTCGGCGGCGCGCTCGGCCTTGGCCTTGTCCTCGGCGTCCTTCTTCTCCTTGAGCACGGTCTCCTGTGCGGCGATCTGGTCGAGCAGCGAACGGAAGCGCGAACCGGAGTCGGAAGCGGGAACGGCACGGCGCTGGGCCTCGCGGGCAGCCTCCTCCTTCTCGCGAGCAAGGCGCTCCTGCTCGGCCTTCTTCTTGGCCTCGGCCTCGGCGCGGGCAGCCTCCTCGGCAGCCTGGGCTGCGGCAAACTGGCGGCGCTCCTCCTCGCGTGCCTTCTCGGCGGCGATGCGCTCGCGCTCGGCCTCGGCGGCGCGGGCGGCCTCCTCGGCGGCAGCTGCCTGCTCCTCGGCCTGCTTGGCGGCCTCGACTTCCTGAGCGCGGGCCTCGATCACCGAGGCGAGCTGCTTGCGG
>CATWID010000113.1 GCA_958350755.1 uncultured Collinsella sp.
AAGTAGAATCCAGACTTACAGTGTGTGACGAGTGGCGGGGCTCTATAAGCAATAATTCAAGTTAAAGGGCCTTGTGCTCTATTTTGTAAAACGCGAGGGCGCAATCAACTCGACGATTTCCCCGAACCTTTTCTGAACCATATAGCGACTTGCGCTCTCGTCTCGAACCAGGCGGTTTTCCTCGTCGTAGCAGTCGTCGATGGCCTTGCTAATCGCCTTCACCGCCTCCATGAATCGCGGCCGCTCCACAGGCGATACCCCGGCCGACTCAAAAACGGCCTCGTTGATCGCTTCTGCCTCATGAAGCTCTTCCTCAGGTGCGTCGGGCCCGGGTGCAACAAAGTCGTCGCGATACCTAAAGGCCCTGTTGACGAGTTCCTCCCCGTATTCTGCAACGACGGCCTCCGTTATATCGTCTCTCTTGTCATTAAGCCGAACCAAGCACGCCATTTCGTCGAGAAGCTCTGGGAGGATGGGCGATTTTAGGATTTCGCTTATCATTGCGCTGTTCGAGCCCCGGCTTTCTCCGAGGTGGTACTTGCGTTCGAAATGCGTGATTTTGCGAACTTCCTCGAGGGCGGATTCCTCTATCCCCGTGTACTCATGGGCATCCTGCGCCTTATAGGTCTTGCATTCGATATCGCCTATGAGATAGCCGAGATCGACCTCGAGTACCGCGGCGATTTGAAGCATGATTTCGAATTTGGGAAAAGGCCGCACATGACCCTTCCTGTCCGGAAGACCAGCATTGACCCACGCGCTGACGTTCTTCTGCGTAAACTGATCGCTCTCGCCATAGAACCGATTGTTTATCAGCTCCGCGAGACCATTCTGCGTTAGGCTCCGCTCCTTCATGAGCCCAAGGAGATTGTCTCGCCACGATTTAAGTCTTGACTTCACGACTTCGTTTGACTGCAGAAGTTCTGCCTTTGGACCACTCATCTTCAATATCCTCCTAAGTGACTATTACATGATTCAATCTACAGTTATTACCGTTAATCGATTCTACCATTCTGCTTTTCATTGAGGCATACTAACAGGCAGAGAGCAAGTAGACAAGGAGTGCTAGATGAGCAAGACCTATACCAACGCGGAGATTCTCGATCGGCTCAAGAGTCTTGAGGGGCTGCTTCTGGAGCGAGTTTTCGAAACCTCGTACAGCGAGAGCCTGCGTACCTACGACCTTATCGACCACCTGCGAAGCAAGGCCCACGACCTTGGGTTGGAGGGGGAGGACACCTACGCCGCCCTCATTCGGGATCTAGAGAAGCTCAGTTCGACCATAGGCGGGCTGATCAACGGGAAGCGCGGCGAGCTTCTCGCCGCAAAGAGTCTCAAATGTCTTCGCGGCGATAGCCTGCTGCTTTCCAACATCGCGCTTCCTAATGGAGACTCGTTCGAGGAATACGATCAAGTTCTAATCGCCCGTTCGGGCGTATACGTGATCGAGGTAAAGAACTATCGAAACGACGTCGTGATAGACGATGGGGGAATCCTGCGCTGCGGTCCTCGCTCCTACAACGTCGGTGAGCGAATGCGTGAGAAGATGCATGCCCTTTGGGATGCGATTCAATTCTCTTCTGACGGCTGCATGAGCGAAGAGGACGTGAATGGCATGCTTCTTTTCGTGAATAACGAGGCAAGTGTTACCGATTTCTTCCATCGAGTCCCCGTGATGCGTTGTGGTCAGATTGTCTACAGCATCGAAGACGCAAACCGATGCGACGAGAAGCTGTCTTGGGAGGACATGGTTCGCATCAAGTCCGTCCTCCTCGCACGAAAGACGGCGGCAGAGTTTCCAATGCCGCTTGACGAAAACCGTGTAAAAAGCGAGCTCGAGGATTTCCTCGATCTGGTCGAGGCCAAGACTGCAAAGAACGCTGCTAAATCAATAGCTGCTGGCCACAACGAAGTTGATTCTTCAACAACACTCGATAACCATGCTCGACATTCACAATTGCCCAGCTGGGTACCCGCCGTGGCGGCTGTCATCTCTGGTTTGGCAATAGGTGCGGGTGGGCTATTCCTGCATGCAAAGAAAGGATAAGGAGCCTGGCTGTTGGATGCGGAAAGCACAGATTGACTACAAAAAGGAGTAAGGATGACCGAAAACACGATGGGATCCATTGCAATAAGCGACGTGACGATTGATGCCGTGAACGAAAAGGCCATTAATTGCCAGGGCATGCTCAAACCCCTTGTCGATGCGACGAACGGCATCACCGAGCCTCAGGCTGGCCTTCTCGGATGCCTCGTCGTTTCCATTGCCGGGGTGGCGGGATATGGAATATACGCCCTTTGCGACTTGGTCAAATCTGGACACCCCGTCGAGCTCACCTTTGGAGGGGTGCGCTTTGCGGCGAATACGCCAGCGCTCGGCGAGGCGAGCAGCCTCTAATCGGCAGACAGGAGAATCGATGCAGATGGATGAGATGCCCTCGATCGGGACCACGCTGACTTACGGCGAGGCAATTAAAACATACGACCGCTTCGAGCGGACGATGCTCGAGAAGGCGTACGGGGCGGAGCTCCTGCCCGCGGTGGGGCTGTACGACCTGCTTTAGCAGCTTGAGTCGCTCGCGCAGAAGTTTGGAATCGAGGGTAGGGGGCTTCTCGAGGCTCAAGAGGGAGATCCGGTCGTTCTCGAGCGAGAGGACCGCCCTTACGAACGGGTAAACGGCGAGTGGTTTTACCTGTTACAGGATAAATCGGCGCTCAGAAAGCATGACGAGACGCACC
>CATWID010000114.1 GCA_958350755.1 uncultured Collinsella sp.
TGTGCGGTGCCTATATCCCGCAGCTGGCGCAGGGAAACATCGGGATGCAGCAGAACGCCGCGGCCGCGGCCGAGCAGATCGCCATCGCCCGCAAGGCATTAGAGCCCGCATGCGAGTACGTGTCCGCCGATGACCCCTACGAGCGATATCAAGATTACGGCTATCATGTCCGCGGCTATCTGCACGAAGGCGACTCCGACGCCCAGAAGACCTATACGTATCTGGACTTTGACAACAAGGGGACGCTCAAGGAAGTGAGCTACATCGCAGAGATCGACCCCGACGCGAGCCTTGAGGACAACCTCGCCCGCGTCGAGCTCGATCTGGATGAGCTTTCCTCTGTTGTCCAAACCATAGACGTCAAGACCGTGAGTCCCGAGCTCCTAGCACCGCAAAAGCTCCCCGAAGAGTTTAGGCAGGCTTTTTTGAACGGTTCGCTCTACGAGAGAATCTCCATCAGGACGAGTGACAACCCCATCAAAACGTACTATTCGTTTGACACGGAGCCCGAGGACGAGTTTGACGAGTACACCCGTCCAAGCGTCCGTATTACGCTGATGGGCAAAACGAGCTAGGCGCAAATGTGACAAAGGGGCAGTCCCTTTGTCACATTCCATGAAAAAGGGCACCGGCGTTAGCCGATGCCCTAAAGCTGCTACAGATTAACTCCTACAGCGTATGACTAAGACGAATCGAACTACTCGTCCCAAGAGAGGCTCTTACCAGTCTTCTTTGCCAGCAGCAAGAACAGACCGATGATGACGTTGCATGCAATACAGAAGATGAAAACGCCCTGGAAGGAGCCGACAAGCTCGTACACCTTCATCATGACGGGCATGCCAAAGGCGCCGACGATATAGCCCACGGAGCAGATGAGCGCGAAGATGCGACCAAAGTCACGGGAGCCAAAGACGTCCATCACCAAAACGGTCAGAGCGGTGCCGGCGATGACGTACATGACGTCGTTAACACCGGCAGCAAGAATGCTGAGCGTCGAGTTGCCGCTGCTCATCATGAGCATGACAAAGGAGAGAATCGAGACGGCGAGCCAGCTCAGAATGGCCTTGGTGCTGCCAAACTTATCGCAGGTGGTACCGACGATCGGATTGAGGAACAGGTCGAACAGCGATGCGGCGGAAACCATGAAACCACCCACCATGGGGCTAAAGCCGACCTCGGCGGCATAGGTGGGGAACAGCTGGTTCATGCAGCAAGTAAGCTGAACGAGGCAGAGGAAGCCGATGCAGAAGAAGAATGCAGGCGACTTAATAGCGCGTGCATAGCTGACGCCACGTGCACCATCCTCGGTCGTCTCCTCGGTCTCGGCGACCGTCTCGCCTTCGACATAGCCATATGGCAGCATGCCCTTGTCCTGGGGCTTATAGCGGATAATCAGGATGGAAGCGGGGAGAATGAGCACGGCGGAGACGCCAGCGAGCACCAGATAACCAGTCCTCCAGCCAGCAGCCTCAATGACAGAGGTGATGACGGGGCTCATGATGAGCATGTAAATCGAGTTCACTGCCCAAGCGAGACCAATTGCCAGGCCGCCAGATTTTTTGAACCATTGGTGAAGGCGAAGCAAACGCCAATCAAGGCGCCAGCTGCGATGAACATCCAGACTTCGGTGTAGAAAGCCATGCCTGCACCAGCGGCGAGCAGAATAAGCTCGACGACGGGGAGCCAAAACTTGCCAACAACCTTGGGGATGAGTTTTCCGACAAACGGAAGAGCCGCTGCAAGACCAATGAGCGTTGCAGTGAAGTAATACGAGAAGATGGAGTAGTCAAATCCGAACTCCTCGCACACGGGCGCGACGAAGGAGCCAGCGATTACGCTATAGGAACCGGTCGTACCGGCAGACATGAGGCCGAGCGCGATCACGAGAACCCATGCGTAAACCTTGCTGCTCTTTAACTTTGCATTTTCCATTGATACAGCTCCTAGAGACCCAGAAGGGCGCACATAACGGCCTTGATGGTGTGCTGACGGTTCTCTGCCTCACGGAAGATGACCGACGCGTTGGCCTCAAAGCACTCGTCCGCAATCTCAAAGCCCTCGGTGATGATTTCACGATGCAGGTCGTTCTCGCACTGGTCGAGCAACATCTTGCCAACGCGGTGATTTGCGTTGTGAACAGAGGGGAGCTCGTGCATGCAGAAGATGTCGGGGTTGTTGGTGCGCTTGCACAGCTCACTGGTGACGCGATAGGGGTACAGGGACTCGGCGTCGCCAAGCCAAGAGTTGTAGTCGTCGGGGTCCAGAACCTCATCGCCGCACTCGGGGTTGATGTAGCGCCACTCCTCGGTAACGATTACGTCGACACCGTCCAGAGCATCAAGGTCAGAGGTGATGGTGAAGGTCCTGTTGGGCGCGTACTTGGCGTAGCAGGCCTCGACCTCCTCGATCATTTCCTTGCACATCTGGTGACGGAGGTCGTCGGGGCCGATAGCGAGGAAGTCCATGTCGAGCATCGCGCACAGACGGCCATACCACACGGGGGCGCCGGCGCAGTTGCCAACGAAGGCCATCTTCTTGCCACGGCTCGTGCGCAGGCCACCCCACTGCTCCTCCATCGTGAGAGCGTCAGCGAGCATCTGGGTCGGGTGATCGCCGAGGGTGAGGGCATTGATGACTGGAATATCGACCAAGTCGGCGACATCATAGAGGAACTGCTCGTCCTTTTGTGCACGATAGACAATGAGATCATACATGCCGTT
>CATWID010000115.1 GCA_958350755.1 uncultured Collinsella sp.
ATGATGCAGAGCATGTCCTTAGGAAAGTAATCGATCAGGGTAAACGGCGGCTCGCCCGGTTTTCGACCGTCCAGATGACGCGAGTAGTTCTCGATACCGTTACAAAAACCCATGGTCTCGAGCATCTCGAGATCATAGTCGGTGCGCTGCTGCAGACGCTGTGCCTCGAGCAGCTTATCAGTCGCCTTGAGCTCGGCCACACGCTTCTCGCACTCTTCACTGATTGATTTCAGAGCCGCTTTGACCTTCGGCTTCTCAGTCACGTAGTGCGAGGCCGGCCACACGGGAATGGCCTCGTACTCACGCAGCATCTCGCCGGTGACCTCGTCAATCTCGGCAATCAGCTCGACCTCGTCGCCAAAGAACTCAAACCGCAA
Organism: uncultured Collinsella sp.; assembly: GCA_958350755.1. Classification (GTDB taxonomy): domain Bacteria; phylum Actinomycetota; class Coriobacteriia; order Coriobacteriales; family Coriobacteriaceae; genus Collinsella. Next base: position 378 of record CATWID010000115.1, read on the forward strand.
TGGGTGCTCGGCATAGGGCGGATACACGTCGACGACATCGCCGCGCACGCGGAAGGTGCCACGTGCCAAATCATAGTCATTGCGATCGTACTGGATATCGATAAGCGCATGGATAAAGTCATCGCGCTCGAGCGGCACCTTCTTGTCGACGTTCGGAGCTAGGCCCGCATAGTCCTCGGGAGAACCGATGCCATAGATACACGAGACCGATGCGACGACGATTACATCGCGTCGAGATAGCAGCGATGCGGTCGCCTGATGTCGCAGCATCTCGACCTCTTCGTTAATCGAGGAATCCTTCTCGATATACGTATCACTCTGCGGTACATACGCCTCGGGCTGATAATAGTCGTAGTACGAGACGAAGTAGACCACGGCGTTGTTGGGAAAGAATTCCTTGAGCTCGCTCGCGAGCTGGGCGGCGAGGGTTTTATTGGGAGCCATGACCAGCGTTGGCTTACCGAGAGCTTCGATGGTCTTGGCCATGGTAAAGGTCTTGCCCGAACCGGTCACGCCAAGCAAAACCTGATAGCGGTCTCCGTCCCTCACACCCTGCACAAGCGACTCAATGGCCTTCGGCTGGGAACCTGCAGGCTCATAGGGAGACACGACCTTAAACGGCACATCAGAGCCCTCAACGCCAAAACGTTTGAGCTCTCCGCCAACACGCTCAACTTCAAAATCCGCCATGGATACTCCTAACTCATACATCTGCAGTATACGCAGGCGGCAGGCATAGTCCTATACGAACCGGCGGGATAGAGGGTCTTATAGCGAACCCAGGCATTATTGACACGAATCAGATACGCCTGCGTCTCGGGAAAGGTGATTGCATTGTGAAGCGACGTGCTCTGCTGCGCCCAACCATCCACATTGCCCATGCCGGCGTTATATGCGGCAATAGCGCTATCCGTCGACCCGTTGAAATACGTTAAGAGATACGAGAGGTACGCGCAGCCAAACTCGATATTCGTAGCAGGATCGTTAAGGTTGTCGGCCGAATACTCCCCACCGTCGACAAGACCCTTGGCGATCATATCCTGGGCAGTCTCGGGCATCAGCTGCATCAATCCCTGAGCACCCTGATTCGACTCAGCCTCGGGATCCCAATTCGATTCCGACTTAATGACAGCGCACACCAGATACGGATCCAGATTATGCGAAATACTAGATTGCTTTACATACGCCTCGTAGTCAATGGGATACAGCGGCTTAAAGAAAGTCGCAGGAGCACACGAGTAAACGAATGAGATAAGGCCGAAGGCAAAAACGGCAGCCAGCGGTATAAGGCGATACCACGCAAAGAAATGTGTCTTAGGCATCGGCATCCTCCTTATTCGCAGTGTCTATAAACCCATGGCATGCAAGCCATGAGTCAAGCTGCTCAAAGAGCGAATTATCGCCTGCGGCATTATCAATCACCGTTGTAGCGAGATTGCACAGCGCAGACTCATCGGGCTGGCAAGCAGAACGGGCATCGAAATCAGATGGCTCCATGCCACGCTGAATAGCACGCTCGCGACGAACTGACAAAGGGGCGCTGATGACCAGAATTTCATCAGCCAAGCCAAATGCATCCTCAAAACCAGTCGGAGCAGAAACCTCGACCACCGCAAAGGAATAACGGGGAGATGAAACCGTACAGCAAACCGGATCAAGAATCCTCAGTGACAGCTGCTCAATGAGAACGGGGTGCACAATGCTATTGAGCCTCGCGACCGCATCAGGAGAAACAAAGGCTCGAGAAGCGAGGATGTTACGGCGAACGCCGCCCTCCTCGTCCAAAATATCCCAGCCAAATTCTTCCGCGAGGGCATTGACGATATCGGAGCCTGGCACATACAGCGATTTGGCAAGCTCATCCAGATCGATAAGCATGGCGCCATGAGATTCAAGATAGCGGCAGGCAGTCGACTTACCCGAAGCAATATTGCCCAAGACAAAAACGGTAAACATCAAGTCCTCCCTAACGCCAATGGGAGTTATTATCGCGCAAATACAAAAGAAGGACTCAAAATACAGCCAAACAGTAAGACAAGCTAAACGAAAGCGAGTTCTTGTATTACAACTATCTTTCAAACGCAAAAAAGGGGGAGGCCGCGAGGCCTCCCCCTTCTAAGTTCGATGACGGCTCGGTGCCGTCCACCGGTCAGCGGCGCCCTGGCCTCCCACGGGCTGGCC
>CATWID010000116.1 GCA_958350755.1 uncultured Collinsella sp.
TGAAGGCGCATGACATCAACATGTGCGCAATCACCGACCACGACTGCTTCGACAAAGACCTCTACTACGCTTTGAAAGAGAGGGAGGGGGATGGTTGCCTGAACAAAGTGCTTCCTGGTATTGAGTTCAGCGTATCCATTCGCGCCGGTGGCAAGAAGCCGACCGTCGTCCATATCGTTGCCATCTTCGATGACCGGCACCCCGATCTAATCGACGGCATCGCAGAGGTCGTCTGTGATGAGAATGGGAAACCGCGCTACGACGATCTTAATATTGGCGCTTTCACCGAAGACGGTTTCACCAAGGTCTTGAGGGACATCGGCCTCAACGCCGTCCTCATCGGACACGAGAAATCGGCCGGTCAGGAAGCGAAGCGGGACGTGAGCAGTCTCGGCGCGAATTGCGCCAGCGAAGTGATTTTGACCGAGTTTGTCGACGCGGTCGAAATTCGCAACAAGCGGCGAGAACTCGACATCAAGAGACTCATCGAGACCTATCCCAAAGATGCCGTTCCGTTTGTTGTCGGGAGCGATTGTCATGATTGGGCGACCTATCCAGGGAAAGAAGGCGGTGAGATTTCGTTCTCCAGCCTGAAATGCCTGCCGACTTTCGAAGGTCTGCTCATGGCAATCACCGACCCCTCGAGAATCAAGGTCGGCGACTGCTCGTTCTTCAGCGCCAGCTCCTCGAAGCTCGACTCGCTTGAACTCTCAATTGACGGCAAGTGCTTTGACATACCGCTTTCGCCCGGAATCAACGCGATTATCGGCGACAACTCCATAGGCAAGTCGATGATGATTCACCGCATAACCGGTTGCCGGCATGTAGGCGATTCCAAGTTGGTCGACGGATACGAGGCCTATTGCGCGAAAGAGGGCATAAGCGTCGATACTCTTCTCCCAGATGCGGCTGAGTTCAAGTTTGACGACCAAGACAGCGTTCGTAAAACCCTCGAAGAGCTGCATTCGGGGCAGGGGCAAGACGATTATTTCGGTAAGTATTTTCAATCCCACGTTGATGTCAGCTCAATCAAAGAGTCGCTCAAGCGCTTCTTTGACGAGTGCGTTGTCGCCCTAGAGTCGAAAGCGCGCTTCAACGATGCACGCCGTCGACTTGATAAGCATGAGGTGGTTTTGCGGGACCTGCCAAAGTCTGAGAAGCTTACCATCTCCCGATTTTCGAAGACGATCTCTTTTAAGGACATCGATGATCTCTGCTCTAAATTGCTCTCCTGCAGGAGCGATCTTGCCAACGCAATAATAGATTACTCGAAACTTTTCAAAGAGATGGGGCTTGAAGCCGCCGAGGCCCATGCCGATGCAATGGAGGCGATGGATAGGCTTCTCAAACTTCTCGAGAAGCAAAGGCTGGTCTACAAACGCAATGACGCGAAAACCCAAGCAGTCAAGGACGCCGCGAGCGAGGAACGCAGAGTTCTTTCGAAGAGAAAGACTGACGAGCAAAAAACTATCGATAATTATTCGGCGACCCTTGACGAGGTCTCTGCGAAAATTGCCAACGCAGTGTTGCTTGCCGCAAAGCGCTGCGACAGGAAGCTCGAGTATGCCGTTCCTGTTGACATTAGGGTTCCCAATCCTATGGGGAAATTCATATTTGTCTCCGAACTCACTTCTGGTAGTACCGACATAAGCTACTGCAATGAGGTCTTTAGGGAGGTGTTTAACAAGCCTAAGCTATCGCTTCTGCTGAATGGCATTCAGTCCCCGACTGAGCTGACTACGGAGGAAATAGCTGCAGCGGTAACAGGTGAAAAACCTTCCATGGCGACGTGCTACGATCAGATTCGCAACAAGCTTCATGCGGTGGTTGACCGCGTAACCGAGAGAAGGAAAATCACCAACAAGTCCATAGGCATCGACGCCGAACCGTCGCCTGGCCTGTACGGGACCCTGTACTTCGACCTTTTGGCGGAGGAGGACGCTAAACCAGGGGTCTATATTATCGACCAGCCGGAGGATCAGATCTCGCAAGTAGCGATTAAGGAGCACGTCCTTGGCGCCTTTAAGAGGATGAGCGCCAACCGGCAGGTGCTGATGATTACGCACAACCCGCTCTTTGTCGTAAACCTCGATGTCGATAACGTCATCGTTCTCGCACGCGACAAAAATGGAATAATTGACGTGAAGAGTGGGGCTTTGGAATACGAATGCGACGACTACAAGGTGCTCGACCTTGTGGCCAAGACCGTTGAAGGAGGCGCTGACGTTGTCAGGAAACGACTCAAACGCTATGGCTCAGAAGGCATATAAGGTCGGGCTGAAGGATGGGAAGATCGCGATCGAGGGTGTTGACGGCTTTTCCATTGATGTCGAAGACCCGAAGCTGAACGTAGGGAAGTTGTACTCGGCCCTTTTCGCTGGAATCGACGAACCTACGACGATTTCCCTCGAGCCCACGACTGAACTTAAACAGGATCGCAAAGCCTTCTCTTTCTTTGAAAGCTTGAAGAAGATCGTGGACGGCGCTTGCGAAAAGATGAATCCGGG